>NZ_JADYXH010000003.1:0-468136 GCF_015864395.1 Pseudoalteromonas sp. SWYJZ12
AAGTGGTGTGAGCCATTAAGCTAACTTGTACTAATTACCCGTGAGGCTTAACCATACAACGCCAAACGCGTTTTATGCGACAGTTTAGACAGAAGTTAATATGACTAAAGTAGATATTACTTAAGAAAGACTTAAAAAATATTATCAGATATTTTCCAAATTCAGTTAATACGTAACGATA
The DNA here is from genome assembly GCF_015864395.1 of Pseudoalteromonas sp. SWYJZ12. Taxonomy (NCBI): domain Bacteria; kingdom Pseudomonadati; phylum Pseudomonadota; class Gammaproteobacteria; order Alteromonadales; family Pseudoalteromonadaceae; genus Pseudoalteromonas; species Pseudoalteromonas sp. SWYJZ12. The sequence continues at coordinate 182 of NZ_JADYXH010000003.1, forward strand.
CGAATTAACGCCCTAATTTGCTTGGTGACAATAGCGTTTTGGACCCACCTGATCCCATGCCGAACTCAGTAGTGAAACGAAACAGCGCCGATGATAGTGTAGCATTTGCTATGTGAAAGTAGGACATTACCAGGCTTCAAATTGTAGAAAGCCCGAATCTAACGATTCGGGCTTTTTTACGTCTGCAGAAAAGTAAATGTGCGTAATTAATACACACTACATCAACACGCATCACGTAGGGCGGGCGAGCATAGCGACTCCCGACGTTAAAATCACAACAAAACCCCTCAATAACTCAGTCGGCCAATAAATTAGCATTTGCTACGTGACTTTCTACTGCTGTGGGCACTATGACATTACACAAGCTTCACATTGTAGAAAGCCCGGCTCTAACGGTTCGGGCTTTTTTACGTCTGCAGAAAAGTGAAATGCGCACAATTAACACACACTACATCAACACCTATCACGTAGGTCGGGCGAGCGCAGCGACTCCCGACGCTAGAATCACAACAAAAATCCTCAATACCCCAGTCGGCCAATACAGCAGCATTTGCTACGTGACTTTCTACTGCTGTGGGCACTACGACATTCTACTGCGTAGCGCACCGACTTCACATTGTAGAGAGCCAACATCTAAAAATTCGGGCTCTTTACGTCTGCAGAAAGTAAAATGTGAACCAATAACGAACAATCAATGCCATAACATCATCAAGTACTTACATTAAATACCTTCATGATCTAACTAAACCCGAAAGGTTCGCGTTTTAAAAGTATAGCAAAGTTAAATGTAGGTAAATAGCGTACAACTCACTCAACTATCTTATTCATATTTAATCTTTTTTACTTTCTATAAAAGCTAATTACTTTCATTTCCTTAGATAACAAATTTAATTTTGCTTTGTTACTGTCTTTGATTTAGGATCAAATCAGTTTAAAACCAAGAACTAACAGCCTGTGTATAGATTATTAATTAGCTCCATATCCATTTTATTTTGTTTTTCTGCGTCGGCAGTTGAAGTAACTGATCTATATCAAGATATTTTAAAAGTGGATGACAAAACACGAGACACTCGATTAGCTGCGAGTCGTAAAGCTTTGCTCAATGTTTTAGTGAAAGTAAGCGGTGATGAAACTGCGGATCAAAATAAATTAGCACAGCAACGCACTAAAGATATTTCTGATTATATGCTTAAGTTTGAATATGACGAGAGAGCAAATGGACAGTTGAAACTTGTTGTTAAATTTGAAGCTCGAAAGATCAATGCGTTAATCAAAGAGTTAAACTTACCTTTATGGGGAGTACAACGCCCGTTAGTCGCAATATGGTTAGGTATTGAAGACAATTGGCGCAGAGAATTAGTAACACAAGAAAGTTACCCGCAATTAGAGCAGTTAATTTATGACAAAGCAGGACGCCGTGGTCTGCCTGTCGTTGTGCCATTACTTGATTTACAAGATAGACGTTTAGTAGGTATTCCTGAGGTATGGGGTAACTTTTCTGAACCAGTAGAAGAGGCCTCTAGACGCTACAGTGCTGAGCGAAGTATTACAGCAAGAATGTATAAAGAAGCGGATAGTGAAAATTGGATTTTAGATTGGCGTTTTACTAATGATGATCAATTTGATTCAAATAGATTAACGGGCGATAAGCAGCAAATAGTGAGTCAAATGATTGATACCTTAGCTCGAGGCCTTGCAAGCGAGTACGCTATTGATCCAAATGCTTATTATGAACAAGCCGCGGCCACGCTAATATTAAAAGGCACGCAAAGTTTTGTTGATGTTGAATTAGCAAAACAAAGATTATTGAACTTAAGCGTTGTTACGCAAGTTAAAATTGTTCGTAAAACACCAGAATTTGTAGAATTTAAACTAAACCACACTGGTAACCTAAGCGATCTTAAAAAAGGGTTAGGGTTAGACTCCTCATTTAAAGATTATGAGGATCCACGCGCTTTTTATCATGTTGTTGATAAAAATAGCTTAGAGTATCAATGGATAACGCCATAATGCTAACTTCTGAGCCGATGCAAATGGCATTACCGGTTACCTTGCCGGATGACGAAACATTTGCATCGTACTTTGGTGGGGAAGATTCGTTAGAGGTTAACCATTTAAAAGATAGCTTTTCGAAGTTAGCTAAAAAGTTTCAGTATACTTATTTATGTGGGTTAGGTGATTCGGGTAAGTCTCACCTTTTGTATGCAACCTGCATTAAAGCACAAGAGCGTGGCCTATCTAATATGCTGCTGTCTATGCGCGAAGTAATTGACTTTGGGCCTATGGTATTAGACGGTTTAGAAGCACTTGATGTTCTATGTATTGATGACGTGCATTTAGTTGCAGGCAATGATGCATGGGAAAAAGCACTATTCAACTTTTTTAACCGGTTTAACGAACCCGGAAAAATGTTAGTAGTAACTGCCGATTTACTTCCTAGCATGCTTAATATCTCGCTGCCTGACTTAGAGTCTCGCTTAACGTGGGGAACAACCTTTCAAATTCGTTCTATGAGTGACGACGATAAAGCACAAGCACTTGTTAAGCGCGCTCATATGCGCGGCCTTGAATTAAGTGATGAGTGTGCACGCTTTTTACTAACCCGTTTAAGCCGTGATATGCGTGCTTTATTAGATGTACTCGACAAATTAGATCATGCATCTATGGCAGCACAGCGAAAATTAACTATTCCTTTTATAAAATCAACGTTAAAGCTGTAGTAGGTCTAGAATCTAGACCCTTCTTTCAGTTATCATAAGCTATTATCAGAGCGTGTTTACCTTTCCTGATTGGAATTTGTTTAACTTAAGAGTGCTTTAATCGCGTCGTGAGGGCTTTAGCGTAGTATTTATATGCGAAACCCGAACAACAAAGAACGTAGCCTCCGAGATAAACACTTCAAACTGCATGTGTTTGGTCTTTATTTAGCGTTATTGCATCACTTATGTAGGAAACTACAGTCCAATGCTTAACCTTATTTAATAACCAACCACACTGTTGTAAAGCAATCTTGAAAGGCCAACACGCTCTTAAGCAATCACCTTCTGTGAAAGATCAGGTATCGAATGAACTTAGAAAACATATTAGCGCAAGCACTTGAGGCGGTAGCCAGTGCCAGTGAAATAGCGCAGTTAGAAGATATCAGGGTTAATTACCTTGGTAAAAAAGGCGAAATCACTAGCTTACTTAAAACGTTAGGTAAAATAGCACCTGAAGAACGTAAAGAAGCAGGCCAAGTTATAAACCAAGCTAAACAAGATGTACAAGCTGCTATCAACGAAAAGCGTGAGTTGCTAGCAAGTAAAGCACTTGAAGAAAAACTAGCTGCTGAAACTATAGATGTAACTCTACCAGGGCGTGTTATGCCTACTGGCGGTTTACACCCAGTTACGCGCACTATTGAGCGCATAGAAAGCTTTTTCGGTGAGTTAGGTTTTGAAGTTAAATCTGGTCCAGAAATCGAAGACGATTTTCATAACTTTGATGCGCTAAATATTCCAGAGCACCATCCAGCACGTGCTGATCATGATACCTTTTATTTCAATCCTAAATTAGTACTACGTACACAAACAAGTGGCGTGCAAATTCGTACTATGGAAACTGAGCAGCCGCCACTGCGCATTATTTCACCTGGACGCGTATACCGTAACGATTACGACCAAACACATACACCTATGTTCCATCAGGTTGAAGGTTTAATGGTTGATACCGATGTTAGCTTTACTGAGCTAAAAGGTATTTTGCATGATTTTTTACGTAACTTTTTTGAAGAAGATATGGAAATTCGTTTCCGTCCTTCATTCTTCCCATTTACAGAACCTTCGGCTGAAGTAGATGTTATGGGTAAAGACGGTAAGTGGTTAGAAGTACTAGGCTGCGGCATGGTACATCCAAATGTACTTAAGTCTGTGGGCATTGACCCAGAAAAATACACCGGCTTTGCTTTTGGTATGGGTGTAGAGCGTTTAACTATGTTGCGCTATGGCGTAAACGATTTGCGTGCATTTTTCGAAAATGACTTAAAATTCCTGAACCAGTTCCGTTAAGAGTGAAACAATAAAATGAAATTTAGTGAAAAGTGGTTAAGAGAGTGGGTTAATCCTGCTATTGATACGCAAGCTCTTTCGGAACAGCTTTCAATGGCTGGTCTAGAAGTTGATGGCGTTGAGCCTGCTGCTGCCAAATTTAATGGCGTAGTTGTAGGTGAAGTTGTTGAATGTGGACAACACCCTGATGCAGATAAACTGCGTGTTACCAAAATTAACGTAGGTGGCGACGAGCTACTTGATATCGTGTGTGGTGCACCAAATTGTCGTTTAGGTATTAAAGTTGCTGTTGCAACTGTGGGCGCTGTACTGCCTGGTGACTTTAAAATTAAAAAAGCCAAACTACGCGGTCAACCTTCGAACGGAATGCTATGTGCTTTTGTTGAGCTAGGTATTAGCGAAGAAGGCGACGGCATTATGGAATTGCCAAGCGATGCACCAGTAGGCACTGATTTACGTGACTACCTAGGTCTTGATGATAATATTATAGATGTTGATTTAACACCAAACCGTGGTGACTGTTTAGGTATAAAAGGTTTAGCACGTGAAGTAGGTGTTTTAAATAGTATTGATGTAAATGTATTAGATATTCCAGCTGTTACTCCAACAATTGATGACAAAGTATCAATTGAGCTAGTTAATGAAGATGCATGTCCTCGTTACCTTGGTCGTGTGATAAAAGGCATTAACCTTGACGCAGAAACACCACTTTGGATGGTTGAAAAGCTACGTCGTAGTGGCGTACGTTCAATCGACCCAGTAGTTGATGTTACAAACTATGTATTACTTGAACTTGGTCATCCAATGCACGCGTTTGATTTAAATGCGGTTGAAGGTGGTATTAAAGTACGTAGTGCAAACGCAGGTGAAGAACTTGTTTTATTAGACGGTAACACCGCTAAATTAAACGACACAACACTTGTGATAGCCGATCATAACAAAGCACTTGCAATTGCAGGTATTTTTGGTGGTGAGCAATCAGGTGTTACAGATAAAACATCTGATATATTACTTGAAAGCGCATTTTTTAATCCTGTAGCAATTGCAGGGCAAGCACGTAGCTACGGTTTACACACTGATGCTTCACACCGTTATGAACGTGGTGTTGATTTTGCTCTACAACATGATGCAATGGAACGTGCAACAGCACTTCTTCTTGAGATTGTAGGTGGTCAAGCAGGCCCTGTAGTTGAAGCTGTTGCGGCTGACAAACTACCAAAAGTGACTGAAGTACGTCTTCGTCGTGCACGTTTAGACCGTGTTATTGGTCATCATATTGAAGATGCTAAAGTAACAGATATTCTTACGCGTTTAGGTCTTGATGTTAAAGTAGAAAATGAAAGCTGGAGTGCGGACGTACCAAGCTACCGTTTTGATATTCGCATCGAAGAAGATTTAATTGAAGAAGTAGCACGTGTTTACGGTTACAACAGCATTCCAAATGTTGCACCAACTGCAAAACTTAAAATGACGACACATAACGAAGCAACTATTGCGCTTAGCAAGTTCCGCAATACGTTAGTGACTCGTGGTTACCAAGAAGCAATTACATATAGCTTTGTAGACCCTAAAGCACAAGCTATTTTACACCCAGAGTGTAAAGCAATGGTATTACCGCACCCTATTTCAATTGAAATGTCAGCGATGCGTGTAAGTTTAATGCCGGGTTTATTAGCGTCTGTAGTGTATAACCAAAATCGCCAACAGCCTCGTATTCGTTTATTCGAACATGGTCTTAAATTTATAAGCGACGAAAGTGCAGAAAACGGTGTTTACCAAGTACCGGTTATTGGTGGTGTTATTACTGGTCTTGTAAATGGTGAGCATTGGGTTGAAGAAAAACGTAACGTTGATTTTTACGACCTAAAAGGTGATGTTGAAGCCTTACTTGCAATTACTAATGACGTTACTCGCTTTGAAATTAAAGCCGAGCAGTCAGATGGACTTCACCCTGGTCAATCAGCTGTAATATATGTTGATGGCAAAAAGGTTGGTTTTTTTGGTGCTTTACATCCTCAAGCTCAAAAGTCGTTAGATATCAACAACGCAACTTTTGTTTTTGAAATTGAAATGTCAGCAATAGAAAAAAGAAATTTACCGCAAGCAGAAGGGGTGTCTAAATTCCCTTCAAATCGCCGCGACATCGCGATTTTAGTGGCAGACAGCGTTAAATCTGGCGACATTTTAAGTGTGATCGAAAAAGTTGGCGGAAATCAATTGGTTGACCTAAACTTATTCGATGTGTATAAGGGCAAAGGTATTGAGCCAAATTATAAGAGTTTGGCGATTGCTCTAACACTGCAAGCGGTTGATAGAACACTCGAAGAGAAAGATATCAATCTAGTAGTTGATAACGTGGTGGCCGAATTGGCCGAACAGTTTAATGCATCGTTGAGGGACTAGATATGGCGCTTACTAAAGCCGACATAGCTGAACACCTATTTGAAAAGCTCGGGATCAATAAAAAAGATGCCAAAGATTTAGTTGAAGCGTTTTTTGAAGAAATCCGCTCAGCGCTAGAAAAAGGCGAGCAGGTTAAGCTCTCTGGATTTGGTAACTTTGATCTTCGAGACAAAAAAGAAAGACCAGGCCGCAACCCGAAAACAGGCGAAGATATTCCTATTTCGGCACGTCGCGTGGTGACTTTTCGACCAGGTCAAAAGCTTAAAACCCGCGTAGAAGTGGGCACAAGCAAAGCAAAATAAAAAAAGGCAGCGTAAGCTGCCTTTTTATTTGACTGAATAACCTAGTTATTAAATTATACCAACCTGCATAAATCTTTGATCAATTTAACGAATTAAATTGCACTATAACGTCGTTAAAAATGTTTTATTTAGAACAACTAGATACAAAAATTTTTGCCTAGTTCTAGCGTAATTTCCTTAACGTTAAATAGACCCCATATATAAGCAGATTGGTATTAGGTTATTTTTGCGATTATAAATTAAAACTCTCGAGGAGATACAAAATCACCTGCCATTATTTGCTGAAATGTTTGCTCTGCAAGTACATCTAGGCTGTCTAAGCTTTTACCATTCGTTATTAATTGCTGCTCAATTTCAAACACGTCAATATTTTCAATCCCCGACATTTGCGCTACTTTAGAAAATATATATGCATGCTTAAATTTATCATGTTTATAAAAAAGACTAATAAGTGATGTATACACTTCAGGATTCGGTACGTTGTCTTTTTTATTGAGTTCTAAAGTTTTATAAAGCAAATCAATGGTTTTTTCATCGTCGAACTTAATATAGTACGATGCTAAAAAAAATTGCATTTCGGCACTTTGCGTTACACTTTTGTCATTTTCTATCGCCAATAATTTAGTCAGTGCGTTTTGGTTATTATTTCGTGACCATTGGTAGTAGAGCAAACCTGGATGGTTCGTATTTTGGGTATCTTGATATAAGCGAGTCATTTCTTTAATGCTCGTTAATTGACCGTCAATACGTGACGTTTTTTTAGCTTTTAACTTAATATGTTCAATTTTGGCGGCCAAAGTTATGCATTGGTTATAAGATTCAAAGTCCTTGAGTAATTGGTATTTATTTTCATCAGTAGGGTCTTTGTATTCTATGTAACGTTTGATAATTACATCAGAACGCTCATCCTTGCAGTGGCTGTCTTTGTTTAAGTCGCTACAAAAGCCAGGTGTTTCTTTGCACACTTGTGCGAGTGTCAAGGGCTCTTCACACCCTGTCAACGTTAGCAAACCCAATAGTACACTTGCTTTTTTAAGCATCCCTTAACCCCAAATGAATATCTACCTTGTTATTCTAACGCAATCATTTAACGCCTAACAGTAGAGAATAACTTCAGATTAAATTAGAATAGCCCTGCCTGAAGTGCATTACTCTCAAAATATAGTGCATTTTTAAAGGCTATCCGTTCAAAATGATAAACTTAGGTAAATAAAATGACCTCATCTCACGAGTTAGAATACACAAATAGTTGGCAAGAGCGCCAAGATTACGCAGAAAGCATGCAACCAATTATTGGTAAACTTTACCGTAATCGTGGTATCGAAATCGCTGTATATGGCCGTCCTCTCGTAAATGCCAGTACTATCGATATTATCAAATCTCACAAAACCGTTGCTCAGTTTGAAGGCACTAAATTACGTTTGCGTGAAAGCTTCCCATTTTTAGAAGCTATCAGCAAAATGGAATTAAACTCTGCACGTATTGATATTGGTAAGCTTGCATATAGTTATTTGTTCACTGAAGCTGCAAAAGGCCGCTCAGTAGAAGAATTTGTAAAAGATGAACTTGCAGAAATAGCTGACTTACCAGCGAAAGAACCACGCGATGTTGTATTGTATGGTTTTGGTCGTATAGGTCGTTTACTAGCGCGTTTATTAATTGAAAAATCAGGTCCATATTCAGATTTACGTTTGCGCGCTATTGTTGTGCGTGGCGGTAAAGAGGGTGATCTTGAAAAGCGTGCAAGCTTACTGCGTCGTGATTCAATTCACGGTCCATTCAATGGCTCAATCACTATTGATAAAGAACGTAACGCAATTAAAGCCAACGGTAGCTACATTCAGGTTATTTACGCTAACTCTCCTAGCGAAATTGATTACACTCAATACGGTATCGACAATGCATTAATTGTTGATAACACCGGTATTTGGAAAGACGAAGCGGGCCTTGGCCAGCATCTAGAGTGTAAGGGCGCTGCAAAAGTATTATTAACAGCTCCTGCAAAAGGTAATATCAAAAACATCGTATATGGTGTTAATAACAAAGATATTTTACCTGAAGATAAAATTGTTTGTGCAGCAAGCTGTACAACCAATGCAATTACACCAACGCTTAAAGCACTAAACGATAAGTTTGGTATTAATAATGGCCATGTTGAAACTGTACACTCGTACACGAACGATCAAAACCTTATTGATAACTACCACAAAGCAGAGCGCCGTGGCCGCGCCGCAGCACTTAACATGGTAATTACTGAGACAGGGGCTGCAAAAGCGGTTTCAAAAGCATTACCAGAGCTTGAAGGCAAATTAACAGGTAACGCAATCCGCGTACCTACACCTAATGTGTCGCTAGCTATTTTGAACCTTAACTTAGCAACAAGCACATCAGTTGAAGAGCTAAACGCATTTTTACGCGATACTGCACTTCATTCAGACTTACGTGACCAAATTGATTACACAGCATCAACGGAAATTGTTTCTACCGATTTAGTAGGTAGCCGTTACGCAGGTGTTGTTGATTCACAAGCAACGATTGTTGAAGATAACCGTATTGTTTTATATGTATGGTACGACAATGAGTTTGGTTACAGCTGCCAAGTAGTTCGTTGTATGCGCGATATGGCCGAAGTGTCATTCCCAAGCTTACCTCGCTAATTTATTTGCAGTGACTTAAAAGCCAGCATGTTGCTGGCTTTTTTGGTCGTGTATTATTTTTAAAGCGTATGCCTTGTGATAGGCTTTAATTAAGAAAATGCACATTCGTTTTACTATTTACAAAATAATGTCAGTTCTGTGAATTAATAAGCAGATAAACTTATTCAACCTAAAGGTTTTTTTCATGAAAATCAGCAGCAATTTCGACAGTGGTAATATCAAAGTTATTGAAGCCACCGATCCTTTAAATATTCAATTAGAAATTAATAAAGATCACCAGTCTGAATTTTATCAGTGGTTTCACTTTCGTCTTGAAACAACGCCTTACCAATTGCATAAGTTAAATATTAATGAGCTTGATAAATCAGCTTACCCAGATGGTTGGGAAGGGTATCAAGCCGTTGCATCATATGACCGCCAAACATGGTTTCGTGTACCATCAAGCTATAAAAATGGCACATTAAGCTTTGAAATTGAACCAGAGTGCGGCAGCGTGTATTTTGCTTACTTTGCGCCATATAGTTACGACCGCCATTTAGATTTATTATCTTGGGCACAAAGCCAAGGCGCTTGCCAATTAATAACGCTTGGTGAAACACTTGATGGCCGCGATATGAGTGTGCTCAAAATTGGTGAGCCAAGTGAAGATAAGAAAAATATCTGGATCACAGCACGTCAACATCCAGGTGAAACAATGGCGCAGTGGTATGTTGAAGGTCTACTGCACAAACTTCTTGATGACGAAGACCCACATGCAGCTGCGCTTCTATCAAAAGCAGTGTTTTACGTTGTGCCAAATATGAATCCAGATGGCAGCGCACGCGGACATCTCCGTACTAATGCTAAAGGCGTTAACTTAAACCGTGAATGGCAGACACCAAGCATGGAAAATAGCCCTGAGGTTTACCTAGTACTAAATAAAATGCGCGAAGCTGGCTTAGATATGCACTTAGATATACACGGCGATGAAGCTATTCCGTATAACTTTGTGGCAGGCAGTGAAGGTATTCCAAGTTACGATGCTCGTCTTAAAGGCCTTGAAGATAGCTTTAAAGCTGCGCTTTTAACTATTACTCCAGAGTTTCAAGATGAGCATGGCTATCCAAAAGATGAGCCCGGCCAAGCTAACCTTACGGTAGGTTCATCAGCTACTGCTGAAGAATTCAAAGCATTAACGTACACAATTGAAATGCCATTTAAAGACAACAACGATTTACCTGATCCAGACTATGGCTGGTCAGACCGTCGTTCGTATCAATTTGGTCAAGATACGTTAGCGGCAATTGTTAATGTTGTTGATAATTTAAGATAAAACGTTTATTTGAAGGGTATCAATAGTTTTGATGCCCTTTTTGCTTTTAGTAAAACCCCTTTTACAAAAAATAATAATCATATAGCAACTTCACTCCAAAACGTTTTTAACGTTTCTTCGCCGCGTATCATCACCGTATCGGTACAAATCAATCTACTTTCCTTTAAATACTGCTGATGTAGTGCCTTACAATAGCTACGTAATTAGATATTTTGAAAATTAAGTGTTAACAAAGTTGGGGTACTTAAGTTAAGATTAATTAAATAATGAGTCTGGACGGGAGAGGTAAAACCTTATTTCGTGAAACTTATGTTGCGTAGTAGCTAAAGCAGAGTCTCGTAATTAAAAATAATAAATATAACTATAGAGGATATCCATGGAAGCTTTTGTAAGCGCTGTTAATGATGTTGTTTGGAGTAATGCACTCATCTATTTATGCCTAGGCGCAGGCTTGTTTTATTCAGTATTAACTCGATTTGCTCAAGTTAGACATTTTAAAGAAATGTGTAAGTTATTATTTAGTCCAAACACGTCTGATAAAGGTATTTCATCTTTTCAAGCCCTTGCAGTATCGTTGTCTGGACGAGTCGGTGTTGGTAATATCGCAGGTGTTGCAGCAGCTATCGGTTTTGGTGGACCAGGTGCTATTTTTTGGATGTGGGTTGTTGCTTTTCTAGGTGCAAGTACCGCATATGCAGAATCTACTTTAGGCCAAATTTATAAAACAGAAGAAAACGGGCAATATCGTGGCGGCCCAGCGTATTATTTTGACCGTTGTTTAGGGCAAAAATGGCTAGCTGTTTTATTTGCTGTTTCGGCAATTATTGCATGTGGTGTTTTTCTGCCAGGCGTACAAGCAAATGCGGTAGGTAATGCATTTACTCAAGTTTTTGGCGATGGCAATATGGTTTCTACTAGCTTTGGTGACGTAGGCAGCTTTAAATTGGTCGCTTTGGCAATTATCCTTATTGTTTTGGCGTTTATTATTTTCGGCGGAATAAAGCGTATTGCGAACTTTACGCAAATAGTAGTGCCATTTATGGCGCTTGGTTACATAGTATTGGCACTAATCGTAGTATTTTTAAATTTAGATAAAGTGGGTGATATATTTTATTTAATTATTAGTGATGCGTTTACTGCGCAGGCCGGTTTTGGTGCTGCTATTGGTTGGGGCGTTAAACGCGGTATATATTCTAATGAAGCAGGCCAAGGTACTGGGCCTCATGCAGCAGCCGCTGCAGAAGTTGATCACCCTGCTCAACAGGGGTTAGTACAAGCTTTCTCTGTTTACGTTGATACCATCTTTGTGTGTACTGCAACAGCATTAATGATTTTAATAACGCAGCAATACAATATTGTGGGTGAGTTACCAGCAGGGCAATTTATTGTTCAAAATGTTGATGCAGCCACTGAAGTGGGTTCAGCAGCCTTTACGCAAATGGCTCTATTTAGTGTATTTGGTAGCTTTGGGCAGGCATTTGTTGGCATCGCATTGTTCTTCTTTGCTTTTACCACAATACTTGCTTATTACTTTATTGCAGAGACTAATATTGCTTACTTAAATCGTTATTTTAAAGGCAGTATTCCGCTTGTTATCGTGAAGTTTGTGATTATGTTTATGGTTGCATACGGCATGGTAAACAATTCAGGTTATATCTGGACTATTGGTGATATTGGCGTTGGCTTAATGGCCTGGATCAACATACTAGGTATTTTAGCTATTTTCTTCGTAGCTAAGCCTGCTTTGTTATGTTTGAGCGATTATGAAGAACAGAAGAAAAAAGGCGGAAAAATCATATTTGATCCAGTTAAATTAGGCATTAAAAACGCCACGTTCTGGGAAAAACGCTTAGAGAAGCAGTCAAAAGACGCAGAGTAATTAAACTTAGTGGGCAACTTAGAAAATTATCGCCCCAAAATTAGTTATTGGTTTGAATTCAAAAAAGACAACGAGAAATAAAACAAGTACAATAAAGGCGCCGAAAGGCGCTTTTTTTATGCGTAGTATGGAGAGAAGTATGGCGATTATTCGTTGCCCAAAATGTGCAAAATCAATTTCAGATAAACATAAGCAATGTCCGCATTGCGAAAGCAACATTGCAGAGCTAAACGACGAGCAAGTTTTGCAACTTCAGCGCGAACAGCGAATTAAAAAAAAGCAGATGTTTATAAATCACTCCTTTTTGGCGCTTATCTTATTTTTAGGTGGTTTTTTCTGTTTGTACTTTTTACAACCGCAAGAAAAAACGCTTCAGTGGTATGCTTATACTGCGGCTATTGGCGTAGGGTGTATTTGGTATCTTATAAACCGAATTGTTTTAGTGACTCTAAAAAAGAAAAAATGACATGAATATCGACAATCTTGTACAAAATATTACTCCCGAATTATTCGAACGCTTACAATACGGTGCATCAACTGGCAAATGGCCAGACGGTACCGTTTTATCAGACGAGCAAAAGCAACAAACAGTGCAGTTGGTTATGTTGTATCAAGCAAAAGTGGCTCAATCAAACGAGCAATTTACGATTGGTGCTAATGGTGAAATGATCCAAAAGACAAAAGCTCAACTACAAAAAGAATTTAAATCAGACAACGAAATAGCTAGGTTTAGTGAACATGATCTTTAAGCACCTTTTTACACCGAAATGGAAACACCCTAAGCAACAAGTACGTCTTGATGCTATCGAAAAATTAGACATTGAACGTGATGCAACCATATTAAACACGTTAGCACTTGAAGACAGCTCAGCTGAAATACGCCGCAAAGCACTACAAAAAGTAAACGAGTTACCACTTTGGTGGAAAGCGTATAAACAAGATCAAGCATTAAAAGATATAGCAGAGCTGCAAATATCTAATGCTGTTTTAAATAGCGAAAGTGCACTAACACCGCAAATTAAAAACGAATACATAGAGCGTTTTGCACCCGTCAAAACACTCGAAAAGTTAGCGTTTGCAGAAAAAGAACTGCAAGTACGCGTTAAATTATTAAAACGTTTAGCAAATCCAAAACTAGTAGAAAAAGCATTTAAAGAAGGTAGCGAAGAGCTACAAACTCAATTAGTTGAACTTGTTATTACCCATCAATTAATTAAGCCATTAGTAAAGCATGCAAAGGATGGTGCAAAAGCAGCACTTGAAACGCATATTGAAAATGAGCGTTTAGCAATAGAAATGCCACTGCAGGTTGAAAGTGCAACACGTGTTATTTTAGCTAAGTTAAATGCTTTACGTGAAAAAACAGATTTTGGTGTTGTAAATCCACAAGCCGGCGAATTAATGGCCCAGTGGCAAGCACTTGAGCTCAAATGGCTAAGTGATGAGCGTGTTAAGCTTCTTGACGAAAAATATATTTCGATTACCACTAAGTTAGATGCACACATTGAACAGCTAAAAGCGATACACGACAAAGAGCAGCAAAAATTAGCGCTACAACAGCGCCAATTGCTAGCGCTTGCAACTGTTGAAGCGTTAAGTGAAGAAATAGAAAACGCCTTACAGCTAGGCCTTGAAACACCAGAGCAAATTCAACAAGATTGGCTTGATGCAAAAGTAGCGCAAGCTAAGCAAGCTATTAGCGAAACAGAACTTGCTAATAATACGCAATCTAAACTGGCTGTAAGCAAGTTAGAAAAGCTATTTACTCAAGTTGCTAAATTACCTGAGCTAACAACGGCTATTAAAGAGTACAAACTCGCTTTTGCAGCATTATGCGAAATTAAGCCAGCAGAAGATTTAGCGCAATACGATGCAACTCTAACTGAATTTAATAATGGTTTTAAAGCAGCGCGTAGTCATTTAAATATTTTAGATGGTGCACTGCAAAGTACCTTTAAAACACAGTTAAATACGCATAAAAAGCAATTTTTAGCACCAATGAGTGAGCTAGTTAAGCCACTTGAAAAAAACCAAAGCCAAGCAAAACGCAAAGCTCGTGATGTTAAACGCCTAATTGAAGAAGGTCGTTTTAATGTTGCCTTTGGCGTGTTTAAAGGGTTTGAAGAGTTATTTAATACACTCACTGAGCAATATCAACAGCCGCTTGTAAATATTAAAGCGGAACTTGAAGCGCAACTTGCAGATGCTAAAGATTGGCAAAAATACGCTGCAGCACCAAAGCGTGAAGCTTTATTAGAAGAAGTAAGTGTATTAGTAAGTGAAGAGTGTACTGACCCACAACAACGTGCAGAGCAAGTAAAAGTGCTACGCAAACGTTGGAATGAGTTAGGTCGCTTAGATACAGATGAAGAAAAGCAACAAGGCGTACAGTTTGATGAAAAAATCGAGCTGTTATTTGCACCTTGTCGTAGTTACTTTGCAGAGCAAGAAGTACAACGCGAAGCGTCAAAAGCACAACGCGAAAGTATTATTAGCGACATGCACGCGCTTCATTTACAGCCTACGGCTGAGGATGACTTTGATTGGAAGCAATATGAAAGCCAATACAATCGTTTAAACAAAGCGTGGCGCAGTGTAGGTAAAGTTGACCCTAAAACATACCGTACACTAAACGATCGTTATAAAAGCGAGCAACAACAAGTACTGGCTTTATTAAACGCATTTCATAAAAGTAATGCCGTACTTAAAAATGAATTAGTAGAAAAAGCGCAGCAATTATCACAAAGCGATGATTTAGCCGCTGCGTGCCAAGAGTTGAAGCAAATGCAGCAGCAATGGCAAACAATTGGTTTTGCAGGTTTAAAAGCTGAAAATGCGTTATGGCAAAAATTTCGTCAATTTAACGATGAAACATTTACTAAACGTAGTAGTGAATTTGAGCAGCAAAAACTTGATCAAAATGAGTCAGATAAACAAGCAGTTGCAGAACTTGCTGAGCTTGAAGCAGCACTTAGCGATGTAAATCAAAGAGCACAGTTGCATGACCTAGAAACAAAAGTGAAAGGGTACACGCAATTTAGATCGTTAGCGCCAAAAGTTACTAAGCTACTAGCAGCTATTGACGATAAACTTGCATTGCTTACAAGCAAATCAGAGCAAGCTAATCTAGATGCGTTAATTACAGCACTTGAAAACAATGAGGCGTTACCAAGTCAGTATCAAGCACCGCTTAAAACAGCATTAAATACAGATCAACTTATTACGCGCATGGAAATATTAGCGAACGTAAGTTCAACTGATAAGTCACTTAGAATGGCAGAACAAGTAGCCATGTTAGATGACAAACATCGTGGCGAACATGCTGATTTAAACTATTATTTAAAACAGTTATTAGCGCTCAGTGCTGGTTCAGTTGAACCTGACACACTAACGCGACTTAAAGCGACACTTGCAGCTTAATATACTAGGGCGTGTTGACCTTTCGTGGTTGAATTTGCAGCAGACTGTTTGGTATTTAGGTAAGGCAGAGTCTATGTAGTGTGGTTATTCCCCATAAATAGGCGATAACGCAGCATAAATGCCAAACATGCGCTGCCCTTTGGGTTCTTTCTAGGGACGATTAACTCTTTGTTGCTCGGTTTTGACTTAGCCCGCTAGGTTACAAACCTCACGCCGCGATTAAATCGACCCTAGATTGAACAAATTTCAATCCACAACGGTCAACACGCCCTAGAACCAGCGTAATATATGCTGGTTACTATTTTAATAAGCCGCTTTAATAGCGGCTTTTTTATGTATCACTAATTTATAAACAAAAGGGTTCTCATGAGAATTTTAGTTATTATTGCAGCGTTATTTTTAACTGCCTGTAATACCACGCAAGGCATATCAGTATATTCATTTACTAACTCTGAGGTTGAGTCTGTACTGGGTAAGCAATTACCAAAGTTAAGTGAAAAAGTAAGCTTAATGGGTTTGCCGGTTCAGTTTGATGTAAACGACTTAAGTGTAAATATTGGGCCTGATAACCGCGATGTTGTTGTTCTTGGTGCCGATTCAAGCGCTGAAATTAATGCATTCGCACTTAAATACCCAGTGCGTTTAAAGCTACAAATTGAAGGTAGCCCATTTTACGACAGTGAGAAAAAAGCAGTGTTTTTACGTAATATTAAATTACTTGATTCGAGTGTTGATGCCGGTGGTTTCAAAGGTAATTTAGGTGCACTTGATAGCCAAGCAATGGATGTTATTAATGCTTTTTTAGCGGTTAACCCTGTTTATACTCTAAATATGGATGACCCTAAAATGATGCTACTTAGTAAGCTTCCACTTGATATGAAAGTGGTTGAAGGTGCAATTAAGCTAGTACCTCGTCTATAAGTAGATCTACCTACTTACAATATACGTATTAATTAGCCTGACTTTCAGGCTAATTAGGTTTTAATATTATGGCGGCTCCTCGTACTGTTCCCACTTCTCGGCTTTCTCGCTTTGCAAAATTAGGCTCACTTGCCACAGGTGTTGCTACCAATATGTTAGTTGATGGCGCTAAGAGCGCGCTAACCGGTAAAGGTTGGGACAATAAAAGCTTGCTACTACAACCTAAAAACATTGAAAAACTAGCCACACAGCTATCTCATTTACGTGGTGCAGCAATGAAACTCGGGCAATTACTCTCAATGGATGCCGGTGACTTACTCAGTCCTGAATTAGCTCAATTACTTGCTTTACTGCGCTCGGACGCGAATCCAATGCCTCATAAGCAACTTGTAGCGGTATTAAAAGAGCAATGGGGAGATGACTGGCTAGCGCGTTTTTCTCATATTGAGTTAAGGCCTTTTGCAGCGGCTTCTATAGGGCAAGTTCATTTAGCTTATAGAGAAAATGGCGATCAGCTTGCTGTTAAAATTCAATATCCTGGTATTGCAAAAAGTGTAGTAAGTGATGTCGATAACGTTATTTCTTTATTAACGATTTCTCGATTATTGCCAAAAGGTCTTAATATTAAACCACTTATTAGTGAGGCTAAAGCGCAGTTATTAGCCGAGGCTGATTATAAGCGGGAGGCTCAGTACTTAATACGTTATAAAAATGCACTAGCAAGTAATCCCCACTTTAAAGTGCCTAACGTATATCCAGAGCACAGCACACAACAAGTACTTACTATGGAATATATAAAAGCAGAGCCCATTGAGAGCATTACAGAGCTACCTGATAGTCAAAAAAGCTTTGTTGCAGAGCAACTTATTGATTTGTTTTTTAAAGAAATGTTTGAATTTAAATTAATTCAAACCGACCCTAACTTTGCCAACTTTCATTATCAGCTTGATACACAAAAAATTGTCTTATTTGATTTTGGTGCAACGCGAGAAATATCAACCGAGCTTAGCCGCGCTTATTTAGCTTTATTTAAAGCGGGTAGTGAAAACAACAGAGAAGGTGTGCTTAGAGCGGCTTCACACATTGGTTATTTTAAAAATGACTTAGTTGATGAGTATAAAAATAACGTCATTGATTTATTCTTAATGGCGTGCGAGCCACTGAGAGCAGAGGGAGAATTTGATTTTAAAAATAGCGAACTAGCGCTCAAAATTAAAAATGCAGGGCTTGCTCTTAGTGCGCAATCTCAGCAATGGCATACACCGCCCGTTGATGCGCTATTTATTCACCGAAAACTTGCAGGACTTTACTTAATAGCCGCAAGGCTAGGTGCAAAAATAGATGTAAAAACGCTATTTCAGCACTATTTATAGCGTTTTAATTTACACGTAAGTGCATTTTAAGTAATGAGTGCACTTAATGTATAAAATTGCCATAATGCTCGCGATATTTCGCGAGGTGCATTTATGATAAAACAATTTTTAAACGATCCTAAATTATTGCTAAACGCAGTAGGTGAGGGCATATACGGTTTTGACCTGTCGGGTAATGCGGTGTTTGTTAATCCTGCCGCTGAGCGCATGACAGGCTGGTGCGCTGAGGAACTATTAGGTAAAAAAATACACCAATATCATCACCATACTCATGCTGATGGCACGCCCTATCCCGCTGATGAATGCCAAATATATTGCACCATGTTTGACGGAAAACGTCGTGAAGTTAAAAATGAAGTTTTTTGGCGTAAAGACGGTAGCTCATTTGCAGTGGAATACACCTCAACACCGGTTTATAAAAATGATGAGTTAATTGGTGCTGTAGCGGTATTTCGCGATATATCACTGCAACAACAAACACAAAATGCTTTGCAAGAGGCACTTGAGCAAGTAAATCATTTAAGTGAGCAGCTAAAAGATGAAAACAACTACTTAATTGCAGAACTTAACGAAGATTGGCAAGACTCAGGGCTAGTTGGACAAAGTCATATATTTCAAACCATGTTAGATCAAATAAAACTGGTGAGTGAAACCGACAGCACAGTGCTTATACTTGGCGAAAATGGCACGGGTAAAGAATTAGTAGCCCGTAATTTGTATCGACTAAGCAAGCGTAGCGAACAAGCCTTTATAAAAGTAAATTGCGCCGCATTTACCCCAAGTTTGCTAGAGTCGGAATTGTTTGGCCATGAAAAAGGCGCGTTTACAGGTGCAAATGAACGCCGTAAAGGGCGTTTTGAACTTGCTGATAAAGGCACCTTGTTTTTAGATGAAATAGCAGAGCTTCCACTTGAGGCGCAAAGTAAACTACTTAGAGTCCTGCAAGAACAAGAGTTTGAACGTGTAGGTGGCAGCAATACGCTAAAAGTAAATATTAGAGTGATTGCAGCGACTAACCGCGACCTGTGGGAAATGGTACAAAAAGGCACGTTTAGAATTGATTTGTACTATCGGCTTAATGTATTTCCTATAAAAGTACCCGCCCTTAAAGATCGAAAAGAGGATATTCCTTATTTATGCGCTAATTTAATTGCGCAGATAAATAAACGACTGGGTAAACACTTAAAAGGGCTAAGTAAAAAAGCAATTACACAGCTGCAAGCCTACAATTGGCCAGGCAATATTAGAGAGCTGCAAAATGTACTTGAACGCGAAGCTATTTTATCTAATCAAGCGATACTTCAGCTAAGTCAGCCTTTGCAAGCGGGTGGTGAAGTAGTTATTAACCCTTCACTTACGCTTGATGAGGCCCAAAAGCAGCATATAACCTCTGTTCTCGCGTTATCGCACTGGCAAATATCGGGTGATAAAGGGGCAGCAGTTAAATTGGGCTTACCTGAAAGTACACTACGCTCAAAAATGCGAAAGTTAGGGATTGCTAAAAATTCGTGATATATCGCGCAGCGCGTTTAATATCGCGAATTTTATTTTACTTCGTTGAAATAAGCTGTTTAATATCAATGATGTAAGTAAGGTTTCAGTTTGGTCTGAAAGTTGCAAATACTTGCATAATACCCGTCATTATGAAGCAAGTACTATGAAGTTTGATATTAAAGAAGAAGACATGATCATTAAGCCCTATAACACCGAAGGGCCAATTTATATCCGCGAGCAAAAAGGATTTTTTCAGCGCATACGCCGTAATTTAGGTTGGCTGTTAATGCTAACTTTTATTGCAATACCGTGGATCCAATATAACGGACAACAAGCTGTGCTGCTTGATGTGGCAACGCAAACTTTTACTATTTTTGGTCTAACACTCCTTCCTCAAGATTTTATGATTTTAGCCCTACTATTTATGGTGGGGGCTTTTGCATTATTTTTTGTAACTAACTGGCTTGGTCGGGTTTGGTGTGGTTATACGTGCCCGCAAACTATATGGATGCTCATGTTTTCGTGGGTAGAGCAACGCATAGAAGGCACTCGAAATCAGCGAATTAAATTAGATAAATCACAGTGGACGCTAAGCACTTGGCGTAAAAAAATAACTAAGCACAGTGCATGGATTGTTATTTCAGTTTTAACCGCCACCTCGTTTATGGCATATTTTATTCCGGCAAAAAGTTTGTATATGGAAATGCTTACGTTTGAGTGGTCAGGTATAACGAGCTTTTGGGTGTTTTTATTCGCTTTTTGTACTTATGGAAATGCAGGGTTTTTACGCGAAAAAATGTGCACTATTGCTTGCCCGTATTCTCGTTTTCAGGCTGTTATGTTTGATAAAGATACGTTGCTTGTTACATATGATAACGAGCGAGGTGAAAGCCGAGGACCACGTAAACGCAAAGCTGATCCAAAAGAGCTTAACTTAGGTGACTGTGTAGACTGTAACTTATGTGTAGAGGTATGCCCTGCAGGAATAGACATTCGAAATGGGTTGCAATATGAATGTATAAACTGTGGCTTATGTATTGATGCCTGCGACGATACCATGGAAAAATTTGGTTACGAAAAAGGCTTAATTAAATACGCTAGCGAAAAACAAATGGAAGGTAAAAAAACCAATCCATTTAGGTTAAAGCTAGTAGGGTACGGCGCATTAACGGCTTTGTTAATCATTTCGATGTTTGCATGGATGCTGCAACGTACACCAATAGAAGCCTCAGTACTACGCGATAGGAATGCGCTTTATAGAGTTAACTACGAGGGCCTTGTAGAAAACCCTTATACACTTACTATTATTAATAAAACGCAGCAAGCACTGCATTACAGTATTGCCATAGAGGGTTTACCAGGAGCAACGCTCTCAAGTCCGAGATCTACGCTTGTACAACCGGGTGCGATGAAAAGAGTCCCCGTTACTGTAACAGCCGATGGTTACAATATTGAGCGTAAAGTGAGTAAGTTACAATTTATTGTAACAGCGCAAGAAAACGGCAGCATTACGATAACCAAAGATAGTCAGTTTTACAAAAACTAAGATTGATAAAGCAAGGTCAATTATTTTATATCAGTTGGCCTTGCTTGCTTTTTAAGTTGTGAGAAACAAACTGTTTAGCGCTATCTAAATCGGTAAATATGCACTCACTAAAATTAACATTTCTTTTGGCGCATTTTAAAATGCGCTTCATTTGATTTATAGCGATAGCTGATGTGAGTACAAACGCGCTACTTAGGCAGTTGTTTGCTTTCATTAAATGGCTAATATCTATCATTTCTTTTTCTGCCTCAGGCGTTGCAGCCAAAACATCAAAAGAATCACTAATATAGGCCCAAGGCTGATTTTTGAGTGACTTTATTTTTTCGCATAGTTCAATTTTAAACGCACGAAGAAGCCCTGAGGTGATGTATCCCGAAAAGTGAGCGATAACAACGTTATTTTCAGTATAGAGGCTTACCTGTCCATATTTGTTTTTAAACCCCAATGTATACTCCTTGAATTTGAGGGAAGGCTAACCTTATACCTTTAAATCCAATAAAACCAGTCCTTTTGGGTTGTTTTTTGTTATCAGATTGTTTCTTTTTTTGGCGGGTACTTAATTTAATGAGTACCCGCTCTTGAACAGTGGTTAATCTTTTGTAGAGGTTGTAATGTAATTTAGCGCGCTCGTTATAACGGCTACTTGTGCCAAAATACATTCTTCATCGGTGGCTGTTGGGCTATCTGGGTACACTTCTGTAGTAGTTACATAGGGTGCATCAGTAAAGCCCATACATAAACCTAAATCGCGTGCTGCATAGTTAATCACGCCAAATTGCTCTTGAGGTACGCCTATTAGCTGGTTATTTTCATCGCTCGGTGCAATATGAGTTACCTTTGCAACGCTTTCTATAATGACTTTTTGAAACTCCGGCTCAGGCTTTTTGGTATCTGCAACTAAATAAAACCCGTCAGGTATGTTCCAGTTAGTATTTGTAGTGCCTTCACGCGCAGCGAGTGCGGGTCTAAATTCACTGTTATCACTATCTGTTGTTTCGTGTAAATCAATATGAGCGATTAAGTCAGTACCTAATGATTTTACAAACGCCATAATAGCGGCTGATTCTTGAGCTGGGCTTCCCTCGTAAAATGAGCGATTAGGATCAATAGCATCTGGGTTCCAGCGGTTTATAGTCTCATATCCCCAAGGGCTAATGCAGGGTGCAACAATAATATTAAACTGTTCGCAATATTGCATAGCCGATGTCTTAGCAAACCTAAGTGCGCCATGTACGCCACTGGTTTCGTAGCCATGTACACCACCGGTGATTAAAACAGTTGGTTTATTAGCATTAAAGTTAGGCGTTTTTAATATATATAATGGGTAAGTGCCAGCGGTGTAATTAAGCTCGCCGTATTGCTCTATATCTAAGGTGCTCTTAAGGTCATTAATTAGCGTTACGACTTCGTTTTGGTAACTGCGTTTAATGTTTTGGCGTGTTAACCACTGGACTTTATCGTTGTCATTCCATTTTTTGCCAGGTGTGCCAATAGGGTATGTGCTGTTAGTCATAATAAACCTTTATATCAATTGTTATTAGCTCTCCTATAAATAAGGAGGGCAATTACAATTGGTAGAGTTACTTAATAAAGGCGTAGCTTAACGCTGAGTAAATTAGCGTGCAAATTAAAACGTTAAAGTCATATTTTTTATAGCGCACGATTGCTGGGATTTAATATAGCTTTGGTTTGCGTATTCACCCGAAATACTACCGAATCGATCGCGTTTAACACTAATTGTTAAATCACACGTTTTACCTTGATCTACTTGCGAGCTGCTAAACATATCTAAACTTTGCAGATCTATTTCAAGGCGCGAAGTGTTAAGCGCAAAAAGCGTTGATTGTAAAAGTGTTTCATTATTATTGTTAGTGCAGCTACTGCTAAGTTCTACTTGGCTAGTACTATTAGGATCAGTGCCATCTAGCTGAACTGTAAGGGGACTATTAATATCAAAATTTTGATTGTTACTCGGGGTTAAAATAATAAAATTTAAAGGCAACTCCACGCTCGAATTAGCATTTATGCCATCATCCCGTTTAAATTTTATATCAAACTGTTGGTTATCGTCAGTGGCATTTATATACGCTTGGTAATCAACGTCTAAAAAGTCGGTATCTTTTGTAAGTACAATAGCAGTGCTATTAACAACAGCTTGTAATGAGTCGCTATCGCTTAAAACAATGTTAGAGCCATTAGCATCGCCTGCATTTAGTTCTGCGTTAACACGCGTGCGGTTACCGTCAGAAACTAGTTCAAAACCTGCCCAAATACCTTGTGTTTTTACTAAATCCGACTCTGTTTCTGAGGTGCAAGCGCATAATGCTAAAATTAAAGCCGTTGTGGTAATGCATTTTTTAAGCATGTTAGCTCCTTTAAACCACTTAATTAGGCTGTAAATAATTGTTTAATTGGGGATATACCTAACAATTATATGAAGTGTAAGTTTGTATATGTGCATTGTTACACAACAAGCTATCTATGAATGTTTAAATTTGTTAATGGTTGTAAATAAAATATTAATCATCAGGTTTAAAAACTAACTTACCAATTGAATTGTTTACTAAGCAAGCACCGATTTAGCGCTAAATGTATTACAAAAGAGTATGTTACAATTAAGGTAAAGCATATCTTCATATTGAGTATTATGGCGCAGTATATTGCTACTCCAAGTTGGCTAGGCCGTTTTTTTACCCGTATTAAACACGTAACTATTGAACAAGAGCGCCTTGTTGTGCATTTTAGAAGTGCTCCCGCACGGACATTTTTAATTAAAGACTTTTATAATTACTCAATACTTAAAAACCGTTTATTTAGCGCCAAAATTAATTTGTGCGACAGTAGTAATACATCAATTAGCTTTTTAAACAAATCACAAGCGAACGCTTTAAATACGGCCCTTAACACGCGGTTTTCAGCCCTGCTTGAGCAAAAGGTAAATAACGCAAAGATTTCGCTCAAGCGCTATGCTTTAGATGAGTTTTTACGTGATAGTTCCATAAATACACTTAATAATGATGTGTTTTTGCTTACCAAGCAGTACGCTAAAAGTACAAGTGTGTGGCAACAACACTTATCGCAAAGTAGTATTAAATTTTTAAATATACTGAGCACTACGCCCAATACTCACGATGCAATTGCACAGTTGCGCCATAAATATGAAAAAAAGCAACTAACTCTTAAAAATGACTTTTTTAATCAAGTAGAGTCAAATCCATTAACAACAGAGCAGCGCTTAGCGGTAATACGCGATAACGATAAAAATTTAGTATTAGCGGCAGCAGGCACAGGTAAAACATCTGTGATGGTAGCAAAGTCTTTAGATTTAATAGCATGCAATATTGCCAAGCCTGAGCAAATTTTGGTGCTGGCCTATAATAAAACAGCAGCAAATGAGCTTAAAGAGCGCTTTATTAAACGCGCCACGCATGCAAAATTGCATACCAAAGCACCCACTATTTTAACATTTCATGCGCTTGGGCTTAAATTACTACAAAGTGCTAAAAAGCCAATCGAGTTGTCAAAATTTGCAACTGACCCAGTTCAATTAAATAGTTGGTTAACTGGGTGGGTAAGTAAAAAAATACAAACCGAGCCACAGTTTTTAAAAGCATTTGTAGATTTACTCCATGAGCCGATTGATATATTTAGCTTTAAAGATAATGCACAGTACGAGCGGTACGTACGCGATAACGAATACCGTAGCCTTGCGGGTCATAAAGTAAAAAGTTATCAGGAAGTGCTTATTTCAAACTGGCTGCATTTGAATTGCGTACCGCACAGTTATGAGGTGAATTATCACTTTAGCCAAGGCGCAGAGCTAAGTGGGCAATACCAACCAGACTTTTATATACCTCAATATGATATTTACCTAGAGCACTTTGGCATTGATAGGCAAGGGAATACACGTGCCGATATAGATAAAAAACACTATAACGAGCAAATTGCATTTAAGCGCAAACTGCATAAACAAAATGGCACCACCTTACTCGAAACCTTTCATTACAACTGGGTAGAAGGAAAGCTAGAGCAAACCCTCGCAAAGCAATTAAAGCAGCATAATGTTGAATTAACACCTTTAAGTAACGACGAAATATTTCATACTTTAAATAACTCAGGGCAGTTACAGCAAGGGATTGATAAGTACATAAAATGTTTACAAGCTATTCGAGTGGAGCAACTAAGTAATAAGCAAATAGCACAGCGCATTAAGCAAAGTGGTATTAAAAATTACCAGCAATATGCAAACTTGTTAGTGCAAATTCATGATGCTTATATAAATGAACTAAACGCGCAAAGTACCATTGATTTTGACGACATGATTATTCAAGCAACAAAGGCGATAGTAAGCGGAGATTTTAATATTGTGTGGAGCCACATTTTAGTTGATGAGTTTCAAGATATATCAAGCGCGCGTATGGCTTTCATAAATGCCATATTAAAACATGGTAACGGAATACGCTTTACTGCGGTAGGTGATGACTGGCAAGCAATTTATCGGTTCTCGGGTGGTAATTTAGCGCTTACTACACGCTTTAATGAATTAGTGGGCAGCCACTCACTTACTATGCTGCAAAAAACATTTAGATATAACAATAGTATTAGTGATGTAGCAGGGCGTTTTGTAATGCAAAACCCTGAGCAATATAAAAAGCAGATCAGCACACATACACAAGTAACCACACCACAAGTTATTTTATTAGACGATTTATACCAAGGTACTAAATCGATAGAAATGAAAGTACAACAGAGCATAAGCACTATTCAAAAAAATGATGCATCAGCGAGCATTGCCATACTTAGTCGATATAGATACATGTTAAATAGCGTGCAGCAGCATTTAAAAGATAAAAAGCATACAAACTCTCTTTATTTTTGGACATTGCATAGTGCCAAAGGGCTTGAAGCCGATTACTGTATTATTATTGGTTTTGAACAAGGTAAATTAGGGTTTCCTAGCGATAATCAAAATAATGTGCTGGTGGAGGCGTTATTACCAGAGCAAGATGAATTCACTCACTCAGAGGAAAGGCGTTTGCTTTATGTAGGTATTACGCGCGCTAAACATAAAGCGTATTTAATTGCAGACCCTTATGCATGCTCAGCGTTTGTAAAAGAACTAGTAAATGACAATTATCCCATTCAAATCGCTTCAACGTTGTTTAATAAGTCGCAACTAAAGCAAAGAGAGTGTAGTACGTGCAGCGACGGTTTAATTGTGCCAAAAACGGGTCAATATGGTGATTATTATAGTTGTACTAATACGCAAATTTGCGAAACTAAATTACGAGTGTGTAAAAGCTGTAGTGGCCCATCGATTGATAAAAACACGTACTCACAATGTGTGAATACAGAGTGTAAAATGCAGCACCCAATTTGTGAAAAGTGTGGTCGCGAAATGCGTAAACGCAAATCTAAGCACGGTGAATTTTTAGGGTGCAGTGGTTTCGCGCTTAAAGAAGATAACTGTAAAAACACTCGAAAAATGATTGTTTAACGGCTAACAGGTAGGTTTACACTTGTCTATTTTATAGAACTATGTAAATAGAAATTACATTCATTAGATTGATTTTAACAAGCTATCAATGTCTAATAGAAGAATGAGCTTTAACTGTTGTTTATTATGCATTTTTTCAATAGATTCTTTTTATTAAATGATCATTATTCAGCCCCTGGTCAGGTTGCTAATTGGCGAATAAGTGCACTGCGCATTATTCTATCATTAGTAATGGTGTTATGTTTTGCTGTGGCGTGCCACACGTACACAAGCGCTATTGAATTTAACTTAATTTATATTGTTGTATTAACAAGCAGTTTTCTTGCTACTGCATGTGGTTTACTTATAGCAAGTAAGCGTTTTTATCACTTTAGCGCTCATGCACTTTTAATAGCCATTGTAGCTGCTAGCGTGTCAATGAACTTATTTTTAACAGACCTAGAGCTTGCTAAAGTGGGCTCTATGTATATGTATTCCTGCCCGATAATAGCACTTATGCTCCTTGGTTATAGAACAGCCCTTGCTTATGGCGTATTAAATATTGCGCCGTTTTATATGATCATCAATAACGTTGATGTCTCGGGTTTAACCGGCATAGCTCAACAACTTCCCGACGCTGACTTATACATTACAGGGCTTATATTTTTATTTTTTAACATTTGTATTCCCCTTGCTGTGGCGCGCACAATTGTGGCTGCTAAGCGTTTAAACAAAACAATGATAAGCGCTAATACACACCTTAAAGATAAAAATGAGCTTTATCGAAGCCTGTTCACCGAATCAAATAAAGCCAAAATTATTGTTGACGAAAACCTTGTCATTACTGATTTTAATCAACATGCTATTGATATGTTTGGTATAAAAAAAGAATTAAAAGAAGGAAACGTTAATCTTTCTCATTTATTTCCGGCCTTAGTTTTTGACGACTCTAATGCTCAAAATAAAATTGTGAAGTACAAAAAAAGTTATTTTAAAGCCAGTTATCAGCAAATAACAATGAGTACAAACTACCGTGTATATGACTTTTACGATTGCACGCAAGAGCAGCTCATTAAACAAAATTTATCGATGATGGAACAAGAAAATAAACGTTTACGCTTTAGAGACTCGCAAACAAAACTACCTAATAGAGAATGGTTTGAGCTGCAATGCGACAGATTAACAAGCAAATACCAAAAAGGTTTTTATATCGTTGTTGCGCAAAGTGCAAATAGTGAATACTTAAATTTGAAGCTCACTAAAGCCGACTCTCAAGCATTACTTATTAACGCGTACAAGCGTTTAAAAGCGATGCCAGATGGGCCGCTGTTGTGTGCTCATATAGGAGTAGGAAAGCTTGCTTTTATAATTGGCGCAAACTCGCAAAACGAGCTAGAAGATAAGCTATTAATGCAAATAAAAAATACATTAGATAAAACATATAATGTATTTGGCACTAAGTGTCAGCAATCATTTTTATTTGGTTTTGCAAAGTATCCT
Source organism: Pseudoalteromonas sp. SWYJZ12 (assembly GCF_015864395.1). NCBI lineage: Bacteria > Pseudomonadati > Pseudomonadota > Gammaproteobacteria > Alteromonadales > Pseudoalteromonadaceae > Pseudoalteromonas > Pseudoalteromonas sp. SWYJZ12. The sequence goes on from NZ_JADYXH010000003.1 coordinate 28,511, forward strand.
GATCATGGAAAAAACAGCGCAACAGTACTTAGCAATGCATGCGAAGCACTTAAACTAGCAAATTGTAATATGGCCCTTAGTGGTTATAACGAAAAACAATCACACGCTTTTATCGAAAAATACGAAATTTCAATGTTATTAGATGAAGCGCTTCAGCAGGGCGATTTGTCGGTGCACTATCAACCTAAAGTAGATGCAACGGGTCAATGTATAGGGCTTGAAGCCTTAGCGCGTTGGAACAGTCCAATACTGGGTAATGTGTCGCCAGTGGTATTTATTCCTATTGCCGAAGAATACAGAATGGTTAGTCGGCTAACCGACCTGATTATTCAAAAGGTGTGCGCTCAAATTGCCGATTGGACCAAGGCGGGTTTACCGAGTGTGCCGGTGGCAATAAATATATCTCTAATTGATTTTAGCCAAACCGATTTTATGTCAAAACTGGTTAAATACCTTGCCGACTTTAACGTAAAGCCACCTCAAATAGAGTTAGAGCTGACTGAAACCTCTCTTGAGGCAAACCAAGCGCATTCGCTAAAGCTTATGCAAACGCTGCAATCGTGGGGTTTTACTATTTCGGTCGATGATTTTGGAGTGGGGTATTCTAATATTGCACGCCTTGCCGATTACCCTATTAACAAGCTCAAGTTAGATCGCTCATTAATAAGCCAAGTAACGAGCTCTACGCGTCAAAAAAGTTTAGTTAAAGCGGTGCACGTTATGTGTGAAGAGCTTGATATTAAGTGTGTAGCCGAAGGAGTAGAAACCCAAGAGCAAGTAGCAATAATGACGCAAATGGGGTGTAAAGAATTTCAGGGCTTTTACTTTGCTAAACCAATGCCAGCCGAAAATTTTGCACAGCATGTTAGTGGCCATGGCTTAGTGTTTAACCCTAAAGAGATGACAGCTCAACTTTAAATGTATTTAGTGGCACTATATAGAACATATACACCTAAGGTATGTATGTTCTATAAAACTAGCTGGGTTTTATTACCTAATTACAGAGCTGTTGGGCGTTTATGGTTATTTCGCACTGATGAATAGCCTCAGCTCCCCAATGCTGTATATCTGATTGAGCAGTGCAGCCTGCATCTTCAATTAAAGCAGTATTGGCATCACATAAGAGTAGCACTGCGTTATCATCTTGTACGTTCACGATAAGCGTGTATTCCCCAAAGGGTGCAAGTTTTCTTAAATCGTTATTAACAGCAGCTTTTAATAACTCATCAGTTGTTGAATAGGGTGTTTCACTAAATTTTAATGTGCCATCAACGGCTGTAGCAATATCTTTTAATTGTGAGGCTAAGTCGGCCATCGCTTCTGGATTGTTATTTTTTGAAGTGTAGCAACCGCTAAATAATACTATGAGGCTTATACAAAGTAAGTGTTTCATTTTATTTGCTCCATACCGTCATCGTGTTGTGTTCATCGTAGCCTGTATCTAGGTTCCAATTTTTAATTGCACTGCAATCAGTACCTAAAAATACGGCATTGGCAATAACGGTTATGTAGTGCTGAATATTGCTAACGGCAAAGTCAAAAATATCGTTGTAATGCATAGGCTCGTGCGGCGTTTTTAGTTGTTCAATAAAAGTGGAATCTACTTCGTTTGGGCGAGGATAAAACAAGCCTAAATCAGCAGCAACATGGCGTGCACAGGCAAATAATCGATAGCTTTCTTCAACATTATTTACTACAAGCTGAAAACCGTTATGCCATGAATTAAAGTTAGGAGCGTGTTGTGCTGCGTAGCTTGGGTGAACCGTTAATAAAGCATGTTGCCAAATTTTTGCAATATCGGTATCAAAATTATCGTCTTTGTTAGTACAAGATCCAATATTTTGTTGCACGCGGTCAGCATAACCTAACTCACCTAAATTTAAACGCTGCCAAATAAATGCATCTTGGTTCATTTCGCAGGTACGGTGCGCCGTTTGATTTTGCTCATACGGGCCTACTTTTAATTCAACAACCGGATGCACCGTTATATCCGCAGCAACATGGGACATATAACCGCATAACCAAGCAAAACACTTTTCAAATGCTTCACTTTCAAGTGTTTTGCAGTATTCAATCATGGCTTTAAGTAAATCGCCTGTGTGCTCATAGTGCATTAGGTCGGCCCACGCATTTTGGCTAGGCTGCGCTACTGCTAAGTAAGGATAATCGGGGGCTACACAGCCTAGTTCAAGATATGCTTGGCGTTGGCTCAAAATAAGTTTTGCCTTTTTAGGCATATCCATTTTAGCGAGTGATTTGGTTTGCGTTGCAATATTAACGGCTGTGATGTGCGCAAAAGCACCTGGCATTGTCATATCCTTATGATTTATTAATAGGGGGACAGATTAACATTGAGAGGGGGTTAAATAAAGCCAAGTGAAGTGCTTGTGAGTGTTTAAAAGAGACTAAATTAACTGTTCAATTAGTTGTCCATCTTCGTACAGCTTAGCATATTGGCGTTTATGTTCTTCAAACAGATAGGCGCGTAATTGCTCTTGTCCGCTATGAATCTGAGTGATTTTTGCTGCAATCCCTAAGCTACTTTGCCTAACGGGTTCTACATCTATCGATATGCTTTCTTTGTTGGGTAAGGTAAAGCTCATGTGCTGTAATTTTTTTAAGCTCTTTCCACTTTTTAATGGTTTTAAAAATATACCAGTACTGGAAATCGATTCAATGTTAAAACCTTGGCTTTTAATATTTAGCTCACTCCAGCGCCAACTACGTTGAGTGCCCTTTGTATCAATTACTTCTGGTGCGCTCAAAGTGGGGTTAATTACACCTAACTCATCAATTTTTAATTGCAAGGGAAACCAAAGTTGGTAATTAGCAACTTCAGCAAGCAAAGTTAGATTAGCGTGGGTAAAAAGGTGAGCAATACTCGCGGGTATAGAGCTTTTCATTGTAAGCATATGGTCGCGAGGGGAACGCTGTTTTGTATTTGGTTTGAATAACTCAGCTAAAAAATTTACCTCTTCATTAGAAAAGTCCATATTTCACCCTAGTTACATAAAACAATGCACCACCGTAATTTAAACAATGAATTTGATCAATAAATGCTCTGTTTAAATTTGTTTAGTTAATATTTACAAGGGCAAGTATGTAAGCTAAACAATTTATTTAAATGAAGTGCTTAACGCTATCGCTTTTCAGGGGCTTGAATTATTTAACATTTATAAAAATATATTTAGGCTCAAGTGGCTAGCTGTTAAACTACAACATATTAGTTTTATAATTTATATTAGAGTTTACATTATGATATGTGCATTTTTACGTGATCAACAGCCGAAGTTACTAGGTATGTTAGTGGCATTGTTTGGTGTTGGGTATTCAATAAATGCAGTGGCTCAAGAGCAAAACCAAACTTTAATTTTAGTGGGGTCAGAGCTTACTACCTGTACTAGCGCAAAGCTTAACAATTGCCAAAAAGAGACTGCTATTGATGGTAAGTCACATAATTTATATGCTGTTAGCAACGCTCAAATAAAAAACATCACGCAGCACTGGCCTAATAATAACGTTGAGGCAAAAACGGCTGTATTAAAAACACTTAAAACCTTGCTAGGTAAATCGTCAAATAGCGTATCTAAAACAGATTTATTATGGCTATGGCGCGATATAAATAACCAGCAATTAGAAAGCCTGACTCAGCAAGAATACAACTTTGTATTTGATATGCTAGAAGTGCCGCTACTTGATAAAAACGCTGAGCGCTTAAAAGAGCAAGTAAATACCGATTTTAATATTGAGGTCGCGACTAATAGTATTTTACAATTTGTGTCGGGCAGTTTAAAAGTTAATAACGCAAAACCCACCATGCTTGCTATTACGGCATCGAGCCGCGACCCTTATGAGTCGGCAGATGTAGCGCAGAGTCTTTTAGCACAATCAAATATAAACACTCAATGGTTAGCACTAACGCCAGCACTTGCTAAAGCGATTACGAGTAACTCGTGCGATGAATTACCCGCTCTCAGAAATACATTAATGAATGTGTATAACCGGGAAGCAATTTATCCAGAGTACACAAAGTCCGAATACGCTTTATGTAAAAGTGGTACTAATGCACTTGTATCACTTATTAAAAATAGTACCGGTGTGATGTTTAATAGCGGTAATGCAGCATTAACTCACAAGGTATTATTTGATCAAAACAATAATCCATACCCGTGGACGCAAGCATTGCAAACTCGCCCAGTAATTGTAGGTGAAGGCGCGGGCGCAGCAATCCAAAGTAAAGTGACGGGCATGCTTACAAATACGACAAGCCTTGAGGCACTTCGCAAAAATGAAAATAACACTAATGCTGGTGGACTTGGCAGCTTTAATTTTGGTGTACTAGATACTCAGTTTAGCGAACAAAACCGTACATTTAGGCTCGCAGCGGCGTTAAATAAAAATGAAGTAAAAAAGACTAAAACAGAGATTCAACATGGTTTTGGTATTGATGAAAATACGGCTTTGGTTGTTATTAAATCGCCAGAAGGTAGTTTAATAACCGTAATAGGCAAAAGTGGTGTAGTGCATTTAGCTAACCAAGGTAAAGCACAACCTGAGAGTAAGAGCTATAGCTACTCGTATTGGCCTACAAGCAGTGTAATTGAAATTACCAATAACACGTTTACTCTAAGCAAGCGCACAATAGATGAAGCGTTACCCGCTATAAAAATACCTCCACTGCCAGTGCAGCGATTTGGTGCAATTTTAACAAATTCAAAACTGCGATCACTTACTCAAGCTATGTGCCTAAGCCAAGAGCAAAGTACGGTAGCCCAACAAGATGAGTTTATAATTAGCCTTACTGCAACGAGTGACACACAGTATCATCGCGTTAATGCAAAAGAGTTTGGTTGTGCGCTAAGCAATTTAGAGTTAGCTATAAAGTCGATTTAGTTACTAATCTGAGCCAAGGGTTTAAGTTTTTGGCTCTTCTCTATAAAATAGCCACCATAATGATTTAAAAGCCTAGCCAAGGCCTTACTAAAAGAGTTTTAAAATGAATAATGAAAATGACGTAATTGATACTTTAGCCGAACTAGAAAGCTTTTTAATAGATGTCGAAAACGGTGGTTTTGGACTTAAAGGTGTTGCCGGTGTTGGTATGGCTACTAATAACAAAGATGGCAGCCGTTTTGTTGCTGTGTTTGACGATAATCAAAAGCTACTTTTAGCACGCATGATTACAGAAGACGTATTCCAAACAGGGCAAGACATGGTACGAAATGGTGTAGGGCGCAAGCACTAATATTAACTTTACTGAATAACGCCACTGTAAAATGCGTTATTCAGTAAGTATTTATAAAATCAAAGTATTGAAATTAAAAGTCCATTTCCCAATCTAGTTGGCACCATGGGTGCTCGTCATCAGCTAATATACTTTGTAATGTAGCAGCCGTATCATTTATTTTTTCAAATAAATCATGGCTAAAATTAAAGTCAGGGTTTGGCTCGCTGTACGTTTCTTGAGTTGTAATCTTTTGCCATATACACCGACCAACTACATAACTAGTTGCATATTCTTGCCAGCTAATAAATAAGGTTTGTGCCAGTTTTCCAATAGGCTTAAGGTAATGCCATGCTTCTTCTTCGGTTAAAAAATTAACGCTAACACCACAACGACATAAAAAAGCATAGCGGCCAATATCAAAAGCTCTAATACCACAACGAGCCAGTGAGAATTTATGTATTCCTGCCCAGTCCGACATAATACCTATAGGCGTATTTTGATAGGCAGTAGATTTATTCTCAATGTAGTATCTTGCTAATAAATCATTTCTGGTGAGTTCAGCCATACAACTCATGAAAACTTGGCTATTTGATGTGTTATAAAAAACATTTAAAGTTTCAATTAATTCTTCTTTTGTTGTAACGCCATAAGCATTACCTAAAATACTTAAATTACCGTTAGCAACTGACTCGTCAGTGTAGTTTTTATTGTGATGCTTTAAGGTATTCAATGAATAGCCATTTTGCATTGAAAGGTGGCCTGAGAGGCTAATAAGCCATAATTTTTGTTCTGAACTTAAGGTCGCATCATCCGCAACTACACAAGGCACTTCACTTTGATTGTGCATCTACAATCTCCTTTGTTGTTTGCAGTTTTAGGCATATCTCATTGTAATTAGGATGCATTGGTTGTCCATGTTCAACGAGCTTTTCACAACACTCCACTGCAAATTCAAGTGAGTATATCCCAAGCCTCTGATGTCCGTATTTATCTGCGGCTAATATTAATATAGGTATTGCTGCATCATATTGCTCTAAGGCAGCTAGCGATCGCCCTTTGTAATAGTAGGTTTGAGGTAAATTAGAAAACTCGCTAATCGTGATGTTTGCGAGCTTAATACAGGTATCAAAATCATCTATATCAAAAGCTATGTGAATAAACTTTAAGCTCCAACTTGGTTGGTGTGTGATTTTTGGCATAGCTTGCTTAATCGCATAAATAGCGGCTTGTTTTATTTGCTTCACAATCACTTTATCTTCGAAGTTTGCCAATTTAGCCATTAACGCATGTAGCATTGCCCAAGCATATTGCTGTTTATAGTCTAAATCAGCATAGAGGCTGTAACCCATGGGTTTATTGGGTTTTCCATCATGATCAGTCGCTGGAAGATCTAATGTTTTGAGTTCTAATTGTGAGTATATATTCTCTTGTACAGAGCCTAGCACGCGAGGGGTTTTATAAAACTTGTTAGGAGATGGTTGTATTTTTTTTGCGATAGTTTCCATTATCAAATTGAAATCAATTGAGTCTGGGCAATATATAAATAAATCAACCAGTAGTGGCCAAGGATCTACCTGTTTTTGTAAATGTAGATTAATAAAGGCGATAAAAACGTCAAATGCTTCATCTAAGCGTTCTAGCTTAGCAAGGCATAAAGCCTGTAAATAATTGCAATCAGCGTGAAAAATTAGAGGGTATGTTTGAGTCGTTATTAAAGCATCTTTGTAGCGACCATTTTCAAATTGTAACGTCGCTATTTTAAGAGCGTTACTTTCCTCATTTTTTTTAAGATCTTTTATGTAGTATCGACGGGCGATAATCAAAGCAGAGCGAAGGTCTATATCCTCAGGGCTAGTATAAAAATAAGAGTTTAAATACGTATATGCTTTTTCATAATTTTTAAGGTGCAAATAACACAGACCAATCTCTTTAGTCATATTCATCGCATAAAAACTTTTCATAAGTTCTCGCTGCGCAAGATAAATAGTGAGTGCTATATCATAGTTTTTAAGCTTAAATTCTGCGTGTGCTTGTAAATCTCGCAGCTGATCTATGCTTGCATCTGTAGGCTCTGGCAATGAGGCAAGTAACTTACTAATTTCTGTGTATGCACCCAATGTCCATAAATAGTTAGCAACATAAAGATAAAGTGACTCGTCATTATAAAATACCAAATTAATTCGCTGCATAAGCGTAATTAGCTGCTCAGCTGTAAGCTTAGAATATATACATTGCTCTTCTATTAAGTTACGTAACTGAAGATGCTGCTGCAGCTGTTCAAAGCTGATATTGTGATCAATGTTAGATAGGGCATCGATTCGCAGTGGTAGGCTCTGAATATAATGATGCAGTGCAATAGCAAGTTCACGGTAGTGATTATTTTTATTGGTTACTAACTCACTAGAGATTTTCATACTCTCATCTAAAAATTTAAATACCGTGGCAGATAAAAAGTAATTCTCTGAAAAGAAATCAATTAAAGTAAATGAGACTTGCTGACTTTGATCGATATCCCAAAATAATGGCGACGAAAATAATAACTTCCATTGTTCAACATCGCTGCGAGATAACACATTACAATATAATTCATTGAGTGCTACTTGCAGCTCTGAAATAGAGCGAACACAATTTAACTCGATAGGTTGAGGCTTAACTATTTCAACTTCTGTAGGTGCGGGAGAGGGCTCTTTTTTATCAAAAAATGACTCGTTAATAACGCCTTTTTTTTCGTGCTCATCTTCAAATACTTGATTGGGTGCTTTGTCTTCATTTTTAGCAGGTCGTTTAGCCTCTTTAATAGCTAACTCATATGCTTTTCGTAAATCTTTAAACTCTTCGGGAAACTCTGTTGGCGATGTTTTTTTTAGAATCTCTGTATAAGCGAGTTTAATAAGGCGTTTATCTGTTGTGGCTTCAATGCCTAATATTTTCCAATGGTTCATTACTTCACTCTTAATTTAATGCATGTAATTTTTTAACTGAAACTATTTTTTATTAGCTAACTTTAATAACTAACTTTAATAGCTAATTTTAATAGCTAATTTTAATAACTAATTTTAATAGCTAAGATAGCGCTTTATATTTTCGATCATACGCTCTATTTTGTGGTTATCGTGTGTTTCTAACACTTCCATAAATTGACCAATCGCCTCGCCAATCTCTCGCCTTTTATCGCCTAGATTTTCTTGGAATAAACGCTCTAACTTTGCTTTAAATGCAGTATTTACAAGTTTGTCTTTAGGCAAAACCTTAAGTGCGTTAAGTCGTGAAAAACGTTCACGTAACTCACTTTCACTCAAGCTTTCTTCATTTTCGCCTACATAAGTGCGGTATTTTTTGTCACTTGCAACATTAGTCACTTCAACCTCAAGTACACCATTAAGATCGTAGGTATATGTTAAATATAACTCTTGTATTATATTTAACGGCTCAAGATTTATTTCTAAATCGCCTAAAAACACATTATCTTTAGGGAGATAATGTTCACCCTGATAAATTTTAATGAGTACTTTTTCTTGTTCAGGGTGAGCTGAATAAACAGAACGAGTTTCGCTTACAGGAATCGTCGCGTTACGTTCTATAATAGGCAAAAACTCAGACTGACCATGTTTGTTATTTACCTCCACGCCTAAAGTGAATGGGCAAACATCAGTCATTATTACGTCTTTCAATTCTTTAGCACGTGCGCTCATACCTGCCTGAATTGCAGCACCAGTAGCGATAGCATGATCAGGGTTATATTGAGTTTGCGGTATACGTGAAAACACACGGCTAATTTGCTGTTGAAAAATAGGCATACGCGTAGCGCCGCCAACAAGAATAAGTCCATCAACGTCTTCAAGTGTTAAGCCAGCGTCAGACATCGCACGGTTAATAGGAAACTTAATTCGCTCAATTAACTCGCTACACAATGTACGATAATCTTCCAGAGTGAGGGTATATGAATACGTTTTTTCTTTATATTCAAAATTAAAGCTGGCTGTTGACTCGTTAGTTAATTGGCACTTTAAACGCTCGCACAGCGACCAAATATTACGTAGTTCACTATCTGAGAAAAAACCTTTGTACAAATCGTTTTTCTTATAAAGATCTTCTTCAATAACGTTAGTAAAGTCGTTACCGCCTAAGTAGTTATCACCCGATGAGGCGTGTATTTCAAATATGTCGTTAAATACCTCAATAACCGACACATCAAATGTACCGCCACCAAGGTCCAGTACTAAGTAAGTTTGCTCACAGTCTTTATTATCGAGCCCATAAGCGAGTGCTGCGGCTGTGGGTTCATTAAGTAATCGCTCAACTTTAAGGCCTGCAAGTAAAGCCGCTTGTTGCGTTGCTTGACGTTGTTTATTGTTAAAATAGGCCGGTACCGAAATAACGGCTTCAGTAATAGGCTCTTGTAAATAATGTTCGGCTTGCTCTTTTAGGCTTTTTAATAAAATGGCTGATAGTTCAGTTGCGCTATAATCTTGCTCGCCCAATGAAAAGGTTTTATCAGTGCCCATAAAACGTTTAAATTCACAAATTGTGTGTGCGGGGTGGGTTGCTAATCGATCCCTAGCGGCTTGGCCTACAAGAATATAATTATCTTCCGACAAGCCAACAATTGAAGGAACGAGCACATTACCCTCCATATCTGGAATTAACTTAACCGCGTTATCTTGCCATATTCCCACTACGCTATGAGTTGTACCGAGATCTATCCCTATTTTCATTTTATTTCCCTTACTGAATGACTTAAATCATCGCTATGCTAAGTTACTTAATACAGAGCCTTAAATTCAACTTAGTTTTGCACCGACGTAATTATACAGTTTAATTAAAAACCTATTATTAATATCTGATTGAAAATTATACGCTTAACTTTATTTTATTAAAATAGGTAGCGGTTCTTGATGAGAGCAAAGAGGTCTTTAAAAGAATACATATTGGAGAGGTGCAAGCAGATTAGTATTAAGGTTGATAACAAAAAAATATGGATCTAGATATAGAGTATTATCGAATTGCTGGAAGTAAAGTTTACTGATGGTTAGGTTTAGATTAACGAAAATTGTTATTTTTAAAGGAATTAATTGGTCGGTATGGAGAGATTCGAACTCTCGACCCCTGCCACCCCATGACAGTGCGCTACCAAGCTGCGCCACATACCGATTTGTATGCAATAGTACGTGTATTTTTTTAAAAATCAATAAGCGATTGTTTGTTTGGGTGTTTATTACGCAAGAGACCTAAAAAGGCACTCTTGCGGTGTATTAATTGGCTAGTCTTTATTTAACCACTTTTTGATCGAGTCATACATCTCATCTCGTATTAATGGCTGAGCTTTTTTGTTAGGGTGTAAACTATCGTTTTGCATTAGCTCAGGTTGACCAGCAACATCGAGCATAAAAAAGTTCATTAAATGCGCATTTGTCTCTTCGCTAACGCGCGAAAAAGTGTCTGTAAACATTTTGCTGTAACGCGGACCGTAATTAGGGGGAATGTAAATCTCCATTAAGGCGGTCATCGCATTAGCTGCTTGGCTTTTTTGAATAAGAGACGTTAAGTTAGTTTGCATTTTTTTGACAGGAAAACCACGTAAACCGTCATTAGCACCTAGCTCAATAAGTACATGAGTGGGTTCGTATTGCTCAAGCAATGCATCTAAACGGCGTAGGGCTCCACCAGATGTTTCGCCACTAATACTGGCGTTGATAAGTTCAATGTCGGCTTGTTCGTCATCGTATTTATCTTGTAACAATTTTACCCAGCCTTCTTCTTGTTGAAGTCCGTAGGCTGCGCTTAAACTGTCACCGAGTATTAAAATCGTGTTGTCGGCTGCTGCGCTCAGCGGTTTGATAACTAAAAATAAAATGAATACTAAACGAAGGATTGAATGAGTCATATGTCAGCGCTTTCTCAATTAAATATAATTCAGGTTAATGGTTTGTCTAAAGTAGTCTCTACCTTTGAAGGTGAGCTGCCCATCCTCAGCGACATCAGCTTTAATGTCAAGCATGGCGAGTCTGTTGCTATTGTTGGCACGTCGGGCTCTGGTAAATCAACGTTACTCAGTTTATTAGCAGGGCTTGATACCGCAAGCAGCGGCGAAATATTTTTAGATGGCGAGCCATTACACAATTTAGATGAAGAAGAGCGTGCTGCACTGCGCGCGGCTAAAATTGGATTTGTGTTTCAATCGTTTATGTTAGTACAAAGCTTAACTGCACTTGAAAACGTTATGCTACCAGCAGAGCTTGCTGGTGAAAGTGATGCAAAAGAGCAAGCAATTGCATTACTTGAAAAAGTAGGCTTGAGCCATCGAATTGATCATTACCCGTCGCAACTCTCTGGCGGTGAACAGCAACGTGTTGCTATTGCGCGAGCATTTATTGGTACACCTAAAATACTGTTTGCTGATGAGCCTTCGGCTAACTTAGACAGCAAAAACGGTAAAATGATTGAGTCGTTATTATTTGATTTAAACACGCAACACGGCACTACGCTTATTTTGGTGACTCACGATGAAGGGCTTGCACAAAAATGTGAGCACATTATTCAAATAGAGGCGGGTTTACTAGTAAAAAGCCAAGTAGAGGACGTTGCTAATGTGGGTTAAGTTAGCGCTTAAGTTATTTTCGCGAGAATTTCGCCGTGGTGAGCTAACAGTTATAAGCGCAGCTATTGCCCTTGCTGTTTTAACCGTGCTTACACTGTCTATGGTTACTGAGCGAATAGGGCAAAGTATTGCGCAAAAAAGCAGTGCTTTTATTGCAGCAGACCGTGTACTTGCAAGCGATCATGTTCTCGACACTGCTTTTATTACTCAAGCACAGAGCCAAAATTTAAAAACGGCGCAAATGGTGTACTTCGACACTATGTTGTTTGCCGATGATGAAATGCAGTTTAGCTCAGTAAAAGCGGCATCTAATGCGTACCCGCTAAAAGGGCAGTTAAAAGTTAAAGATACCTTAACAGGTGAAACTAAAGTTGCTAATAGCGGGCCAACGCCTGGTAATGTGTGGCTAAGTGAATCAGTATTTTACAGTTTAAACATTGATATAGGCGCGCAAGTAGAGCTTGGTGCTGCATTATTTAATGTTTCAAAAGTTATTGTAGAAGAGCCCGATGCGCCATTTAATGTATTTTCGAGCAGCCGCCGCGTGCTTATTAATATTGACGATGTGGCAAAAACCGAAGTTGTGCAGCCAGGTAGTCGTGTTTATTATCGCCAACTTTATGCAGGTAGTGAGGCCGATATAAATAGCTTTTACGAGTGGCTTAAACCACAAATGAAAGAAAACCAACAATGGTACGGCGTTAAAGACCGTCAATCACCTATTTCAAATAGTTTAAACCGTGCAGAGAGCTTTTTATTACTTGCCGGCCTATTAGGTATTATTTTAGCCGCAGTGGCTATAGCCGTTTCAGCAAAACGTTATTGTGAACGCCAATACGACCCAGTAGCGATGATGAAAACGCTAGGCGGTAGCCGTTCAATGATCCGTAAAATATACATGCTCCATTTATTGCTTGTATGTGCAATGGCGGTAAGTATTGGGCTGTTAATTGGTTATGGCTTGCAAGAAATAGCAACAAGTTACTTATCAAAAAGTATGGGCACAGAGCTACCTTTAGGTGGCTTTAAACCTTGGCTGGTGGCTATAAGTACTGGCGTAATTTGTGCCGTTATGTTTTCTATTAAACCGTTATTTGATTTATTTGATATTCCACCGCTTAGAGTGCTGCGCCGTAACTTAGGTGACAAGTTGGCAATAAGTCGTGTGCATTTAGGAATGAGTGCGCTAACCGTGTTTTTATTAATGTGGTTATTTAGTAACAACATAAAAATAACGCTTATTTTGTTTGCCTCAACGCTTGCGCTAATTGGTGTGTTGTTTTTGATATCTAAATTAATATTTGGTGGCGGTCGAAAGCTTGGCTTAAAACCTGGTAACAGTTGGTCGCTTGCAATTGCGTCTATTCAAAAGCGTGCAAATGTGAACGCGGTACAGTTAATTAGTTTTTCATTAGCGATTAAGTTACTGCTGTTTTTAGTGGTACTTAAAAACGACATGATATCTGATTGGCAATCGCAACTTCCTGCCGATGCGCCTAATGCGTTTTTAGTTAATATTACGCAAAATGAGCTTGAGCCAATTAATGAGTATTTAGCACAAAAAGATATTCAGGTATCAGAGTTTTATCCCACTATTCGTGGACGCGTAAATGCGGTAAACGGCGAGTTGGTAGCACGTTCTGTATCGCTGCAAGACAACGAGAAAAAAGACGAAGAAGCACGTGCAGGTATTGGCCGTGAGCTAAACCTTACATGGCTTAAAGATGTGCCTGACCAAAATGAAGTTACACAAGGCACGTGGTTTGGTGAAAATGCGATGGCTGAAGCCTCAGTAGAGGAGTCGATGCTTGAGCGTTTAGATGTTGAGATAGGCGATACGCTTACATTTTTAATTGGTTCGCAGTCATTCGACGCTAAAATCACCAGTGTGCGCAAAGTTAATTGGGCCACGCTTAAACCTAACTTTTTTATTATTTTAAGCCCAGATGTACTTGCAGATTTTCCGGCAACGTATATTTCGTCGGTACGTATAAACCCAAATCAAAAGCGTGATTTTAGCCAGTTATTGCGTACTTACCCTACTATTACAGCGATTGATATTGATAACTTTGTTAAGCAAATACAAACAACTATTTCGCAAGTATCACTCGCCATTGGCTTTGTACTTGCAATTGTTGTGCTGTGTGGCGCGCTTGTACTTATATCGCAAGTGCAAGCTAGTTTAGGTGAGCGTATGCAAGAAATTGTAATACTGCGAACGCTTGGCGCTAAAAGCCGATTAATTAAAAACGCGACCTTGTACGAGTTTTTATTACTCGGCGGTTTAGCTGGCTTAGTTGCTGCATTTTTTAGTGATATAGCGCTTTTAATTGTGCAGCAACAAATGTTTGATTTAGCAGGTAAGTTACATCCGCATATATGGATTATTGGTCCGGTAGCTGGCGGTGTATTTGTGGCTGGTTTAGGCTATTTAATGATTGCCCGAACACTTAAACAAAATACCCAAGGATTAGTGCGTGCCCTAGGGTAAGCTTAAACTAACATGCTCCTTCAAATACCCACCTAACACGTGGGCATTTTTGTTTTTCTTTGTACTGGTAATTTATACAGTGCTCTGGCATTATTAGCGTAATTTAAAAATAATAACAATGGAGTGCTGTTTGGCCATTATTTTAGGGATCGATCCTGGTTCACGTTTGACCGGATATGGCGTTGTTGCCCACCAAGGTTCTAAATTTACATACTTAGGCAGTGGTTGTATTAAGTTAGCCGATCATCCTTTTCCGGTTAGGCTTAAAATGATCTATCAAGGCATTACACAGCTTATTGAGCAGTTTTCGCCAGAAACCTTTGCCATTGAAAAAGTATTTATGGCGCATAACCCCGATTCTGCTTTAAAGCTTGGCCAAGCTAGAGGCGCTGCTATTGTAGGCGCTGCAATGGCCGACTTGCCCGTATTTGAATATTCAGCTAGGCAAATTAAGCAAGCAGTAGTAGGTAACGGTGGTGCAGATAAAACTCAAGTGCAACACATGGTAAAAAATATTTTAAAACTACCAGGTACGCCACAGGCCGATGCAGCTGATGCACTCGCTATTGCGATTTGCCACGCTCACTCAGAACAAAATTTAATTAAACTAGCGGGTAGCGCAAGCAAAACCGTTAGAGGACGATTAAGGAAATAACTATGATAGGCCGCTTAAATGGTATTTTAGTCGAAAAACAGCCACCAGAAATATTACTCGAAGTAAGTGGTGTCGGTTACGAAGTACAAATGCCAATGACCTGTTTTTACGATTTACCAAAAATTGGTGAAAACGCGATTGTTTATACGCACTTTGTAGTGCGTGAAGATGCTCAATTATTATTTGGTTTTAATAATAAAGTTGAACGCGCCTTGTTTAGAGAGCTATTAAAAGCAAATGGCGTTGGTCCAAAACTTGGCTTAGCTATTTTATCGGGCATGTCGGCAAAGCAATTTGTAAGCTGTGTAAATAACGAAGACTCAACGTCGCTAGTTAAATTACCCGGTGTAGGTAAAAAAACAGCCGAGCGTTTAGTACTCGAAATGAAAGACAGATTAAAAGATTGGGGTAATGATTTATTTACGCCATTTAGCGACAGCGCATTAATAGAGCCAATGAGCGATGCGACAATAGCTAATAACGCAGCCGATGATGCCGTATCGGCACTGCTTGCATTAGGTTATAAATTGCCACAAGCTCAAAAAGCAGTAAAATCGATAAGCAAACCCGATATGTCTACTGAGGTTCTTATTAGAGAATCTTTAAAATCAATGTTGTGAGTAACCCATGATTGAAGCGGATCGCTTAATTGATGCGACTGAAAAAACAAATGAAGACTCTATAGATCGTGCAATAAGACCAAAACTTTTAGCCGACTACAGAGGCCAGCCTCATGTTAAGCAGCAAATGGAAATTTTTATTGAAGCTGCTCGAACCCGTGGTGAAGCGCTCGATCATTTATTAATATTTGGCCCACCAGGGCTTGGTAAAACCACGCTTGCAAATATCGTTGCCAACGAATTACACGTGAGTATTAAAACAACATCCGGCCCTGTACTTGAAAAAGCAGGCGATTTAGCTGCGTTACTTACTAATTTAGAAGAAGGCGATGTACTGTTTATTGATGAAATACACAGGCTAAGCCCGCAAGTTGAAGAAATACTGTATCCAGCAATGGAAGACTACCAGCTTGATATAATGATTGGCGAAGGCCCAGCTGCGCGTTCTATTAAATTAGACTTACCTGCATTTACGCTTATTGGTGCCACTACGCGAGCAGGCTCACTTACATCGCCACTACGTGACCGTTTTGGTATTGTGCAGCGATTAGAGTTTTATTCTGTAGAAGATTTGTCGCACATAGTAGGGCGCTCTGCACATTATCTTGGTTTAGAAATGTGTGACGACGGCGCAACCGAAATTGCACAACGTTCACGTGGTACACCACGTATTGCAAACCGTTTATTACGCCGTGTACGCGATTACACACAGGTAAAATCTGACGGTACAGTAAATGCCGAAGTAGCTAAGCAAGCGCTTGATATGATTGACGTAGATAAAAGTGGTTTTGATTATATGGATCGCAAATATTTACTCGCCATAATTGAAAAATTTATGGGCGGCCCAGTAGGGCTCGACAATGTAGCTGCAGCTATTGGTGAAGAGCGTGAAACAATAGAAGATGTAATAGAGCCGTTTTTAATTCAGCAAGGATTTATTCAGCGCACACCACGTGGGCGAATAGTGTCAGACAGCGCATACCATCACTTTGGTTTACTTCCTAAAAAAGACTAGCCTATATACTTTACTTGCTGTGGTTTATTGCACAGCAGGTAATTGACTTAGTATCGCTTTCTTTCAAATATTTATACAGGCTGGCATTTCACCTAAAACCTCAGCACACTGTTGCAAGTGTTACTTAAAAATTTATGCGCTTTATGGTTAACTGTTAATTCACAGGGCGTTAAGACTCGCGAAGCTATCCTGCGTACCATTCAAACTAGTAACCGAATTACTTATTGTAAAATAGGTAGGGCAATTATTAGTTTATAAATAATACCAATCTGCTTATATATGGGGTCTACTTAACGTTAAGAAAATTACGCTAGAACTAGGCAAAAGTTTTTGTATCTAGTTGTTCTAAATAAAAAATTTTTAACGACGTTAAATTGATCAAAGATTTATGCAGGTTGGTATAAAATATGTAGCGCACTAAATTGCAGGCAAAAAAAAGCCCGCAAAAAATGCGGGCAAACAACAAGTTGAAGGAAGTAATCCAGGGAACTACGTTTTACTAAATTTGGTTTTATCCAGAAAGAGTAAAACAATGTAATACGATAAAATATCCTATTACTAAGAACTTGGCTTAATGAAACTATCTCATTCAGTGCGCTAGCTCGGTATGGGAGAATAATACGTAAGTTTACTTTTTTGTTCAAACTAGAAAATTTGTATTTTCAGATTAGAAAAACTAATTCGGTGAATTTTATTGTTGTTTGAATCTTGCGCGTTAATTAATCGTTAAATTTATAAGTTAATGAAATTTATAGTTTAAGTAATTTCTTTTGATGTGACTCGGTATTAGTTTTACTATTACGTGAAGGTAAGGCTTATAGGTTTTGAGTGTTTATGCTCTTATTTTGAATAAACGGCGCATTTTATGACGTTTTACTTGTATATTTACGCATATTTATAGTTAGCGAGTTTATTTAAAAGATTAAATAAAATACTGAGGCAAAGGGAAATGCCAACTAAAGCTGTTTTTTAACGTTTTTTGTTGCCTATTCATAGCAATACCGTTGTCAGCTTGAAATGGACTAGATACACTAGATGCAACTTTTGACCGTATAAACGGTCATATTTACACAAATTAACCGTATTTTGAAATTACTTAGGAGTTTAACGTGGGATCAGGGCTTAATTTTTTAGATCTAATTTTAGAAGCAAGCTTGCTTGTTCAGTTAGTGATGTTAGGGCTAGTTGCCATGTCTGTAATGTCGTGGACAATTATATTTCAGCGTAAAAAAGCAATATCAGATGCACTATCAAATGCTAAGAAATTTGAGCAAAAGTTTTGGTCGGGTATCGACTTAAGTAAATTGTATAACGAAATATCGTCACGCAGCGGTCAGTCTCAAGGTATTGAAGCTTTATTTACTTCAGGCTTTAAAGAATTTGCTCGTCATAAAAAGAATACATTTCAAAGTGCGAGTATTGTTATGGAAGGGACGCATCGTTCTATGCGTGTTGCGCTTTCTCGTGAAATTGAAAAAATTGAATCTAGCTTATCGTTTTTAGCAACGGTAGGTTCTATTAGTCCATACATCGGTTTGTTTGGTACAGTGTGGGGTATTATGAATGCCTTTATTGCACTAGGTGAAGTTAAGCAAGCTACATTACAAATGGTAGCACCCGGTATAGCAGAGGCACTTATTGCGACTGCTATGGGTTTATTCGCGGCAATTCCGGCCGTTATTGCTTATAACCGCTTTTCAAACAGTGTTGAAAAGCTTGAGTCTCACTATATTAACTTTATGGAAGAGTTTGCTAATATTTTACACCGTCAAGCAGCTACACAAATAGAGGCACAAGCGAATGTATCAGCGTAAAAAGCGCCGTCCGGTCGCAGAAATTAATGTAGTACCTTACATTGATGTAATGTTGGTATTACTTATTATATTTATGGCAACAGCACCGCTTATTACACACGGTGTAAAAGTTGATTTACCTAAAATGGAAGAGTCTGATTTAGTTGATACTAAAGATACTCCTCCCATTATTGCTTCAATTGATGCAGAGGGTAAATATTATGTAAGCGTAGGTACTGATCCTGAAGAGCCTATGGAAGCACTTGATGTTGCTGCGGTTATAAAATTACAGTTAATGAAAAACCCTGACGTGCCAGTTATGATTAAAGGCTCGGGTAAGGTGTCGTATCAAGAAGTATTATTACTAATGGATTTTTTGAAAAATGCAGGCGTACCATCAGTAGGATTAATGACTGAATCCTTTGAGGGGAAGTAGCTGTATGAATAGTTCAGTAGTAAAATCGATAGTACTTCATTTAGGAATTGGTGGTTTTTTGTATGCGTCTGCAAACATTCATCCGCCAGCACCTAAAGTAATGGAAGTAACGCTTAATTCGGCTATACCTACGCCAGATAAAGCAGTATCAGCCGTTACAGTTGATCAAAAACAAGTTGAGCAAAAAATTGCTGAACTTCAAAAGAAAGAAAAAGATAAAAAAAGTGCTGAAGACAAACGTATCCGCGATTTAGAACGCAGAGCGGCCAATGCACGTAAGCAACGCGAATCTGAATCTAGGCATATTAAAAAGCTAGAGCAAGAACGTAAAGCTAAAGAAAAAGAAACAGCCGAGGCGCAAGCGCAAGCTAAAAAAGCACGTGCCATTGAGCAAAAAGAGCGCGCTAAAGCTAAGCAAGCTGAAAAGCAAAAGCAAGAAGCTGAAAGTGCAGCAAAAGCTGCTGCTGATAAGCGTAAAACCGAAGAAGACGCACTTAAAAAAGCAGAAGCTGAACGTAAAAAACGTGAAGAGGAAGCAAAAGAGCGTGCAGCCGAGGCAGAACGTAAACGCCAGCAAGCAATGCAAGAGCAAATGTTACAAGAGCAACTTGCCAAAGAGCAGGCTGCCCGTAGTAAAATACGTCAACAACAAGTGGTAAGCGAAGTTGATAAGTACCGTGCATTAATTATGGCGCGTATTCAGCAAAACTTATTGATTGATGAAAAAATGAAAAACCAACAGTGCCGAGTAAATATTCGTTTAGGTTTTAATGGTTTAGTAACGCAAGTTAAATCATTAGGTGGCGATAAGTTGGTATGTGAAGCTGCATTAAGAGCAGTGCGCATGGCCGACACATTACCGGTATCTAAAGATAAAGACGTATTCGAACAACTTAAGAATATTAATTTAACAATCAAGCCAGAATTTTAAAGGAATGATATGTTCAACAAAATAAAAATAGCCTGTTTAGTTTTACTGTTTGGGTTTGTGGGTGTTGCTAATGCAGCACTTGAAATTGTAATAACTGAGGGTGTAGACGGTGCAAGGCCCATTGCTATAGTACCTTTTAAGTACCAAGGTGTTGGCCCAATCCCTGAAAAATTAAGCAGTGTTATTGCTGCCGATTTAATGCGCAGTGGTAAATTTAAACCTGTAGATGTAGCGCAAATGCCACAACAGCCAACCAAAGATAGCGAAATTGATTACGCATCTTGGGTTAATAAAGGTGTGGAAGCGATATTAGTGGGCGAAGTTGAGCAGCAAACTGATGGGCGTTACTTAGTGCGTTATGAGTTAGTTGACGTGATCCGCGGCCAAATTACCGGTGGCAACACACAAATGATGAGTAATGGTAAGCTAGTTAAAAGCCAAGATCATATTTTGGAAGCGCGTGAAAGTGTTATTGGTGAAAGTGGTTTTCGCCGTTACTCTCATCGAATCAGTGACGTTATTTATGAAAGATTGACTGGTGAAAAAGGCGCATTTTTAACTAAAATTGCCTATGTAATAGTACGTGATAATGACCCTAAGCCTTATCAGTTGGTTGTTGCCGATTACGATGGTTTTAATGAGCAGGTATTACTTCGCTCAAAAGAGCCGTTAATGTCGCCAGCATGGTCACCAGATGGCACTAAACTAGCGTATGTAACGTTTGAAAATCGTCAAAGCCAAATTTACATTCAAGACATTTACACAGGTAAACGCGAAATAATAGCAAGTTACCGTGGTATTAATGGTGCGCCTCAGTTTTCGCCAGATGGTAAAAAGCTACTTTTAGTGCTTTCTAAGGATAAAACGGGTGCAACAGAGATTTATATGCTTGACTTAGCTACACGTAAAGAAACACGCTTAACAAATCACCGCAGCATAGATACTGAACCATCGTGGCATCCAAATGGTCAAGATATAGTATTTACATCTGAAAGGGGTGGTAATGCTCAGATTTATAAGTTAAATTTAAAAACAGGCAGGTCACAACGACTTACCTTTGATGGCGATATGAACCTTGCGGGTTCTATATCACCAGATGGAAAAGAATTAGTGATGGTTAACCGTACCAACGGGCAGTACCATCTTGCTAAGAAAGAGCTGGCTACAGGTGCGTTTCAAGTATTAACAAGAACACGCCTAGATGAATCACCGAGCATAGCGCCAAATGGTTCGATGATTATATATAGCACGCTTCATAATAATAAACAGGTACTTGCGCTAGTATCGATGGACGGCCGCTTTAAAGCACGGTTACCTGTGCTAGACGGACAAGTAAAGGCACCAGCTTGGTCGCCATACTTACAGTAATATTACTGGTTTACTCAAAATAGGAATCTACTCAATGCAACTTAACAAAATACTTAAAGGCCTGCTAATTGCTGTGCCAGTAATGGCATTAGCAGCTTGTAGCTCATCTTCAGATATTGACGAAGGTGCTGCAAACCAATCAAACCAAGGTGTTGTTGAGCAATCAATGAATACTGATACGGTTGAAGTAGCGACAATTTCTCCAGAACAACAAGCAGAAGAGCAACTTCGTCAAAAGTACGAAGCACTTCGTCAAGAGCAAGTAATCTACTTCGATTTTGATACTGCAACAGTTGAAAGCAAGTACGCAGACTTACTTCGTGCACATGCTGAGTTTTTAGTTCAAAACTCATCTGTTAAAGTACTAATTGAAGGCCACGCAGATGAGCGCGGTACTCCAGAGTACAATATTGCACTAGGTGAGCACCGTGGACAAGCAGTTGAAAAATACCTATTAAGTTTAGGTGTTTCAGCTAGCCAAATGTCAGTGGTAAGCTACGGTGAAGAGAAGCCAATGGTTAAGTCTCGCACTGAATCAGCTTTCGCTAAAAACCGCCGTGCGGTACTAGTTTACTAAGATAAGAGATATTATGAAGCCGAAAATTATTTTGGCAGCCATGATATTGAGCGGGAGCACCCAGTTAATGGCTGCTCCCGCTCCTGTTTCAGAAGCTGCAAGTTCACAATCAAGTATTGAGAAGCGATTAGCGTCGCTTGAAAATATGATGCAGTCGCGTAACTTTTTACAAGTAGAGTTACAGCAACAGCTTAATTTGTTGCAAGACGAAGTAAGTCAAATTCGCGGTGTAACCGAAGAGCAAAGCTACAAGCTTGAAAAAGTACTGCAGCGCCAGCGTGAGTTATATCAAGAAATTGAAAACCGCGTGAGCCAGGCTTATACACAGCCAGCAGCAGCTCCCGCAACTGATTACACGCAACAAAGCAATGCACAGACCTATAGCAGTGACTTATCTGAAAATGAAGCCTATGAGCGCGCTGTCGCGTTAATAATGAAAGATAAACGCTATGACCAAGCGATTCCTGAATTTCAAACGTTTTTAACTACCTACCCAAACTCTGTCTATGCGTCTAATGCGCATTATTGGTTAGGGCAGTTGCTTACTATTAAAAATGATGGTGTAAAAGCAGTAGAGCACTTTAAAGTCGTTGTGAACGAATTTCCAAATTCTAATAAACGCCCAGATGCGATGCTAAAGTTAGGCACACTTTTACAAGATCAAGGTTCAGCGGCGCAAGCGCAAAAAATATTGAGCGATCTTATCAATCAATACCCAAGTACAACCGCTGCAAAACTAGCAACTGATCGTTTAGGAAACTAAAGTTCACTAGCGATTAAATTTCTAGTTAGGGCGAGCAAACTACATGGAAACTCTCGAAGAATCTTGGATTTGCATGTAGTTTGAGCACAAACGGTTTAATTTTGTGCATCTAGACATAAAAACTTAAAAAAAGAGACAATTTCGGTTGCACTCATTTTATAAATAAGTATTATAAGCGCCCGCAGCAAACGAATGGTTACCCCACTCGAAATGCGACAAAAAGAGCGGGTTATTAGCTCAGTTGGTAGAGCAGTTGACTTTTAATCAATTGGTCGATGGTTCAAATCCATCATAACCCACCATTCTTTGAGTTGTTTTAATCGGCGGATTTACGTAAGTTTATTCAAAATGAATAAGCGCATCAGAGCGGGTCATTAGCTCAGTTGGTAGAGCAGTTGACTTTTAATCAATTGGTCGATGGTTCAAATCCATCATGACCCACCATTCTTTATTCCTTGTGAATAATGTTTGGCATCAATCGGCGGATTTACGCAGGCTTTAACTTAGAAATAAGTTAGCAACTGGAACGGGTTATTAGCTCAGTTGGTAGAGCAGTTGACTTTTAATCAATTGGTCGATGGTTCAAATCCATCATAACCCACCATTCTATGAAAGTTTTAATCGGCGGATTTACGCAGCTTTTTACAAAGCAGATTTATATTAGAGCGGGTCATTAGCTCAGTTGGTAGAGCAGTTGACTTTTAATCAATTGGTCGATGGTTCAAATCCATCATGACCCACCACTCTCTAATACTTTCCTTTATATTCTTTTTTAAATTCCCATTCTATTTTTTATAAACAGCTTAACTAGTTTGCTGTTATTTATGTTTATATTCTCGTATAATTCGCCCTAATTAATGCACTGTAGATAAGTGGTCGAGAACATGAGTCTAGCTCAAACTATTATGCCTGAAGGTTATATTTTCCCCCCTAAGCCAGCACCGTTAACAAATGACGAGCAAGGCGAATATAAAGCGCGTATAAAACAATTACTAAAAGATAAAAATGCAGTACTTGTTGCACATTATTATACCGATCCTGAAATTCAAGCACTTGCAGAAGAAACCGGCGGCTGCGTTGCCGATTCGCTAGAAATGGCACGTTTTGGTGCACGTCACGATGCAGATATGATCATCGTCGCGGGCGTGAAATTTATGGGCGAAACAGCCAAAATTTTAACGCCAAATAAAACGGTTGTTATGCCAACGCTTGAAGCGACGTGTTCGTTAGATATTGGTTGCCCGATAGACGAGTTCTCAGCGTTTTGTGATGAGCACCCTGACCGTAAAGTGGTTGTGTATGCAAACACCTCTACCGCAGTTAAGGCGCGTGCAGATTGGATTGTAACCTCATCATGTGCACTTGAAATAGTAGAGCACCTTGATGAGCAAGGCGAAAAAATTATTTGGGGCCCAGATAAGCACCTTGGTAGTTATATTCAAAAAAATACCGGTGCTGATATGCTTATGTGGAATGGTGCATGTATCGTACATGATGAATTTAAAACTAAAGCCTTAAAAGATATGAAAGCACTGCACCCAGATGCAGGCGTATTAGTTCATCCTGAGTCACCAGCAGAAATAGTTGCACTTGCCGATTCGGTTGGATCTACAAGCCAATTGATCAAAGCAGCTCAAACAATGGACAATAAAAAGTTTATTGTAGCAACCGATCGCGGCATCTTTTATAAAATGCAGCAACTATGTCCAGATAAAGAGTTTTTTGCGGCTCCAACGGCAGGTGAGGGCGCTTCATGTAAAAGTTGCGCACATTGCCCTTGGATGGCAATGAATGGCTTAAAAGCGATTGAGGAAGCCCTCATAAGCCCTAAAGGTAAAGAAGTATTCGTTGATATGGATTTACGCGAAGGCGCACTTAAGTCACTTAATCGCATGCTTGAATTTACTGCGAGCATGGCTAAGTAATTTTAAAAGTATAAATTAAAACGGTTAGGTCTTAGATTTAGCCGTTTTTTGTGCCTATAGATAAGCTATTGCTTGATAAGTAAGCATTTAAAGGCTCATATTTAAAAATGCCTTGCACCTTAAGGGTCTATTTCATACTATAGCGCGCTGTTGCATTACACAATTGCAGCACTGTGGAGGGATGGCTGAGTGGCTGAAGGCGCACGCCTGGAAAGTGTGTTTAGGTTTATCCCTAACGAGGGTTCGAATCCCTCTCCCTCCACCATTATTCTTAGAACCCAGTTACTAATATCGAAAGGTATTAGTAACTGGGTTTTTTAATGCCTTCGCAATGACTAACTATTAACTAAATAGAGTGTTGATAACATGCTTACAAGCTCATGTTTTTCAATTGGCTTAGAAACGTAACCATCAAATAACTGCCTGTATATTTCTTTTTGCTCTGTAAAAACATTAGCGGTTAACGCGATAACAATTTGTTCGTTATTAAGCGCCTTAATTTTTTTACATGCCTGAAGACCATCCATTTTAGGCATTTGAATGTCCATAAAAATAATGTCTGGCTTGTGTGACTCGTATAATGAGATTGCTTCTAACCCATTGTTGGCAATAATAATGGTGGCTTTTGTAGGCTCAAGCATCGCAGATGCAACAAGCTGATTTATTTTATTATCTTCAGCTAATAAAATAGTTTTTCCAGATAGGTCAGGAAGCTCAACATTTTTTGTTATTAATGTGCTTTCATCAATCTGTGCTTGTTTTAATGGTAAGTACACATAAAACTGACTACCTGAATCTAATTGGCTTGTTACTTTAATTTCGCCATTCATTAAACCTATTAGTGATTTAGTAATAGGTAAGCCAAGACCTGTACCGCCATATTCACGCGTAGTTGATTGCTCTGCTTGTTCAAAGCGCTCAAACAATCGCTCTATAGCCTGCTCAGAAATTCCAATTCCGGTGTCTGATATACAACAACATATTTTATTTTCGTCGGTTAGCCTAAACGTTACTGTAACGCCACCTTGCGACGTAAACTTAATCGCATTAGATATTAGGTTTAAAAATATCTGTCTGAGTCTAACGGGGTCGCCTACCCAATACTTATGCTCAATATTAATTATAAATTTGAGATATATATTTTTATCACTGGCTTGCAGGCCAAGATCAGACTCTAAGTGGTGAATAAGCTCAAAAAGGTCGAATGATTTATATTCTAATGAAAGCTTCCCAGCTTCAATTTTAGAAAAGTCGAGGATATCATTAATAATAGTGGTGAGTGAGCGGGTCGAATAAAGTGATTTTTTTAAATACTCTTTTGATTTTTCATTCAATGGCTGCTCTTGCAGTAACTGTAATGTACCTAGTATGCCATTCATAGGTGTGCGTATTTCGTGACTCATATTTGCTAAAAATTCAGATTTAGCTTGTGATGCCTGTTCAGCTAATTCTTTAGCATGTCCGAGAGCTTGTTCGTGATTAATTTGTTCGGTCAAATCGTATGCTACACCCAAATAGCCAACAATTTCATTTTCGTTATTTAATAAAGAGGTAACACTTATATTAACTTGTATGTGCTCGCCTGTAGAAGAAATGTATGTCCACTGATTGATATCAGGCTCTGTAGAAGTTGCTTTTAAGATAAACACTTCAAAACCAGGGAAAACAGGTTCATTTAACTCTGCACTAAGCTGTTTGGCTTTTTTTATAATTTCTTCTTTTAAATGAAAAATACCCGGGTTTTCAATTCCAATAACGTCTTGCGCTTTATAGCCTAATAACTTCTCAGAGGCGGGATTAAACAAAGTAATTAAGCCATTTATGTCGGTCGCAATAATAGAGTAACTGGCACTGTTTAAAATACTTTGTTGAAGCATACTTATATCGGCAATTTCTTTAGTGCGTAATTTTACTTCTTTTTCTAATTTTAAATTTGTTTGCTGCAGCATATGCTTATTTTGTTTAGCTTTGATAATTCTTCGCTGTGTTCTTTGTGCTCTACGGTAAAAAAACAGCTGAATTATTAAAGTTATCAACATACAAATAAGGGTATAAAAAACACCATTGACAATAGCTTGATATTTACTCGGTAAGTGTAGTGATTCAATAAATGTGTCTGAAGCACTAAGTGTGATTTCCCATGTTCTTCCCATCACTTTAATTACTTTATTTAACTGATAATCAGCCGAGTTGCTTTTAATGCCGTAGCTAAAAAAGTCAGTTTTAACGTTGTTACCTATGTCGCTAATGACTAGCTTATTTTCATCAGCTTGGGAAAGAGAGTCTAAAATATTGTTTATTAATAAAGGGGAGTAAGTCCATCCAATTAATTGCTCTAAACGCTGGGTTTTATCAGTTGGAATACTAATATTTTTATAAACTGGTAGTAAAATTAAAAAGCCTTGTTGCGATTTGTTATCCGCTTGGATTAACGTAATAGGCGCCGATAATTGAACTTGGTTATTAATTGCAGAATTTAATGCTGCTTTTTTACGTGTACTTTCCGATGCAATATCGAGCCCTAGAGCCCGTGAATTACTTTGCTCAGGAAATATGTACTGAATAATAAAGTGCTCATCACTTTCGTTAGCTAGTTTATTTAGTTTGAATATTTGGTTAGGTCGATCGGATTTTGCAGTTTTTAAGAATTGAGCTAAGTTTTCGGCATTCACTTTTCTTATAAAGCCAATACCATTTGCTCCAGGGAATTCTTGGGCGTAGTTGCGACTGTTAGAGTAATTAGAAATTGTTTGGTAGCTTAAATTATTAACGCCAATGCCGTGTATAAATCCTTTTAAACCGTATAGCCCATATTTATATAAGGCGAATCTGCTAGTAACGCCTGTTGAGAGTGAAGAAAGGCGGTTGTTGAGGGCTTCATTTATTTTGTTATTAACAGCATCTTGATGCGCAGCGTGGGCAAAGTAAGTTAATACAATACCACTGATGAAAAAAATAGCATGAGTAAGCACCGAGATTAATAACCTTTTACTAACCGGTCGTCCTGAAAACATTAACTCATCCTTTATTATTAATATACTGACAGTATATCTGTTTTATCATCGAAATAAATATAGCACTTATTATTCAGGATACAACTTTGTTATTAATTAGAATATATATATTTTATAAAGGTTTAGAGTGGATGTAATATAAAAAGTTGATTTTACTCACCAAGATAAGACGAACATGTATATAAATATAATAATTTTTATGTTTTTTGCTACTTTATAGCGAACAACAAAAGTATTAGCTAAAGGTGATGATTTTTATATTTATCGATTTTTTAGTGAATATTAGGTGCTCAAAAAACAACGGATAGCTTTTAGTTTTTGCTTATAACTTTACTTTGTTAAGTTTAAATAAAGTAAAATTTAACCAATATTATGACGCTTTTAAAGGGAACTATCGGTATAGGTACGAGCGAGCAAGAGACAATGCTCACCTTACTTTTATAATTCATCCGAAACAAAACAAACACTTAATATTTTATAATATGAAAATTAAAACATTAAAAACTTATATTGTTCTATATTTTAGTAGCGTGAAAGAAAACGTGATTACTTAAAATGTAATTACCTTATGACATGGTTACCGTGTAGGTCGAAAAAATACACGCTGCTATGCACTGCACAGTTAAAACTTAAACAAAACAAGGTAACGGAGATAACTATGGCTCACCGAGTATCTAAATTACTTGCGGCAACAGGCGCAGTATTAACATGTATTTCTATTCCTTCGTATGCCGCTGTTAATGGGCTGACAGAACAAGATGAATTTAATATAAAACTTAGATCAATTTATTTTGACCGTGACTACGATAACGACGCAAGTGACGATTCAACTTTTGCTCAAGGTATAGAGCTCAATTACACATCGGGTTATATAAACGATTTAGTGAGTGTGGGTGTATCGACTTACACCGTGATGGATATTAATTCTACGGGTTCAGCCGCAGGTAATATTTTGCCAGCAGGTAATGAGAGCGGTGGAGTTGACGATAGCTTTTCTAAATTTGGACAATATTTTTTAGATTTTAAATTGGGCAACAACGGTCACGTTAAAGTAGGTGGGCAAAAAACCAAAAGTATGTTGCTTAAAAGCTCTGGGAGTCGGGCTATTCCTAATACTTTTAGAGGCGTTTTTGGCGATTACAAAATTGGTAACACTAAATTATACGGTTACGTTTACGATAAATGGAGCCGTCGACACGATGATAGATGGGAAGACTTTTCTACCGATCAATCGGCAACTGGTGCTATTAGCGTAATTTGGGGCGTAGGTGCTACGCATAAAAAAGACAATCTAATATTAGAGGCTGAATATTTAAATTCGCACAATTATTTAAGTAAAATCGGATTAAAAATCAGTTACGACATTAAGCTTGAGCAAAGTAAGTTAACCCTTTCAACTGGCATATTTACCTCACAAGATGATGGTGATTTATTTGTAACAGGCGCAGAGGGCGGAGATTTAGATGATGAAGATACATCTGGTGCATTAACAGGTTTAACTAAAAGTGAAAACGATGGATTTGCCTATTACCTAGATGCTGATTGGAAAAAAGATATTTGGAGTGTAGGTGCGGCATTTACTAAAGTAAGTGATGCTTGGATTGAAGATAATTTCAGTGGCGACCATGGTACAAACCCATTTCCAACTCGCTCATTAATTGGTGCCGATTTAACAAACCAAAATGAAACATCATGGCAAGCTCGTTTAGGAATTGATTTGAAAGCAGTATCGCCTGGCTTAACAACTAAATTTTACTACACAGACGGCAGCGATGCTGAAAACTCTGCATTGGGTAAGTTAGGTGGTACAGCCGACGAAAAATATTGGGCTGTAGATACTCGCTATAAAGTTGAGAAAATAAAAGGCTTGAGCTTACGTTGGTTATTTGTAGATTATACAACCGAAAAATCAGGCAGTGTTGATGGTGTTAAAGGCGATAGAGCTGACCATCGAGTTTATGTAGATTACACTATTAAATTTTAACATGACTTTTAATAAGCCAATGCAAATTTTATGCATTGGTTTTGTTTCCTTTTTTCATTATCTTTATGATAAAACTAACAAATCAATAATAAAAATTAAGCTAATATATGTTTTCTCTTCAACAGTGGCAATCACAGGGTCAATTTACTCAAATTAGTGGCCATCAAATTTTTACTAAAACAGCTGGTGATATAACTAAGCCTGCGCTGCTTTTAATACATGGCTTTCCAAGTGCTAGTTGGGACTGGGAAGGTATGTGGCAAACCCTTAGTGAACATTATTTTGTAATTACACTCGATATGCTAGGTTTTGGTTTGTCAGATAAACCTAAAAATGCAGGCTATAAAATTACTGAACAAGCCGACTTATATACTCAATTTTTAAAAACGTTAAATATTAATGATATACATATTTTAGCTCATGACTATGGCGATACTGTGGCTCAAGAGTTATTAGCAAGGCAAGTCGTTAGCCAAAGTGACTTTAAAATAAACAGTGTGTGCTTTTTAAATGGTGGGTTATTTCCTGAGGTGCATAAACCCTTATTTATACAAAAGCTTTTACTTTCAAAGCTAGGTTGGATAGTGCCAAAATTAATGAATAAACAAAAATTTGCCAATAATCTACTTACTATTTTTGGTAAAAGTACACCGCCTTCAAAACAAGTGGTAGACACACTTTGGGAGCTGCTAATTTATAAAGATGGCTTAGCCGTAATGCCCAAACTCATTAGTTATATAAAGCAGAGGCAGCAAAACCGAGCACGCTGGGTTGGTGCCATCATAAATAGCAATATACCACTTACGTTTATAGCAGGTGCAGAAGACCCCATCTCTGGTAAGCATATGATTGAGCATTATAAAAAGCTTATTCCCAATGCGCGCGTACAAGAGTTTGTAGAGCTTGGGCATTATCCGCAAGTAGAAAATCCAGATGCAATTACACAGGCTTATTTGAATTTTAGATATTGCCAATAAAAACGCGGCTACTAAATTAAGTGCCGCGTTTATAAATTTTAGAACTCTGAGTATTTAGGCTTTGAACCTTAATATTTTTGCTTTGGCGCTTTTAATTGTTTTTCAAACTCATCTGAAAACAATATCGTGCCATCATCTTCCTCTGTAGGGAAGGCAGCAATAAGTAAGTCATCTTCCTCAAGACCCGGTGTCCAGCGACTAAACCAGTCAGCAAGTGGGATCGCTTTAGCGCTGCAGCCAGCCCATTCGCCAGTTGCCCATGCTTCTGCAAATTCACGAGTTGGCCAAACTGGCACACAGTCGTCATCTTCGTTGGCAAGCATAACGCAGCCATCATCATCGTTTAAAATCCATACTTGCTTGAACTGTTGTACGGTTTCGAACATATAGGCTAGGCGTTTTTTTGCTCCAAGTCCTAAAATTACTGCGTGTTCTTCGCTTAAATTTGGCGTTGTCATAATTAGCTCACTTTTAATTACTATATCTAAATTATATGCACACAAGTATATCGAGTTATATGACAGAGTGTTGAAAAGTTGCTATTTAATTTCAGCAATGCAGATCTAATTTGTAGATTGATCAGTATAATTTCTCACTAATTTCTCACTAATTTCTCACTAATTTGAGCGATCATTCAAAAATAAGCTTGAATGTTTGTAAAAAGGCCACATTGTAGTAAGCATATACTTAATGAAGGATTGAAAAATGACAACTGATCTACTTGCTCCGTTTAAATTAAATAACACGATTGAGCTTAAAAACCGCGTACTTATGGCGCCATTAACGCGTTGTATGGCTGACGATAACTTAGTGCCAACACAA
The DNA here is from genome assembly GCF_015864395.1 of Pseudoalteromonas sp. SWYJZ12. Classification (NCBI taxonomy): domain Bacteria; kingdom Pseudomonadati; phylum Pseudomonadota; class Gammaproteobacteria; order Alteromonadales; family Pseudoalteromonadaceae; genus Pseudoalteromonas; species Pseudoalteromonas sp. SWYJZ12. Next base: position 59,707 of record NZ_JADYXH010000003.1, read on the forward strand.
GATATGGTTGAATATTATGCTCGCCGTGCCGAAACCGGTTTAATTATTAGTGAAGCAACTATTATTCGTCCAGATGGACAAGGTTACCCAAATACTCCGGGTTTATTTACCAGCGAGCAAATTCAAGGTTGGAAAAAAGTAACTGACGCTGTGCACGCTAATGGCGGCAAAATGTTTGCACAGCTTTGGCATGTTGGCCGTGTTGCACACCCTCACTTTTTTGATGGCGATGTACTTGCTCCATCAGCAATTGGCGTTGAAGGCTCTGTCCCTCGTATGCGTGAGCTTACATACATCACACCAAAAGCAGCCACTACTGATGATATTAAAAGTCTAGTTGCTGATTTCGCAAAAGCTGCTGAAAACGCAATTGAAGCGGGCTTTGATGGGGTAGAGATTCACGGTGCTAACGGTTATTTAGTTGACCAATTTTTACATTACGCTGCAAATACACGCAGCGACGAATATGGTCAAACGCCTGAAAACATGTCGCGTTTTGCACTAGAAGTAACCGATGCGGTTATTGCTGCTGTGGGCAGTGATCGTACTGCACTTAGATTAACACCGGGTGCTTACTTTAATATGAGCGAAGATAGCCGCGATAAAGCGGTATTTGATTACTTATTAACAGAACTTGAAAGCAGAGAATTAGCGTACTTACACGGCGGTATTTTTGACGACAGCATGCGCTTTGACTCGCTTGAAGGCAAAAGCATCTCTGAATTTTTACGAGCAGGCTACAAAGGTACATTAGTAGGCGTAGGTAGTTATAGTTTTGAGTCAGCAAAAGAAGCTATTAACGATGCTAAGTTTGACTTAATCGCTATTGGTCGTCCACTTATTGCAAACCCAGATTACATTAGCAAAATTGCAAACGGTGAAGAGTTAGTACCATACAGCGATGAAATGCTTGCACAATTGAAATAAATTACTATTTGTAATAAGTTCTAGAAAATAATTAAGACACCCAAAGTTAAACCTTTGGGTGTCTTTTTTTGTACATATTCCCGCCATAAATCTTCCATATTTGTTTAATTTTTATGTAAATAAAGTTCATCCTCGTTGTCATATTTAAAATTCATACTGTCCGCGTTTTCATATTTCATAATTAAAATCAAACGGGACAACAATGTACGCTTTAAAAAACAAATCGCTTTTGAGCATGGCTATTGCCATGGCTGTATCAACATCTGTTCATGCTAACGACAACACCATAGAAGAAGTAACAGTGGTTGCTAAACCAACAAGCTACGCTAACAATGTTATTGAGCCTGCAATGCTTGAGCAACAAAGTTCGGTATCGAGCATATTATCGGTTATTGATAATTTACCAGGTATTAGCATAAACGAAGGTGATGCATTTGGTGGCGACGATTGGTCTACTACAATCACCATGCGTGGTTTTAGTATTGATGGAAACCAACAACAATTAGGTATGACCGTTGATGGCATTCCCAATGGTGGCTCTAATTACGGCGGTGGTGCTAAAGCTAACCGTTACTTGGAGAGTGAAAATTTAGCAACGGTAGAAGTAGGTCAAGGTACCTCTGATATTAAGTCGGCTTCACTTGAAGCACTAGGCGGGACATTTAACTTTGTAAGTAAAGACCCAAGCCTTGAAAAAGGCACTACCTTTGCTTATACATCAGGCAGCCACGATGCCACGCGTTATTACTTTAAACACGAAACAGGCACTGTTTTTGATAACACACAAGCGTATGTAAGTTACTCGCAAACAGATACAAGCCGCTGGATTGGTTCTGGCAGTAATGGCGGTAAAGACAACCAACACGCAGAGCTTAAGTTTGTATCTAATTTTGACGATTTAACACTTACTGGTCGTTTATCTTACGATGATGTAAGCGAGACAAACTATAACAGCGTAAGCCTTGAGCAGTTTGAACAAACACCCGATTGGGATCAGCTAACATGGAATTGGACGGGAGTTCCGCACTTTGACCAAATGTTTGCAGAAGGTTGGGGAACGCTTCGTGAAAATACCTTAGGCTATTTAAAATTTGAATACGCGATTTCGCCAACTTCATTATTAACCGTTAGTCCTTATTATCATAAAAATTCAGGTCGCGGCGATTGGATCCCACCTTATTTAACAACGCCGGTTGATGAAAATGGCAACCCAACAACCGAGGGTGGCACTAATGCAGGCTCTTATGGTTTTGCTGATAGTGAAGGCAACCCGCTTGCACCAAATGCCGATTGTACGCAAAGTTTGAGCTGGCCATGGGAGTCGGGTCCTGGTTTAAATCCTGCGTGTTACGATGCAACAGCAACGCCGGTTATGTCTTACCGCCATACGCATTACAACAAAGATCGCTTAGGTGTAACGGCAAATTACCAAGCTACATTTGGTGATCACGATATCGAAGCGGGCTTTTGGTATGAGCAAAGCGAGCGTGACGAGTCGCGTGATTGGCACAAAGTAATTGACGCGCGTATTTATCATCACTTTGATAGCACACCTTACTGGACACAATACAAAAACACTTTTGATACCGATACATTCAAATGGTACCTACAAGACTCGATTAATTTTGGTGACTTAACATTAAATATTGGTGCAAAACAATATTTAGTTGAATTACAAAAGTACGACCACTTTGCTAACGAAAGATCAGATAAAGTAGATAGCGACTCAGACGTGTTATTTAGCGGGGGTGTATTGTATCAGCTAAATAACAGCACAGAATTATTTGCCAGTTACAGCGAGAATTTTTCCGCAATAAAAGACGGTGTGCTTGAGCGAGACAGCTCAACGCTTACAAACATAGAGCCAGAAACTGCCGACAATATCGACTTTGGTGTACGTTACCAAGCCGACAGATTAACCCTTACAGCAACGGCTTACAGTGTTAAGTTTGATAACCGCATTACCTTTATTGCGCCTGGTAGTGGCACAGACGGCATTGATTACACGATTGGTACAAATGGCTCGTACGTAAATGTAGGAGGCATTGACTCAAATGGGCTCGAGCTTGCAGCAAGCTATATGTTAACACCAAGCTGGAGCGTGTACTCATCGTATACTAATAGCAGTTCTGAGTATTCATCCGATGATCCAAATGCATACGATTCACAAGGCGTAATATTAAGAGATGAAAGTGGTAATGAGGTAGCACCAAGCTTTAGAAAAGGCGACAGCATAATAGATTCATCAGAAGATTTATTTGTGGTATCTACCGATTACTTTAGCGATGGCTTTCGTGTTGGTTTATCGGCTAAATACACCGGTGAGCGCTTAGGTGCATGGCAAGACGAAGACACTCGCACGCGCAATAAAGTAGACGGCTACACCGTACTTGATTTTAATGCAGGTTATTCAACTGACGTAGATGCAGGCCCGTTTAAAGCCATTGACGTATCGTTTGTTGTTTATAACGTTACTGACAAAAGCTACTTAGCAGGTGGTACCGGTAACGGCGCTACTTATTACATTGGTGCGCCTCGCACCGCAGCAGTTACATTTACCGCTGACTTTTAATTAGGTTTTAGTAATTGAATTAAAATAAAGCCCATCATTGATGGGCTTTATTATATGAAAGGGCGCAAACGCGATGAAAACAATTATAAAAGTAATACTATTTAGCTTAAGTGTATTAGCGAGTAACTTTGCAACAGCAGCGCAAAATGTAGTGCTGGTAACGCTTGATGGAGTACGCTGGCAAGAAGTATTTAACGGGGCTGATAATAGCTTAATTAATAATACTGATTTTGTTAAAAAGCCTGAGCAATTAAAGACCCAATTTTGGGCAAAAACAGCAAATGAGCGCCAGCAATTACTTATGCCTTTTTTAACGCAAGTAGTGGCTAAACAAGGCGTAATTATTGGCGATAGAGCTAACGGCTCTACTATGTCGGTAAGTAACCCGTGGTATTTTTCATACCCTGGTTACAACGAAATACTCACCGGTGAAGTTGACGAAAATATAAATAGTAACAACAAAGTGCTCAACCCAAATAAAACTATTTTAGAGCGTTTAGATAATTTACCTGAGTTTAAAGATAGCACAGCCTTATTTGGTAGTTGGGATGTATTCCCATACATTGTAAATACTAAGCGCAGTAACGTGTATGTAAATGCAGGTTTTATGTCAATTGAAGAGAATTTATTCACCGATGCGCCGCTGTTAAATGCGCTACAAAACGAAATCCCCAGTCCTTGGTATAACGTACGACTAGACAGTTTTACATATCGCTTTGCTAAAGCGTATATGTTGGCTAAAAAGCCTAAGTTGTTAGTGATAAGTTTAGGCGAAACCGATGACTTTGCGCATGATGGTCATTACGATCAATACCTTAAATCGGCAAGGCAAAGTGACGCCTTTATAAAAGACTTATGGGCAACTATTCAAACTACAGCGGGTTATAAAAATAACACCACACTAATTATTACTACTGATCACGGCCGTGGCAATAATGCCAATGATTGGCAACATCACAGCTCTAAACGTGCACTTGCTGAGCTAGAGTTAGGTGAAAATACCTACCCAGAAGGAATTGTCGGCTCTGAACATATTTGGCTTGCAGCCATCGGCCCCGCAATAAAAGGACGGGGCTTAATTAAAACTGAAAATGAGCTTAAACAAGTACAAATAGCAGCGACCGTTTTAAAGGCTCTTGGGCAGAATCCAAATGAAATAAATTCAAATATGGCGCCAGCTATTAGCGAGATTTTAAAATGAAGAACCTATTAAAACCATTAACCCTATCTGCCTTGGCGCTGAGTTTGGTTATTAGCGCAAGTGTTACTGCCGCGCCATCTAAAATTCTATTTGGTTCGTGTGGTCATCAAGATAAAAACATACCCATATTTAATACAATTAACAAAGAGCAGGGGGATTTGTTTATATTTTTGGGTGACAATATTTACGGCGATACCAACGATATGGATGTACTTGCCGAAAAATACCAACGTTTAGGGGCAAAGCCTGGTTTTAAAACGTTAAAAGCGCAAACGCCTATCATTGCCATGTGGGATGACCACGATTATGGCCAAAACGATGCAGGTAAAGAGTATCCGCATAAAGAGCAATCACGCCAAATTATGCTTAATTTTTGGGATGAACCTGTAAACTCAGCGCGTCGCACTCGTCCTGATGGAATTTATACCTCGTACATGTATGGTGAAAATGAGCAAACCATACAAGTAATAATGCCTGATTTACGTTGGAACCGTGATGCGCTAAACCATGTAGGTGAGCTTGAATACTACACTAAGCGTAAGTTAAATAACCAAGGCCCGTATAGTCCTAGTGAAGTGAAGGGCGCATCAATGATAGGTGAAGCCCAGTGGCAATGGCTTGAACAAGAGCTTAAAAAGCCTGCTGCAATAAAATTGATTGCCTCAAGCTTACAGCTTTTACCCGATTTTACAGGTTGGGAGTCATGGGCAAATTTTCCTGAAGATAGAAACCGTTTATTTGCATTGATTAAAAAGTATAAGGTAAATGGGGTAGTGATCATCAGCGGCGATACGCACTGGGGTGAAATATCAAAGTATCAGCAAAACCTTGATTACCCATTAATTGAGATGACCAGCTCTGGCTTAACTGAAAAGTGGAAAGATGTAAGCCCTAACAAACACCGAGTAGGGAATTTTACTCATAACGTAAATTACGGTGATTTAAGCATAGACTGGCAGCAAATTGACCCCACTATTTCACTTAAATTAAAAGGCATTGATGGCGAAGTAATAGTGCAAAGTGATTTTAGTTTATCAAGTATTAGCCCTTATAAATAAACTCACTACTACGCACAGTATATAAAATAGATGCTGTGCGTATAAAATCTGTAAGTTAGTTCTTAACTCTCTGATTTATTAAAGCCAATTACCCGTTTGCGCTACCCCTAATATTGAAAATATCTTACACTGGTTTTATCTCAAGCAAGGTCAGTGTTATATGCTAAATATTATTCAATCAAACCGGATGGAAGCCCTGCAAGCGCAGTTCCACCAGCTGTTAAAAGTAAACCCATTGCAAAGCCCGTTCGACAAAGAAGTAGTGCTAGTGCAATCGCCGGGTATGTCGCAGTGGTTAAAAATAGGTTTGAGCGAAAACTTAGGGGTTGCGGCGCAGGTAGATTTTCCGCTGCCGTCGAGCTTTATTTGGCAGTTGTATCAGCAATTACTGCCAAATGTCCCTAAAGAGTCGGCATTTAATAAGCCCAACCTTGCTTGGAAGCTGTTTGCCATTTTACCCATCTGTATTGATGAGCCGCTATATTTACCGCTAAAAACCTATTTAGAGGGCGATATTGACGGGCAAAAAACCTTTGCGTTATGCGAAAAAATAGCCGATGTGTACGACCAATATTTAATGTACCGACCGCACTGGATAGCCACATGGGATAGCGGCAAAGATGAGCTTGATGACGTAGATGTAACCATTGCCCCATGGCAGCCTGACTTATGGCGACGCATTGTAAAACTAAGCCAAGACCTTGGGCAAAGCCAATTTCATCGCGCTAATATGCAAGGGCAGTTACTAGCAGCACTTGAGACTATGGACAATAGCTTACTGCCACAACGCATTAGTTTATTTGGTATATCGGCGATTGCCAGCTCCCAGCTTGAGGTGTTTGAAGCGCTGAGTAAAAAAACCGAGGTTATATTATTCTTTTTTAACCCAAGTGAGCATTACTGGGGCGATATTATAGATGAAAAAACAGCAGCTAAAATAAGCGCTAAATACGCCAAAATGCCGCTGGTGGAAGCGCAACAAAAAAAACAAACCAACCCAGATGAAGAATACTACTTTATAGGTAATCCGTTGTTATCGTCGTGGGGTAAATTAGGTCGCGACTATTTTGAACAACTTGTACAGTTAGATGCCCGTTGGATTGATGGTTTTATTGATGTGTTTGACGACACCTTGCTAGGGCAAGTACAAAGCGAGATTTATCAGCTTGCGTTTAAAGGCGAATCACTGACCGATAACAAAGAGTGGTTTATAAACGACGAAGGTAAATTACCAATCAGCGCAACCGACACCAGTATTACGCTCAGCGATTGCCATACACCGCTTAGAGAAGTTGAGCGCTTGCACGACTACTTACTTAACTTGTTTAATCAAAACCCAACGCTTACCCCCAAAGACATAATTGTCATGATGCCCGATGTAGGCACTTACAGCCCTTATATTGAAGCCGTATTTGGCGGGGCACAAGGCAGCCGCTTTATTCCTTACGCATTGGCCGATTTAGCCATAGAGCAAGAAAAGCCTGTCCTTAGTTCATTTGCGAGTTTAGCTAACTTACCGTTTTCGCGCTTTGGTGTGTCGGATATTCTCGATTTATTACAAGTGACGCAAATAGCCGAAAAATTTGGGCTTGAAGCACACGAATATGAGCAAATTCAATACTGGCTTGAACGTGTAGGGGTTAAATGGGGTATAAACGCAGCGCATAAAAGCAGCTTTGATTTGCCCGCTATCGATTTAAATACCTGGCAACATGGGCTCAACCGTTTACTGCTTGGTATTGCCATGCGCGACGAACAATGCCCTTTTAACGGCATTTACAGCGCTGATGAAGTAGAAGGTATGGCGCTTGATACACTCAATAAGCTCGTGCACTTTATTGATGTACTGCAAAGCTTTAAAGAGCAGCTAACGCCCGACGATACGCTCACTAATAAAGCGCATATTTTAAGCGAGCTATTAAACGCCATATACGAAAGTGAAAGCGACGACAGCTGGGATTTATTAGTACTTCAAAACGTGCTCGAAGAGTTACAAAAACACCACGACAACGGCGATTACAGCAAGGCGGTTTCGCAGCGTATTGTTAGTTACTTAGTTAAACAAGGCATTCAAGAAAAAGGTGTAGGGCAGCGGTTTTTGGTCGGGCAAGTAAACTTTTGTACGCTTATGCCCATGCGCGCCGTGCCATTTAAAGTGGTATGTATGCTGGGCTTAAATGATGCCGACTACCCACGTAACGTACAACCCATTGGTTTTGACTTAGTGCCTTACTCTAAAAAGCAAAAAGGTGACCGATCACGTAAATTAGATGACCGTTACTTATTTTTAGAAGCGCTATTGAGTGCCCGCGACAACCTATACATGAGTTACATTGGTCGCTCGTGTTTTGATAACCAACCGCGCATGCCATCAACGCTTGTAAGTGAGCTGTTAGAGTATATTGGGCGTAGTTTTGTATTAAGCGATAAAAGCGAAAAAACGCTGCCCGCATGTCTAATCAATCAGCAGCATTTACAGCCCTTTAATAGCCATTATTACTTAGCCGATGAGCAAGCCAATACTGTGCTGAGCAACCACAGTTACAATCCAATTTGGCTGCCAAGTGAGTCAATTAAACCAGAGCCAGTTATTGCACTTGATGTGACTGTGCCAGAGCAGCTAGATCTAGATGTGTTTATTAGAAGTGTGTGCAGCGCACAAGAGAGCTTTTATCAGCAAACATTAGGTTTACGCCTGCCACAATTTAACGAAGTAGCAAAAGACGAAGAGCCATTTAGTTTAGATGCGCTGCGCCGTTATTTTTACCTTGATGAAATACTTAAAGCCAATATAAACGAGCAACCACTAAGTACCGAGCAAATACTGCAGCGGGGTGAGTTACCTCAAGCTAATGTAGGCAGCCTCATATTTGAAAGTATGGAGCACCGAGTTGATGCGCTTGCAGGGCAAGTAAAAGAGCATATTAAAGGCGGGAAAAGTGAGCCAATAGAAGTTTTGCTTACCATTGAAGGCACTAAAATAGAGGGCTGGCTCAATCATGTGTATTTGCAAAAACAAGTGTTTTACCGCAGTGCGAGTATTAAAGCGAAAGATTTAATTAAAGGCTTTATTTATCACCTCGCAGCGCAAAGTATGGATCAACAAGTAGAAACATTGTTACTTGGGCTCGATAAGCAAATTACCTTTGCGCCAATTAATAAAGCTGATGCCGATGCATTGCTGCTTGATTGGTTTGAGTTATACAAAGCACTGCGCGCAGAGCCTGTGCCATTTTTTCCGGTAAGTGGTTATGAGTACGTTAAAAGCGGCGGCGATATAATAAAAGCAATGAGCAAATTTAGCCCGCAATACATAGGGCGAGGCGAGGGCGAAAACCCGTATATTCGCTTAACGGTGCAATCGCTAAACGACTGCCAAGAAGAATTTATAAAATGGAGTGATAAATTGCTCACGCCTTTATTTGAACACGCAAAGGAGAGTGACCATGCAAGCGCTTAATCCTCTTACTATGCCGCTCATTGGTCAAAGTTTAATAGAAGCCAGTGCGGGTACTGGTAAAACTTATACAATTACGGGGCTGTATTTACGTTACTTACTAGGTATGCAAATAGAAGGTGAGTTAAATACGCCGCTCAGTGTTGAGCAAATTTTGGTAGTAACCTTTACCGACGCTGCCACCCAAGAAATTAAAGACCGCGTGCGCAGCCGAATTATTGCTGCGCGCGACGCATTGCTTGGGCAAGACCCAAACGACGAACTCATTGAAGGCGTAATTGCCAAAATTGATGATAAGCACCGCGCCTTTGATTTACTCGATGCAGCTGCTAAATCAATGGACGAAGCCGCTATTTTTACTATTCATGGCTTTTGTCAGCGGATGCTAAAGCAACATGCGTTTGAGTCGGGTGTGGCGTTTAATCTAGAATTTATTTTAGATGAGCGCGACATATTACTCGAAACTATTAAAGATTTTTGGCGGGCATTTGTATACCCACTTAATAAAGAACGCACCGATGCTATTTTAGATGTATTTGCCGCACCAGAGGCTTTATTCGCTCAAGTGGCGAGCATTTTAAACAAAGCTAATGCGCACATTACGCCCCAAATAAATTTAGATGATGTATGGAGAGCCCGTGACGAGTACATAACCCGTGTGCCTGCATTTAAAAAAGCGGTGTTAGAGCAAGAGTTTATCGGTGCTATTAAAAGCTCGGGTTTAAGCGGGTCTAAAACGCCAGCACGAAAAGGCAGCCTTGGTGCGCTTGAGGCATTTTGTTTAGGCGGCGATTTGTTTTTTGAATTTGGCACTAACAAGTATTCGTTTGAAGTGTGGAGTACAGAAAACTTAAGCGATGTAAGCAATTATAAAAAAAATCAGCCATTATTCGTGCATCCATTACTGAGTCAGTTTGACGAGCTTGCCGCCCTTAATAACACCATAAACCAAGGGCTCAAAATAGCGGTTGTACAACATGCAGCACGCTGGGTAAAAGCCGCAATAGTTAAGCGCAAGCAAGAGCAAAGCGTTATCACCCCAGATGACTTATTGACCAATTTACACAGTGCGCTTAATAACGAACAAGGCGACGTACTAGCGCAAAAAATTGCGCAGTTGTTTCCGGTTGCCATGATTGATGAATTCCAAGATACCGATCCGATTCAGTACGGTATTTTTAGTAAAATTTATGGGCAACAAAATACCACGCTTGCCATGATAGGCGACCCCAAGCAGGCTATTTATGGCTTTAGGGGCGCAGATGTTTTTACGTACATTGGTGCAAAAGAAGCTGTACAGACTGATCAGCAATTTACGCTGGGGACTAACTTTCGCTCAAGCACTGATATAGTAAATAGCGTTAATAGTTTATTTGGCAAACACGCTAACAGCTTTATTTATAACGACGCTATACCGTTTAACGCAGTAGCTGCTAAAGGTAAAAAAGCGGAAGACTCTTTTTTAATTGATGGCAAACCCGCGACCGCATTCGAATTTAATGTATTTGTGGATGAAGCCGCAGACGAAAAAAACAAACCAACCAACAAAGGTGTAGGGCAAGCACATTTAGCCACTCACTTTGCTAATAAAATAGTGACCCTGCTTGAAAAAGCAAAACAAGGGGACGCGTGTATTGGCAGTACCCCTGTAAGCGCTGCCGATATTTGTATATTAGTGCGCGACCGTGTTGAAGCGCAAATAATGAAAAAAGCGCTTAGCGAAGCCAAAATAGCCAGCGTGTATTTATCGCGCGAGAGCGTTTTTAGCCAAGAGCTTAGCCATCACCTACTTAACTTTTTAACAGCGCTGCATGGTCAATATGACGAGTCATTGCTGCGCGGTGTTTTAGCGGGTCCATTATTTTGTTTAAGTTATAACGAAATACATGCACTCGCCGATGATGAAAATAAATGGCAAGACTACTTAAACTTTTTTGCACAACTTAGCCACATTTGGAACAAGCAAGGCGCTATGGCAATGCTTGAGCGCTTAATGAGCCATAATCAGCTTAGCGCTAAATGGCAAGGATTGGGATATAACGTTGAGCGTTGGCTGACTGACTTTAGGCATTTGGGTGAAATACTTCAGCAAAAACAAATAGAGCTTGAAGGCACGCTGCGTTTGCTGCGCTGGTTTGCACAAAAGGTAAGCCAACAAGACGGTGAAACAGTACAGGTGCGCCTAGAAAGTGACGCCAACTTAGTTAAAATTGTCACTATGCATGCCTCAAAGGGGCTTGAATACCCTTTGGTATTTATGCCGTTTGCCAGTGGCTATCGCGAAACAAAAGAAGCGCTTTATCACAATAACGGCAAGCTAGTTTACGATTTAAGTAAAGACGAAGATGCACTGCAAAAAGCAGAGCAAGAGCGCTTAGCTGAAGATTTACGCCTGCTGTATGTAGCACTTACTCGCGCTGTGCATTTTTGTGCGCTTGGTGTTTATAACATTGGGCAAGGGCAAAGTAGCCGCTTAGCAATGCAAAGTAGTGCACTAGGGCATGTTTTATTTGCAGGGCTTGAGCTTGCCAGTAGCCAAACATGGCGCACGCATTTAAGTGAGTTTTGCGACGCTAATAGCGCGATGAGCTATCAGCAATTTACCTCGCAAACGTTATTAGAACAGGGAAAGCTTTGTTTTAGTAATAGTAAAATTGCGCAGCAAACATTAAGTGTTAATAGAGTAACGGCAAATATTGAGCGTAACTGGCGAGCAACCAGCTTTAGTGCGTTGAGCTTTAAAAAGCACAGCGACCAATTAGCCCCAGGGCGAAGTGATGAAGATCACGAAAAAGACGAGTTTGCAGTGCAAGAGGACGAACTGCCATCACCTTATAGTTTTCCTAAAGGGCCAAAGCCGGGTAGCTGTTTGCATGAAATATTTGAACAAATAGATTTTATTAGCCCAATAGTTCACTCAACTAATACCGAGCAAAACTTATCTGAGGTAGTTAAGCGCAGTCTTGAAAAGTATCACATAAGTGAGCAATGGCGAGAAGTGGCTGAAAAGTGGGTACTCGATGTTCTTGCGTGTCCCCTAGATAAAAGCTCTCTAGAAAACAGCCTTCTTTCATTAGGTGTGCTTACACCAAGCGACTGCCTAGTCGAAATGGAGTTTAATTTACCACTTGAGAGCTTAAGCGCACCTAAGCTAAACGAAATGCTGGTTAAACATTTTGGCTTTACGCAAAGTAAGCTTGAATTTTCACAAGTAAAAGGCTTGTTAAAAGGCTTTGTCGATTTAATATTTTGCTATCAAGGCAAATATTATATTTTAGATTATAAGTCTAATTACTTAGGCAGTACGCCAGCTGATTACGAAGGCGATATGCTTGAGCAAGCAATGAGCAGTCATCAGTATCATTTACAGTATTTAATCTACACGGTAGCGCTGCATCGTTTATTAAAACAACGTATAGCTGATTACTCGATAGAAACCCATTTAGGCGGCGTGTATTACACGTTTTTACGTGGAATGCCGGCAGGGCAAGGCGTGTACTTTAAAAAGCTAACTGTAGAGCAAGTAACTATTTTAGATGGCTTATTTAGCCAAGGAGCTATGCTATGAGTGATTTAAATGAGCAACCTGGCTTGTTTGACGATATTGACGAGACACTTAATAATGAAGCCGCAGAGCCTCTTACTTCAAAAAATGTAGCACAAGATGCCCCATTAGAGGACATTGTGTTAAATAATACGATTACCGAAGTCCCGTTACTTGAGTATTTATTAGCGCAAAATCGACTGCGTGTAGTTGATGTGAAGCTCGCTGAATTACTGTGTGCTAATGACATTGAGCAAACTCACAATGAACTGTTTTATATTATTTTATTGCTGTGCTTATCGCAGCAAAGCCAGCATAGCTGCCTAACTTTAAATGAGGTTGATTGGAGTAATCCTTTTAACTTGCGCAACAGTGACTTTAATAAACTCGATGGCAATGTACCCAGTACGCTAAGCCCGTTTAGTGATGATTTTAATGTACACACAGCGCTTAGTTATTTACAAAGCCATGAAAGCGTAGGCGAAAATAAACCACTGCAACTGTTTAACGAGCGACTTTATTTTGCGCGTCTTGCCGGTTATGAGCAAACACTTGCTGACAGATTATTAAGTATGAGCGAGCGAAAGCTCAATATTAACAACGAAGTATTGGCTGAACTTTTAAATACCTATTTTCCTGCAGATTCTGCAATTGAAACTGATTGGCAAAAAGTGGCATGTGCGATTGCTGCCACCAAAGGCTTTAGCGTGATCACGGGGGGTCCTGGCACAGGTAAAACTACCACAGTGACTAAGTTACTGGCTATTTTACAGTCACTTTATAAAACCGCGCCCCTTAGTATTAAGCTGGTGGCCCCTACAGGTAAAGCCGCTGCACGTTTAAGTGAGTCTATTTTGGGCGCTAAAAATAAGCTCACAACGATTCCTGATGATATAAAAACGCTGATCCCGCAAAGCGCTCAAACTATTCATCGCTTATTGGGTGTAAAACCGTTTACTAATAAATTTAGGCATAACAAAAGTAATCCGCTGCATTTAGATGTACTAATTATTGATGAAGCCAGTATGGTCGATTTATCGCTGATGGCTAAATTAATAGAAGCACTTCCTGCGCACGCGCGATTAATACTCCTAGGTGACAAAGATCAGCTTGCCTCGGTAGATACCGGCAGCGTAATGAGCGATTTATGCCAAGGTTTAACACTTGGGCAAACGCCAAGCTACTCGCAAGCACGTTGTGATGAGCTAAATAGCTTATGTTTTAATAATGAGCCTAAGCTCGTAGCGCAAAGCGTGAGTGAATTTAAACTCGCAGATTGCATTGCCTTTTTACAACACAGTTATCGATTTGATGCACAAAGCGGCATTGGTCAACTCGCACTTGCGGTAAACACCAATAACACCGGTATTTTAAATTACGTAGAGCAAGAAAGTAGTGAAGGGCGCTTTAACGATGTAATTTTAGATTACGACTTTGTAGCAAAACCAATTGAAAAGCTCGTTAAAAGTGCAGCAAGTCATTATGCAAAGTACCTTAACTTAATAGCTCAAGGTGCAAGTGTTGCACAGGTGCATGCTGCTTTTGCTAGTTATCAGCTTTTAGCTGCGGTACGAGAGGGCGATTACGGCGTTCATAGCTTAAATCAACGAATAGAGCGCGTGTTGCAACAGCAAGGTTTAATTACCGTAAGTCCTAATACTCACCACTACACGGGTATGCCTATTATGGTGAGCCAAAACGATTATCAACTTAAGTTATTTAACGGTGATATTGGTATTTTAATGCCCGATGAAAGTAATCAACTCAAAGCCATATTTATTGATGAGCAAGGTAATCAACGAGCATTTTCGCCAGCACGACTCCCTGCGCACGATAAAGTCTATGTAATGACTATTCATAAATCACAAGGTTCAGAGTTTAGCTACACAGCCATGGTACTGCCACCGCTAAAACAAGCGCGCATGGGTATTAACAGGCAATTAGTGTATACGGGAATAACCCGTGCTAAAAACACCTTTGAGCTGGTGGCTGATAAAAAAGTACTACAACTAGCGATGAATAAAAGCGTATCGAGAGCGTCTGGATTGTATGAAAGATTAAAGTTTGAGAATTAAAGGTTCTGCTGGGACATAGAAGTTATTTTATTGATGTATCCACATATTTGCAGATACCAGTGTTTATGTATTGGCTATTTTAAAACTTTCTGAATCTAGTAATTAAAGCTCTTATTATTTATCGCGTTATAAATAATATCTTCTATAATAAAATTAATTTCATTTCATATCGAATGTATTAGTAGGGATATTAATGTTTTTTTCTAAAAATAAACAAAACGAAATAGCTTCTCTAAAAGCTGAACTTTACCCATTACAACAAGTATGGGAAGGGCTTTACCGAGAGATGTTAGTACTAAACATTCTTTATGATGGCCGAATTTCGCACGCCAATGATAAGTTTTTAGAAAACCTAGGCTACAGTGAAGATGATCTAACTAATAATTCTTTTGACGATTTTATTACAGATTCGTCTCGTCAATCTTCAGAATTTAAAAGCCTGCAGCAAGCTATTAAAAAAGAAGGGCATTGGGGCGGTGCATTGCAAGTTATGCGCAGCGATGGTAAAGCTGAATGGTTACGTTTAATAGTACATCCAGTAAAAGGGGAGCAAGATCAGTTGCTCTATTTTTCTATATTCGGAAGTGTACTTACAAAAACAATTACGGCTTCTCGTGAGCAAAGCGATACTATTAAAGCGATATATCGCTCTATGGCGGTAATTGAATTTGATTTAGAAGGCCATGTATTAAAAGCAAATGATCAGTTTTTAGCTGCAATGGGCTATCAAGAAAGCGAAATCCTTGGCAAACATCACCGCACTTTCTGCGAAGCTTCAGAGGCTAACTCACAAGAGTACTTACAATTTTGGGCTAAATTGAGAGAAGGTAAGTTTATTGCTGAGCGTTTTAAGCGCGTAGATAAACATGGCAACATTGTTTGGCTAGAAGCGTCATATAACCCAATCTCAAATGACGCGAATGAGCTTTATAAAGTGATGAAGTTTGCAACTGTTATCACTGATCAAGTAAATCAAGAAATTGCGATATCACAAGCTGCCGAAATTGCTTATAGCACCTCAACCCAAACTGATAAAAAAGCAGAGCAAGGCGCGAGCGTTATACAAGATACAGTCGCAGTAATGACTGAGCTGGCTATTAACATGGAGCAAGCTGCAAATGAAATTTCAGCGCTTGATCAGCAGTCGCAACAAATATCGAGTATTGTACAAAGCATTAGTAGTATTGCTGAGCAAACAAATTTATTAGCATTAAATGCCGCAATTGAAGCGGCAAGAGCTGGCGAGCAGGGGCGAGGCTTTGCTGTGGTTGCAGATGAAGTGCGATTGCTTGCATCGCGTACCTCAAAAGCAACAGAAGAAATTGTAGAAGTTGTACAGCGCAACCAATCACAAACCCAAAATACGGTGGCTGTAATAGAAAAAGGTAAAGAGAAGGCAGAGCAAGGCTTGGCGTTATCTAAAGAATCTGGTGAAGTGATGCAAGAGATCCAACAAGGTGCACAAGAAGTTGTAAATGCGATTGGGCAATTTACCAGTGAACTTAAAGCTAACGGTTAGATTAGCTTCGTCCTTATTCTAAAGCGGGCACTTTCAATGGTATCCGCTTTAATCTTACTACCCTCAATATACCCCTTGAAACCCATCTAATAATTTCAAATTTAACAACTATACCTCTATTAACTCATTAATCAGTATGAAATAAGTTTCTTCTCTTCTCTAAATGATAATAAGTTGTTGCATTTTTATTCGTTGTTCCTAATACTAGAGTCTGTTGATCTTTCAAGGTTAAATTTGCAGCAGTCTGTTTGGTATTTAGGCAAGGCAGAGCCTAAGTAGTGTGGTTGTTCCCCATAAATAGGCGATAACGTAGCATTAATGCCAAACAGACGCTGCCCAAAGGGTACTTCCTAGAGGCTATTTACTCTTTGTTGCTCGGTTTTTACTTATTCTTACATGGATGTAAGCCAGTAGAGTAACGCAGGAGCAGTTACCGAGCCCACTAGGTTACAAATCTCGCGCCGTGATTAAATAGCCTCTAGTTTGAACAAATTTTAATCCGAAAAGAACAACAGACCCTAGTGAACACCTAAGCTGACAAGCTTATGTAAACCAACATGAATACCTTAAATGATAATAAAATATTAAGTACACAACATTAAGGAATTGTATGAACAACACAAAGCGCACACACAAATTAATTAAGCCAAGCCACCTAATTGGTGCGGGGTTAGCTATGTTAATGAGCTTTTCTGCAGCGAGTAAAGACTACAAAATTATATTAATTCATGGGTTACAAACTTCGCAAATAACAAATAAGTCGGGTAGTGATGTAATCAATGATGGTGAAACATATTGGCAATCGTACTGGAATAATCGTGCAGATGAGCGAATTGATTGGCCTGCTTATGAACGTATTGAAGGTAAAATTGCTACCGATTGGGTGTGGCCAAAGCTAAAGCAAATTTCACGCTCTAATTTATGCAGTGATGGCTGTGTATTTGTAACACATTCAACAGGAGACTTAGTTGCACGCCATATTATTGATAATCAAGAAAACTGGTTAGAAAACGAAGGCTTAGAGCCGCTTAATATTGTTGCTACGTTTGATTTGGCAGGCGCGGGTGGTGGAAGTGAGCTGGCTGACGTAGCTGTTAGTGCTTTAACTGGCGCATCATGGAACTTTGCGGTCGATGCTGCACTCAAATGGTGGCTAGGAAGTGATGTAACCGAAGCTGTTGGTGTATTACACGATTTAAAAGTGAATAATGCACGTAAAATTTCACCATTCCCAGATGCACGTACGCCACGTTTACGCTTTGTTGCCGATGGAAATGCATATTTGGGTTTAACGGGTGGTTTTTTAAAAGGCAATGATGATTCGGTTGTTGCATCGCACTCTTCATGTGGTGCCAGTTCGGCTGGCTCGTTTGGAAGTTGTAGCAGCAGTATTGATACAAATGGCCATTTAAAATCGCAAGGTGATGCAGTAAGTAGCTTTATGCCAAACCATTATCCAATGATGATGAGTGACAGTTATAGCCATAACGAAATACATAACGCGCAGCGAAAAGGTAATGTAACAATAGCCATGAATAACGTAAATGTGGAAGGTGACACTGTAGGTTTTAATACGTTTGATAAAACTACAGGTAGTTGGTTTTGGAAAAAACAATATCGTTATATTAAGGATTCAAATAATTTAAGCGCATCAGCACTTATTTATAATGTGATTCCATAACATACAAGGCGTGTAGTTAAAAACTATACGCCTTATAAAAGATTGAAATATAAAAATGAAAAAATTTTATGTCGTTGCTTTAATTATTAGCACTATTTTATTCTCGCTATGGTTTACAGGTAAAAATGATGCTCATAAAGTTGTTGAGCCAATAACACCTCAGGTTAAACACAGTGCGAGCGTAGCTGATTTATCGCCTGTAAAAGTGATCCCTATAGATGTACCTACAGCAAAAAAAACACAATCAAAAAAACAAATCGCGTTTAATGAAGACTTAACAAAAGCAGCGCAGCAAGTGGTTATGCAATATGAAAGTGCACTTAAATTTCCTCCTTATTCTCAGCCATTGAGTCCATTAGATGAAGATCGATTAAAGCCAAATCAATTCTACCCGGTATCGAGCCCTATTGATGAAAGTGGCGATGCTTTAACGTTAAGTCTTAAGCAATATCGTTTTGTATACCCAGAAGAAATAACAATAAAGATAAGCGCTCAAGGGCTTGGAAAAGTGGTCGTTGAACTTGCAAATACAGATACAAAAGAAGTGTTAAATACCCATACAGGCAATGCGCGTGACGGTGAAGCAATTATTACATTTGAAGAGGATGAAGATTACCCTCGTAGCTTACAAGTGTTTGTAGAGGGCGATGTTGACGGTAAAAAAGTCCCCGTAGTTGCGCAAATTCAATATATGCCGCCGAGTGCAACTTTAACAGGTTTTGAAACTGCTTATGCACAAAACGAAAATATGATTTTGCCAGCTAACATAGCGGTAGTAAAAAGTGGTTTGTATCGTGTTAGGGCTAATTTATACAGTGGCGATACACCACTTGCTCATTTAGTATCTAAAGAGCGGTTAACGAAGGGAAGGCAAACTCTTAATTTGAAAGCCCACTGGTCGGTATTACCACAAGGCATTACAGATATGCGCTTAAGCGACTTTGTTATTGAGAGAATGTCGCCAAGCCCAGGCGAGCGAAACAGCTTTGGGAATAGTGAAATAAGTCACTTTGATATTAACGATTTTTCGTACGATAGCTTGCAGCAATTACCATATCAGGCTAATGCACAAGAAAAGTTAAGTTTGGAATTTTTACAAGGCTTAGCTGAGAGTTAAAAATAGAACGCAATGCTGAATTGGTAAATTTAAGGGGGTTGTACATAAATACAACCCCCTTAAATTTGTTAGCTTAGATTTATAGTAACTACACTTGGCGCTTCTTGTTCATCAAGCTCATTAGCAACAGGCACTTTAGGAATATCTGGTTTATCAAGGGCTATATCGCCACCATCAATTACTTCACCTGTTTGTAAGTTTTTAAAATCAAACAAGTCGGCGTCAGCTAAATGTGAAGGCACTATGTTTTGCATTGCTGTAAAAATGCTTTCAATACGACCTGGGTGCTCCGCATCCCATTTAGCGAGCATTGTTTTTGTATGTTTACGCTGTAAGTTTTCTTGCGAGCCACATAGGTTACACGGAATGATAGGGTAACCTTGTACAAATGCGTATTGGCTTATGTCGCTTTCTTTACAGTATGCAAGTGGGCGAATAACCATATGCTCGCCGTTATCACTCATTAATTTAGCCGGCATACTTTTTAGCTTTCCGCCGTAAAACATATTTAAAAACAATGTTTCAATCATGTCGTCACGGTGATGCCCAAGGGCTATTTTAGTAGCGCCTAGTTCTTTTGCTGTGCGGTATAAAATACCACGACGTAAGCGTGAGCAAAGTGAACACGTTGTTTTACCTTCAGGGATAATATCGGTAACAATACTGTAAGTATCTTCTTCTACAATTTTGTATTCAACATTTAATTTATCAAGATACTGGGGTAAAACATGCTCAGGAAAATCAGGTTGTTTTTGATCAAGATTTACAACAACTAGGTCAAACTTTATAGGTGCTACACGTTTTAAATGTTGAAGCATTTCAAGCATTGTGTAGCTATCTTTGCCGCCAGAAAGGCATACCATTATACGGTCACCTTCTTCAATCATATTGAAGTCCATAACGGCTTGACCAGTTTGGCGACGTAAACGCTTTTGCAGCTTATTTAAGTTAAATTGAGCTTTAGCTTGATCTGAGTGTGACAATTACGCCCCCTAGTAAAACAATACAGCAAAGTTATTTGCTAAAAATAAAGGGGCGTATTATACCCAAACCACCTGAATATGCGAGTTTAGGATGTAATTAAAATTGATTTAAACATGCCTTATTAACACGTAAAAATAACTCGCTTATAACTTATACATAAGGCTTAAAATTAATCCTTTGCCATAGGGCTCACGTAACCATCGGGTTTGAGTGCCAGTACATCACAGTCTAGGCTATCAATTACATGCTCTGCTGTATTACCTACAAGAGCGGCACTTAAGCCAGTACGGCCAACAGTGCCAATAACAACTAACTCGCTATTAAGGCGCTTAGCTATATCAGGGATTACATCCTCTGGTAGGCCTTCTTCAATAAAACATTGCTCTGGGCTTAAATTAAACTCTGCAGCAAGTGCATTGGTTGATTCATGGTGATGCTTTTTAACTGATTCGTTATAAAGCCCAGGATTAAATTCAGGAATTTCTATTGCTATATTAATGGGCGTTGCAGGAAAGGCATTAACTAAATTAAGCTTTGCGTTGGCAAGTTCACATAAATATTGTGCGTCTTTAATAACGCGTTTATTAAGTGCTACATGTTCTTCATTTTCACTTACTGCATTTACTGCAGCTAAAATATTACCGTTTGCTGGCCACGCCATTTCTTTCACAAATAATACTGGAGCGGGGCACTTACGCACTAAATGCCAGTCTGTTGGGGTAAAAATAACTGATTTAAGTGCACCATGTTGGTGTGTGCTTTTAATTACTAAATCGTATTTTTGCTCAATTACAGTGTTTATTATGGCTTCGTAAGGACGATTATGCCAAACCACTTGGGTTTCAATATTTATATCTTTGTAAGGAGAAACTAAATCGTTTAGCCATAGCTGGCGATCTTTTAGTACGGCATCGCGCATTGCTTCGCGTTCATCGCCAGATAGCATAGTAGTCATTTCGTAAGAGAAGTCGTAAACCGTCATAAAGGCGGTAATACTTGCGCCAGATTTTTTAGCTAAATCTATTGAACGTGCTAAACCGTGTTGATCATCTTTGGTGGGGTCAATAACCGCAATAATGCGTTTAATAGTGTTCATATGCTACTCCATTTACCTAACGGGTGTACATTTAGTGTAACGTAAATATAAAACAGTTAAAGGGGTAGCATATAAATTGTTGTTCTAAATCAAACTATTTAATTTAGCGAGGCTTAACTATCGCCGCTGTTTTAGCCAAGGCATCATTATCTAAAATTGTAATAAATTTACCCTCTACTTTAATTAAGTCCGCTTTTTGAAAACGACTTAATAAACGGCTAATCGTTTCTACAGTTAGACCTAAGTAATTACCAATTTCGCCACGAGTCATTGTAAATCTAAATTCTTTACGCGAGAAACCACGCTCACCAAAACGCTCCGACAAGTTATAAATAAAACTAGCTAAGCGTTCCTCTGCTGATTTTTTATTGAGTAATAGCAGCATTTCTTGATCGTATGTAATTTCACTGCTCATTAAGCGCATTATTTGTTGGCGAAGCTTTGGTAATTTTCCTGATAGTTCATCAAGAGTATCGAATGGGATTTCGCACACCATTGACGTTTCAAGTGCTTGCGAAAAACTGGGATGAGTCATTTTACTTATTGCGTCAAAACCAACTAGGTCGCCCGCTAAATGAAAGCCGGTAATTTGCTCATCACCTCGCTCCGATAACGTGTACGATTTAAATGAACCAGAACGAACTGCATAAATAGCCTGTAAAGGTGCACCTGATTCAAATAGATAGTCGCCTTTATGGAGTGGTTTTTTTCGCTCAATAATTTCGTCAAGCTTGTCCATTTCTTGGCCATTGAGTGAAAATGGCAAACACAATTGACTAATACTGCAGTTATTACAGCTAATAGCACAATTACCTTTAGCGCGACTTTGAGAGAAATCCATAATTTAATCCGTTTAAATTTTTATACACGACTGCAAAATAACCTTAAAGGTTAATAATGCGAATAGATTAATGTACCAGTTTGTCAGTTGCAATAATCAATAAGTAGATACCATACCAAATTATAACACTGCCTAATACAATTCGGGTCCATGGATGGTTAATAATCGTATTTAGTTTTTGCGCGGTAACGCCTAATGTGATCATCGCGGGAAAAGTACCCAAAGCAAAGCAAAGCATAACTAAGGCACCGTCAAGGGCACTTGGGCTAGTCATCGCCCATGTAAGCGCTGAGTATACAAGTCCGCATGGCAGCCATCCCCACAAAGCACCGTAACCTAGGGCTTTAAAAGGAGAGTTAATAGGCATTAAATATTTATTTAGTTTAACAATGTGTTGCCACACCAAGGTTTTGCCTATTTTCTCTAACCATTGCAAAGTAGGGCCCAAGCGCATTATATACACGCCAACGAGGAGCATAAAAATAGCTGCAATGAACGAAAGTACTAAAGAGAAGGAGGTGTTTTGCCTTGCAAATTGGCTGCTAATACCAGCAACAAGTGCGCCTGCTGCCATATAGCTCAGTGCACGTCCAATATTATAAGCAAATGAATAGGTAAATGTTTTACGTTTGTCACTTGCCAGTTGTAATGAGCTTACAATACCACCACACATAGCAATGCAATGACCGCTACCGATTAGTCCCATTAAAAATGCGCTGGTATAAAGAGGGTCAATCATTACTTTTGTTATGTTGCTCTTTGTCATCTTCAAACAAAATACTATGACCTTGCTTGTTTAAATCCGAAAACTGCTCGCTTTTCACTGCCCAAAAGAAAACACCAATAGCAATAATGACGAACAAAATGGCGATAGGGATCAAAATGTAAATTATGCTCATAACTTTAATAGCCTTAGTGAATTACTAATCACAATAATTGAGCTGGCAGACATGCCAATAACAGCCATCCAAGGAGCAACTAAGCCCAACGCTGCCAGTGGTAATATTGAAGCATTATACAATAAAGACAGCGCAAGATTTTGCTTAATAATACGTCTGGTTTGTTTTGCTACATTAAGTAAGTGACCAATGGAGGCTAAATCGCTATTAAGAAGCACTACATCGGCGCTATTTTTTGATATGTCTGCACCGGTTTCCATAGCAATAGATAAGTGCGCACTGGCAAATACCGGGCTGTCGTTTACACCATCACCTACCATTGCAACCACTTCGTTTTGTGAAGACCATTGCTCAACGGCGGTTTGTTTATCTTGTGGAGAACATCCAAATTGCACACTTTCAAGTTTAAGTTGCTTAGCTACTTTTTGCCCAGCATCTGACGCGTCACCGGTTAACATGTGACACGTTAAGTTTTGCGATTGAAGTGAGTCTATAAGCTTTTTAGCATCGCTTTTCACTTTATCAACAAAGTAAAAACGTGCAACAACTTGCTTATTTATATACAAGCTCGCTTGTGCATTCGATTTTTTGCTATTAAACCAACCACTTTTACCAATTGCGTAATGATTAGTTGCATCTTGTGCGCTAATTCCCAGCCCTGGATGTACTTCAACGTTATTAAGACTGCGGTGAGCTGGCGTAAACTCATCAAATGCACTGGCGATAGGGTGCTCAGAATAACGTTCTAGCATGGCTGCCATATCTAGCACTTGCGCTTTTGTATATTGTTTATCGATTATATCTACTTCATCAAGGCTAAATTTACCTTGCGTAAGTGTGCCTGTTTTATCAAATGCAAATAAAGTAATTTGTGAGAGCGTTTCGAGCACATGCGCTTGTTTTATTAATACGCCTTTGCGGGTAAGCGTTGCCACCGCACATGTAAGCGCGGTAGGTATGGCTAAACTCAGGGCACACGGGCAGGTAGCAACTAAAACCGAAATAGTGATCCAAAATGCGTGTTCAGGATCAATTTGATACCAGCCAATAGCTGTAAGTGAAGCAAATATAAGCAGGCACGCTATAAACCATTGCGCAACTTTATCTGTAATTTCAACCAGTTTAGGGCGCTTGGTTAATGCGTTGTGTTGCAAGCGTATAATTTGATTTAAAAGTGTATTTTGACCAATTTTATTAATTTTTATTTCAATAACGCCGTCGTGGTTAACGCACCCGGCATAGACATTATGGCCAATAAACTTTGTAACGGGTTGATGTTCCCCCGTCATCATTGATTCATCAACCGTAGTTTTACCTTTAATAAGCTCGCCATCGGCAGGAATTGTTTCGCCGGCTTTAATAAGTACTACGTCATTAAGTTTTAGTTTTTTGGCTGCAATTATAAGCTCTTCGCCACTTTCGTTAATAGTGCGGGCTGTTAATGGCAATAATTTTTGTAAATTGGCAGTAAACTCGCTCGCTTTTAAACGCGCTCTAAATTCAAGATATTTACCTAATAACAGTAAAAAGGTAAACATACACACAGATTCAAAATATACTTCGCCGACTTGCATAAATGTGGCGTAACAACTTGCACCAAATGCGCCAAAAATAGCCAGTGATACGGGTAAATCCATATTGAGCTGTTTTGCTTTTAAGCCATTTATAGCATTGGTTAAAAAGGGCAGTGCGCTATATAAAATAACCGGAGAGGCCAGTACCAAGCTGATCCATCTAAAATACTGCTCAAAGTTACTGTCCATGCCTGAAAACATGCCAAAGTACATGGCGAACGCAAACATCATTACTTGCATGGTCATTAAACCAGCAACACCTAAGCGGCGAATATAGGCTTTGGCAGTTTGTTGCTTTTGTTGAGCTTCAATATCTGATTGAAACGGGTAGGCTTTATAACCAATTTTAGCCAAAGAAGTAATAACTTCACTCAATGGGGTGGTGGTTTTGTCCCATTGAATCATCGCGCGGTTGGTAGATGTATTTACATCAACTCGTTTTACAGTGTTTAAGTTTAAGAGTTGCTTTTCGATTAGCCATGCACACGCTGCGCAGGTTATACCTTCCACGCTCAACAATACTTCTGAGATATTATCGTTAGTGGCTATAAATTCGTCTTGAATGTCTTCGTTGTCGTAACTTTTTATAAATGCGAGTTGCTCAGGTACTAGCTGTTCGACCTTTCCAGCACGAACCGTTCGGTATTTATAATAATCGGTCATACCTTGATCAACAATATTTTGCGCAACAGCTTGGCAGCCAATGCAACACATTGGCTGAGCTTTATCGTCAATTATAACGTTTGCGCTAAATCCGTTTGGCACACTTTCAAGGCAATGAAAGCAAGAGTTAGACATAGTTATTACTACTTATAATTAGGAGTAACTAAAACGGTTTGTTCAGTTGGTAACGTTATATTTTCTTTCATTTTCCAACTGCCATCTATTGGCTCAATAAATACTGAATAGGCGCCTTGTGTATACTCATTAAGTAATGCAGTAAATTCCTGATTGGCATTAGGAGTAAGTGTTGCTTCAAAGTCATGCGCTTTAATGGTGCGATGATAAAACGAGAGCTTTAATACATGCACGTTACTGCTGTCGCCTTTTGTAAACTTAAAGCTTACACGCTCGTTGGTTACATTTAATTCGCCATGTAAATAAAGTGCTTTTGCTTTTTCAAACTTAGTCAGTTCTAAGTTTATTGCTTTACCTTTTTTGTAGTAGTCGTCAACAACCATATCTGGACCGTTACCTATTGCCGTAATAAATAAGCTAATACAGCCAATAATGGCAACTAACGGAAAAAAGATTAAAAACCAAGGCCAAAAATTTTTATACCACGGAGTAGGTTGCATAGTGTCTCTAAAATTAGTTTAGGAAGCGTTATTTTATAGGAATTATACGTAAAAGACTAAAAAAAAGCCTCACAGTGGAGGCTTTTTTGATCTGGATTAATCTATTGAATTAAATAAATTAATTTATAAACATTTTATTAACCGCGTGCTTATTTATCTTGCGATAAACTGTAAACATAAGCTGTTAATAAGTGAATTTTATCTTCACCTAAAATGTCTTTCCATGCTGGCATTACACCGGCACGGCCGTGGTTAAGTGTTTCTTCAACAGCACGTTTGGAGCCATTGTATAACCAAATGTTATCAGTCAGGTTAGGTGCTCCAGGAGATACCCCGGATACCATTATATTATTAGCAACAGACCCTTTACCATCAGCGCCATGACATGCAGCACACATCATTGCAAACTTAGCGGCACCTGCGTCTGCGTCTTTTTGGTTAACAGTACGACCAGAAAGGCTCAGCACATGTGCTGTCATTTCTTTAACGCCTTGTTCGCCAAGAGCAGGACCCCAAGCTGGCATTGCTGCGATACGACCATAAAGAAGTGTTTCTTTAATTTTGTCAGGTGTTCCGCCATATAACCAATCTTTATCAGTTAGGTTAGGGAAGCCAGTACCACCACGTGCATCAGAGCCATGACATTGCGCACAGTTTTGTGAGAATAAACGCTGACCAATTTCAATGGCTACTTGGCCATCTGTTTGCTCATGTTTATTACCATTATCAAGTGCTATTTGCTGTGCAGCATCACCTTCAAATTTAGAACTAACTAAATCTAAAACGGGTACTTGTGCAAGTTTATTAAAAATAGGACCAAAGCGTTCTTCTGCAGCTTCGTACTCTTTATCAAGTTTTACAAAGCGACCATCCGCTTTTGCCTCTGCAACTGCTTTTTTAGACTCAGCTAAAGACGTAATACCTTGGTTAGAACTAGTCCATTTACCTAAACCTTCCCAGTTGCCTAAACCTGGGTAAGCTGCAAGGTAATATACTGACCAAATAAAAGTTGCGAAAAACATGTACGTCCACCATTTTGGTAGTGGATTATTTAGCTCTTCAATGCCGTCAAATTCATGTCCACAGCTTTCACCTTCTTTTACGCCAGCATAGTTTTTTAAGTTCCAAACTAATAAGCCAAAGATGATGCATAAGCATGCAAGGGTTAATACAATAACCCAAATACTCCAAAAGCTAGTCATTTTTCAGACTCCTTTTCCTCGTTAGAGAGCGTGTTGTCATGTTTTTTTTCATCTTCAAAAATGGCATTAGCAGCGCTGTCAAAACGAGTTTTGCTTCGCTTGCTATATGCCCATGCAACAATCACAATAAACAATACTAAAATTACCAGAGTCAAAATACCTCTGTATGTTCCGTAATCCATAATTTTTTACTTCAAGTGGGTACCAAGTTGCTGTAAATACGCGATGAGAGCTTGGATTTCTGTTGCGCCTTTGCCATCATTCATAGCATTAACTTTATCAACATCTGCTTGAAGCTCTGCATCATCGCCATAACCTAAACCCGGATGTTTTGGGTTTTCTGGGTTAATAGCAAAAGTATCACGGAAAAGTTGTAGTTTTTTCAGAGTAAGGCTTGTATCAACCGTATTCTCTGCTAACCAAGGAAAGCCTGGCATGTTTGACTCAGGAACCACAGCACGTGGATCAACTAAGTGAGCATAATGCCAATCGTCCGAGTAGCGCTTACCAACACGAGCCAAGTCAGGACCAGTACGTTTAGAACCCCATAAAAACGGATGATCCCATACTGATTCGCCTGCTACAGAGTAGTGACCATAACGCTCAACTTCATCACGAAAAGGACGAATCATTTGTGAGTGACAGTTAGAACAACCTTCACGTACGTAAAGGTCGCGGCCTTCCATTTCTAAAGCGTTAAGAGGGCGTAAACCCTCCACTGGTTTAGTTGTATCGTCTTGAAACATTAGCGGAGTGATCTCAACTAACGCGCCGAAGCTAATAGCAAAAACAGTCAGAATAGCCATAAGGCCAACGTTCTTTTCTACTATTTCATGTTTGTTTTGTGAATTTTTCTTGCTCATCATCTCACTCCGTTATGCTAATTGTGCTTGCGCGTCTAGTTTCAGAGATTCTTTCTCAGCTGAAATAGTGCGGTAAACGTTATAAGCCATAACTAACATACCCGTTACGATGAATACACCGCCTACAAAGCGCATGATATAGAAAGGATGCGACGCTTCTAAAGACTGCACAAAGCTGTACATTAATGTACCGTCAGCATTCACTGCACGCCACATTAGACCTTGCATTACACCTGAAATCCACATTGCAACAATGTATAAAACAACACCTACAGTGTGTAACCAGAAGTGGGTATTAACCAATTTAACGCTATACATACGACCTTGCGCGAATAACGCAGGAATTAAGTGGTAAATAGCACCAATTGAAATCATAGCAACCCAACCTAGTGCACCTGAGTGTACGTGGCCGATTGTCCAATCTGTATAGTGAGATAACGCATTTACAGATTTAATTGCCATCATTGGACCTTCAAACGTAGACATACCGTAGAAAGACAATGAAACAACTAAGAAGCGTAGTACTGGATCAGTACGTAGTTTATGCCACGCGCCAGATAGCGTCATAATACCGTTAATCATACCACCCCAAGACGGTACAAATAGGATAATAGACATAACCATACCTAAACTTTGCGTCCAATCAGGAAGCGCTGTGTAGTGAAGGTGATGAGGACCAGCCCAGATATATAATGAAATTAGAGCCCAAAAGTGAACTACCGATAAACGGTATGAGTACACTGGACGACCTGCTTGTTTAGGTACAAAGTAATACATCATACCCAAGAAACCAGCAGTAAGTAGGAAACCTACAGCGTTATGACCGTACCACCACTGAACCATAGCATCTACGGCACCTGCATAGATTGAATATGATTTAGTTAACGACACAGGCACTGCCATGCTGTTTACAATGTGTAGTACTGCAACAGTAATAATAAAGCCAGCATAGAACCAGTTAGCAACATAGATGTGCGACACTTTACGCTTAATCAAAGTACCAAAGAATACAATAGCGTAAACAATCCAAACCACAGCGATTAAAATATCGATTGGCCATTCAAGTTCTGCATATTCTTTTGAGCTAGTAATACCTAACGGTAGCGTTATTACTGCTAATACAATAACTAGCTGCCAGCCCCAAAAAGAAAAGGCGGCGAGTTTGTCTGAGAAAAGACGCGTTTGACAAGTACGTTGTACGACGTAATAAGACGTCGCAAAAAGTGCACTGGTACCAAATGCGAAAATTACTGCGTTCGTGTGTAACGGACGTAGTCGAGAGTAAGTTAACCATGGTGTATCAAAGTTAAGTGCTGGCCAAGCTAATTGGGCAGCAATCAGAACCCCAATACTCATGCCAACGATGCCCCAAATCACTGTCATAATAGCGAATTGGCGTACAACCTTATAGTTATACTCAGTTTGTGATGCTACTGTTTGGCTCATTTTCTGGCTTCCGCTGCAATAAATGCGTTTAGAAATGAATTACCCACCTTTAAAAGTGGGGCCTACTATTTTCTCAAGCGTGTTATCTAAAACTTTCAATACATGAAAGCTTCAGAAAAAAAAACTTGAGAAACCCTTATTTTTTGCGGGTGAAATGATAAATTTTTTGGCCTAAAAAAGATAGGTCAATTACATAAAATTATGACATCAATCAATGTTTGTGAGCTTGTTGTTTATTTTTTGATACAGTTTGTGCCTAATTTGGCTTAATAGTAACACTCGCACTTGTTATTTGCAGTCGCGATTATTAGTATTTGTTTTTCTTTAGTGCGAAATTGTTATGCTTATATATAGATTAAGTTTATTCACGGCGGTATTTTTTTTATTAACAGCGTGTGATTTTTCTAAAAATACAGATGAAAAATTTCTTAAAAACGAGCAGTGCGAAGCCAATTTGCCTTGTACTTTTTCAAATGATGTTAAAGTATGGTTAAGCGAGAAAACCCTTTCCCCCGAAACCCCATTTACTATCTTTAGTGACTTACCTGTGAACGTTACAATTGAAGATGCCAAGCTTAAAGGCATTACTATGTATATGGGTTACATTCCTCAACAATTTAAACAACACAATGGCCTGTGGCAAAGCATTACCATGGTTGGCATTTGTTCTGAGCAAAATATGCTCTGGAATTTGGAACTAACCGTTAAAGATAATGCCACTTCTGTAATACAAACTCTCAATTATTCTTTTTACGTAACGTATTAAAGTTGCGCCAGCAAACTCTTGCATACAACTTACATTTTTGATGTGAGTTCGTTTTCTTATACATACGATTATTTGAGTGACAAGATCAATAAAATTGCCTTTTTAGGTTTTGATACTGATAAAGCTTCAATGGTGAATGAGTGCTCTCAAAAAGTTCAACTTTAATTGCGACTGAATAAAAAATCTAATCAAAAAACGTCTTAAAGTAGCTAAATCAGACTATTTAATCGCTAAGCATGCATAAATATGGTTAGTAATTAACATTTAGTTTTGCGGTTTTAATAATGCACTGTGATTAACTTGTTAATTTATCTAAATTTGGTACATCATTCGATTAATTACATTTAATTACAAAGTGATGCGGTTTGATTTCATCTGTATTGCTTAGTTGTTTATTTATACTCAAAGCCTTGATATAAGTATGTATTTACTTGTTAACAATGAAACAAGTTGTAACGTATGTTCCTAATAAAGTTATTCTATTTTGTTGTGATATATAAAATAAACAGCCGTTAAGTTTTCGTTCAGTTAAAGACGCCTAAGTTGCCCGCCTAACTCACTATTCTTATAACAAGTGAGCATTACCAATAAAGGTAAATTTCAACAAGTAGGGTTCTTTCATGAAAAAATCAACTCTTGGTTTAGCTGTCATTGCAGCGATCCCAATGTTCTCTAGTGTGCAAGTTTTAGCGGCAGACGAAGCTGCAAAATCAATCGAAAAAATTCAAGTGACGGGTTCTCGTATTAAGCGTTCTGACATGGAAACCGCTAGCCCAGTTACACTCATTGGTGCAGATGAGATCAGAGCTTCTGGCGCTACATCAGTTGATAGTGTGCTTCAGCAAATGACCGCCACTGGCGGTGCAATGACTAACCCTGGCGTTAACAATGGTTCAGGTGGTAATGCATCTATTAACTTACGCGGTTTAGGCTCACCACGTACTTTGGTACTTGTAAATGGCCGTCGTATGATCAATTCAGGTACTGGTGCAGCATCTACTGTTGATTTAAATACGATACCAGTTTCAATGATTAAGCAAATTGAAGTACTTAAAGACGGCGCTTCAGCCGTATATGGTACAGATGCTGTTGCTGGTGTTGTAAATATTATTCTGAAGAATGATTTTGAAGGCCTTGATTTAAACGTAAACACTGCAATGACGTCAAAGCACGATGCAACTGAAAACTCTATTGACTTTACAGTGGGTACTTCATTTGATAAAGGCAATATTGTCTTTGGTGCACAATATACAAATCGTGGTGAAGCAAGCCAAAGTAATCGTGATTTCTCAAGCTGTCCAATACTTGAAGATGAGAACGGTTTATATTGTGGTGGCTCTTCATTCAGTGAAGGCGGCCATATTCAAAGCAATTTGACTGCGCCCATTTTGAATGAAAAAAATGAAATTGAACAAACTGGAGTTGCTAATGATAGTGGCTTGAGCGGGTTAGGTGGAAGTTTACATCGTTACTCAACAGCTGCCGATGCATATAACTACGCAAGTAGCAGTTACTTATACACACCAATGAACAGATTAAATATTACAGGTCTTGGAACGTATGAAATATCTGATGACACAAGCTTTTTTAGTGAATTTACTTACACTAAGCGTTGGTCAGAGCAACAGTTAGCACCGCAACCAATTAACTTTGCATTTGATTACGACCCTAGCACTATGGGTGACAGTCTGTTAGGACAAACCTACGACAAGCGCGAAGTTGCAAATAACGCATTTGTAAAGGATGCTGATGGTCAGTATGTGACAACAGCTACAAACTACGCTGCTGGTGATCCAATTAGCTACCGTCGTAGAATGAGTGAAAGCGGTACACGCAATTATTCTCAAACAGTTGATACTGTCCGTATTGTAGTTGGTGCCGAAGGTGTAATTGATGATTACTCTTGGGATATTTCAGCTAACTTCGGTCGTAATGATTCAGTAAGTAAAACAAGTAATCTTCATAATGTTTCGTCTCTAACAGCAGATGTAGAAGCTGGAACATTCAATCCTTTAAGCGAAGCTGATTGGGCTCAATCTAACGTAAGTCAATATATTTACAAAGAGCAAGAATCAGGTGGAAGTCAATTATTTATTGTATCAGGCTCTCTTTCAGGTGAACTGTTCGAGTTACCAGCTGGCTATGCTGCGTTTGCTGCAGGTGTTGAGCACCGTCAAGAAAAAGCATGGCAGGATCCAGATTCAATAGCTGCACAAGGCCTAGGTAACGACCCTCGTATTGATCCAACAAGTGGTGGTTTCAATGTAGATGAAGCATATGTAGAATTTGCAATCCCATTATTGGCTGATGCTCCTTTTGCCGAAAGTGTTGAGTTAAGTGCTGCAATACGTGCGTTTGACTACAGCACATTTGGTTCAGATAATACTTGGAAGCTAGGTCTAACTTGGCGCGTAAATGACGAACTAATGCTACGTGGTGTTCGCTCAACAGCCTTCCGTGCACCTACAGTAGATGAGCTATATTCTGGTAAAGCCATATCTTATGATTCAGTTGATTACGATGGTGCTGATAACCAGGCTGAAGTAACAGTTGGTGGCAACAGTAACTTGACTCCAGAAGAAGCAGACACACTAACGTTTGGTGTTGTTTATGAGCCACAATGGCTTGACGGCTTTTCAATGACTGTAGATTACTACGATATTGAAATCGAAAACGCTATTAGCAGTTACACGAGCCAGTTCGTTGTAGATCAGTGCATTAACCCTAATGGTACAGGAACTACACTTTGTGACAATACAGGTGCTTTTCTTCGTACAGATGGTCGAATTGTATTTAATAACCAGTTACGCAATATCGGTTCAGAGAAAACATCAGGCATAGATTTGAACTTAAAGTATTCATTTGATGCCTTAGGCTTAGCATGGAAAGCAGGCTTAGATACAACGTATTTAGATGAATATGTTGTTGATACAGGTGCTATAATTGACTATCAAGGTTATATTACAAATGGTAGTGGTGGTTATGCTGACATTAAATCAAATCTTCACTTAACAGTAAGTGGTGATAGCTGGGATGCTACTTACGAAGCACGTTACGTTGCTGGGATGGATAGCTTTACTTGTAGACTTGATCAGAGTGAATGTGTAGCACCAACGACACCATCAATTGTATATCATGATATTAGTGGTTCTTACGTGGTTAATGACTTAGTAACTGTCTCTGCTGGTATTAATAACATGTTTGATAAAGAGCCTCCGTACTACACAGGTAATTACGATTCAAATACTGATCCGTACACTTACGACACATTAGGTCGTCGTTTATTTGCTGGTATCAATATTAAACTATAATAACTAGCACATTAATCGTATTAAGGCTCAGTATTTACTGAGCCTTTTTTATTGAACAAAACAAAGGAGACAAGTACACTAAAACGATATTTTAGAAGGAGAACTGATTGTTAAAACAAGATGAAAACTTATCTTTTGTCATTGAACCAGAGCTAACTCCTCGTTCTGAACAGCGCATAGATCTGTATTTTTCTATCCCTAATGAAATGGGGATTAATCCGCAAACGCTTACCGAAGAATCTTACTTTAATAACCACTTTAAATCGCATTTAGCCTACAATGCTAACAATATACACTTGCCATTAGTACGAAGCCGTTTTGTTAGTAAAAACAAAGGTGAGCAGCAAGATTACCGTCAAAACCTTAATTTATTTTGTTACCAAGTGCGTTTAGCCCTTGATGCCGACATTAAAGACGCGTTAAAAATTGATGAAGCAGAAGACTTTTATAAACGCGCTAACGAAGTATATGAACAAAGTGAAGGACTTTTAAAAAAGCTGCGTCGCTACACGCCAGATGACGAAAAACTACTTCCATTTTTTACCAATGCGGACAACTATTTAAGTTGGCATGTCGAGCAATCATTTTTAAAGCTTTTAGATGAAGGCCCACGTAGTAGCGATTATGCAAAAGAGCGTAACGATTTACTGCAGTTTTGTAAAAACGAAAATACGTACCGAGCAGAGAAAAGCTACAATTCTGAAACCACCATGCAAGACGCAAATCGAATAACAAATAAAATGCGCTTGTTACAACGTTTAATTGAGCATGGCGTTATATTACAGCGCCAAACGCGTTTTCTTAACAGCTACCTTAAACGATTAGTTAAAGGCACTGTAACAGCTGTTATCATGGCATTTGTGATGGTTGTGATACTTAATGCCCGCTCAACGTTTACTGAAGTCACCGCGACGCTTATTTTAATTTTGGGGGTCATTTACGGACTACGTGAAATATTTAAAGAAGACATTACACGTATGATCTGGCGAGCTATTGTACAAGGGCGACCTAAGTGGCGATTTAGTTTTAAAAATAGTATTACCAAAGACAAAATAGCGAGTCAGCTAATTTGGCTTGAATACACACGCTTTAAAAAAATACCTAAAGAAGTTAGATCTATTTTTTCAAAGCGTCGTCAGCAAAATAAACAAGCCGCGCAGTGGTTACACTTTGCAAGTGAGACACGTGTTAGTGCAAAAGAATTTTTACCCGGTTACGATACACTGCAACAAACACTGCAATTTAGTCTTGCACCATTTGCGCGTTATTTAAAGCGTGGTGAAGGGAAGTTATATCATTTAGATAGTAATAAAATTTCTAAGCAGGCGGTTGAACGGCGCTATCAACTTAACATGGTGCTTGTGCTAACTGAGGAAGATAGAACACTCTACCAACGCTATAAAATAACGTTAAATCGTAGTAAAATCGTTAATATTGAGCTTATTTACTCCAAAAAATGAGTTAAAAAAGGGCTGATACAATCAGCCCCTAATATTTGGTTAGTTTATTTATCAGCTAAGCCATGTCTGCTATATAAAGTTACTTTGTCTGATACTAGCGTGATCTCGATATTTTTTGCTTCGTCGCCCCACACACAATTAGTATGCAGTGTTTTTTCAACACAATTATCTGCACTTCCCAAAATGGTTTCAACTTCAGTCTTGTCCATACCTACTTTGATTTTTTCGTAACTCTCAAGACTTACCTTAGAACAAGCCGCAAGGCTTAGTGTAGCTGCGATGATAAGGAGTTTTTTCATTGTTATATCCTACTTAGTATTAATGTTTGAATTTTCTGATTTGGACGATCATGCCCATTCGTGGGTGGTCAAAGTAATGTACTTCACCACTTATTACACGTCTAAACTGAGAAAAGCGGGCTGACTCTATATCGCCATTTTCTAGTTTTTGGCTAATATCAAAATTAGCTGTAATGTATAAATAATGTCGTAAGTGTATTTTAAATAAACCGTCTAGTTCCCATTCTGCTTTTGATTGGTTTGGGTCGTTAAACAGTTCAGGTTGTGAGTTTAATAAACTTACAAAATCAGGATTTGAATAGCTAGGGGTTACGTTGGAATCACTTTTAAGGTGTTTACCTGCTATTAAATGCATACTTGGAGCACGCGATTTACTTGCGCCTTTAAAGCGCCAGCCAGTATGTAGAATAGGTGTTAATCCTTTGCGATCTAGCTGTCGGTACTGCGCTTTAAATTGCAGTTGTTCTGGCGCTAATAAATAAGTTTGCTGCATATCATCTTTAGCGGGTGCTAGAGGTGTTACAGGTAGCTCATCGTAGCTTTGTAGGTAGTTTGTACTGTCACCGCATACACCCGATTGTGGGTTTGAATTAACTAATGAGTCGGTAAAAGAGCGTTTTTGAAAACGCTCATCACCATCTATACAGGCTTGCATTGCTTGCTCTGTATAAAGAGGGGTCATTAAATCTAGAGAGTTTTTATCCTCAATAGCTTTGTGCTTAAGTGTAAAATCTTCTTGCAAATAGGGAGCAGGGCGCTGCTTAAATACAAGCACCTCAACCTCAAACCAGCGTTCTGCAAATGCAGTGCTGCTAAACAAGCAGCATAAAATAACTAGCGATTTTTTTAGCAACATTAATGGCTAACCTTTTTTTCGAAATCTGCAATCATTGCAGTGACCATTTTTAAGCGTTCGCGGGCATTTGCCTCACTAATTGCAAAGCGCAGTTTATTTGCGCCATCCATTTTGTAAACCTTAGGTGCACTTTGTATCAAACCAATGATGAAGCTAGGGTTAACCTTGGTATCTTGGCTAAACTCAAAGTAACCACCTTTTGGGTTTGCCTCAATTTTAGTTATACCTAAATTACTAGCCTTCATTTTTAATAATTGTAGGCTAAATAGGTTTTTAGCAGCATCAGGTAGTAAACCAAAGCGGTCTATTAGTTCTACCTGTAGTTCATCCATATCATCAAGGTTAGCACAACTTGCAATGCGCTTATACATACCCAAGCGTGCATTAACATCGTGTATGTAGTCATCAGGTAATAATGCAGCCAGTTTTAAATCTACTTCGGTTTGTTTTTTAAGTAGATTTTCAAGCGTTGGCTCTTTTCCTTCACGTAGCGCATTTACGGCTTGCTCAAGCATTTCCATATATAAACTAAAGCCGATTGTTTGCATTTGACCTGATTGATCGTCGCCAAGTAACTCACCAGCGCCACGAATTTCTAAATCGTGTGTAGCAAGGGCAAAACCCGCGCCTAAATCTTCCAATGATTCGATTGCTTGTAAGCGTTTACTCGCGTCTTTAGAGAGTGCTTTAGGGTCACCTGTGAGTAAATAGGCATACGCTTGATGATGGCTTCGACCAACTCGTCCACGTAATTGGTGTAATTGCGCAAGGCCAAGTTTATCGGCTCTATCCATAATAATGGTGTTGGCTGTCGGTACATCAATACCGGTCTCGATAATCGTGGTACATACCAGCACGTTGTATTTTTGATGATAAAAGTCAGTCATTATTTGCTCAAGCTCTTGCTCGCGCATTTGACCATGGGCTGAGGTGACGCTTGCTTCAGGGACCCATTCACTAATTTCTTGCGCAACACGGTCAATAGTTTCCACATTGTTATGCAAAAAGTAAACTTGGCCACCGCGTTTAATTTCACGTAGTACAGCTTCGCGTATTAGTTCTACATCGCGTTGGCGTACGAAGGTTTTTACCGCTAAACGTTTAGCCGGTGGCGTTGCGATTATTGATAAATCGCGCATGCCGCTCATGGCCATGTTAAGTGTACGCGGTATTGGCGTTGCAGTTAGTGTGAGTATGTCTACATCGGCACGCAGGGCTTTAATTTTCTCTTTTTGACGAACACCAAAGCGATGCTCTTCATCAACAATGAGTAAGCCTAAATCGTTAAATTTAATGTCATGCTGAATAAGTTTATGTGTGCCAATAACTATATCGAGCTTACCGTTTGCCATTTTTTCAAGCGTGTCTTTTTGCTCTTTAGTGGAGTTAAAGCGCGAAAGTACACCAACTTCAATAGGAAAATCAGCAAAACGATCTTTAAAGTTTTCATAGTGCTGCTGAGCCAGCAAGGTGGTAGGCACTAAAATTGCCACTTGTTTATCATCGTTAACCGCTACAAAAGCAGCGCGCATGGCCACTTCTGTTTTACCAAAGCCTACGTCACCACACACTAAGCGGTCCATGGCTTGCTTTGATTGCATATCACCTAACACCGCTTCTATGGCGTTGCGCTGATCGTCAGTTTCTTCAAACGGGAAGCTATCGCTAAATTGGCGATATGCAGGGGCGTCTAGAGTAAACTTATTACCGGGTTTTGCTTGGCGCTGTGCATAAATGTCGAGTAATTCTGCTGCTACATCGCGAACTTTTTCAGCCGCACGTTTTTTTGCTTTTTCCCATGCATCTGAGCCAAGCTTATGCAGCGGGGCGCTGGCTTCTTCACCGCCAGAGTAACGACTCAGCATATGCAGTGCAGACACTGGCACGTAAAGTTTAGCTTCACTTGCGTAAGTAATCGTAACAAACTCAGTAATTACACCTGCGGCATCAATTGTTTGCAAACCTTGGTAACGCCCAACGCCATGATCGAGATGCACAACAGGTTGGCCTTCTTTAAGCTCAGCTAAATTACGGATTAGCGCATCTTGGCTGGCTTCGTACTTGTGCTTGCGGCGTCTGCGCTGAGATACTTTTATACCAAGCAGTTCTTGCTCGGTAATAATAGAAAGGCTTGGTTTAGTACCAAGTACAACACTTTGTTCAAGCGGGCTTACTATTAAACCTACATCACTCGCGCTTTTTGTAAATTGTTCGAGTGTTTCAAATTCTTTAAATTTTAAACCGCTTGGCTTTAGAATGCTCAGTAATGATTCGCGACGACCATCGGATTCAACACTTAATAAAATACGGCCTTTTTTCTTTTTTTGCTCTGCTACATAATTTATAAACGCGGCATAAGGTTCATGCTGCTTATGATCAATTCGAATAGCAGGCAGCTCGCTAACGCTTAAGTTTTTATTGCCCGCTTTAGTACCAAGCTTTGCAAGAGATAAACGAATACGTGCAAAATTGCCTAAATTAGAAAACAGCTCTTCAATAGGCTGATAAAGCGCATTAGGTTCAAGTAATGGACGAAGTGGGTCAACTCTGCGGTTCTCATAGCGTACATTTACATCGTGCCAAAAATTATCTGCTGCGTGCTCTAAATCACCTAGTTGCATAACAGTTGTTGTATCTGGCAGGTAGTCAAAAATAGTCGCTAGCTTTTCAAAAAACAACGGCATGTAGTATTCGATACCAGCAGGCCAGTTACCTTTGCTTACTTGCATATATACAGAGTCTTGCTGCGAGCTTGCACCAAATTTTTCGCGGTAGCTTATTCTAAAACGTTCAATATCAGCGTCGTTAGTAGGAAATTCATGCGCTGGAAGTAGCTCAATTTTATCTACTTTTTCATCAGAACGCTGCGTTTCTACATCAAATAAGCGAATTGTGTCGAGTTCGTCATCAAAAAAATCGAGTCTAAATGGATGCGGGCTGCCCATTGGATATAAGTCAACGATAGAGCCGCGTATAGCGTATTCGCCGTGCTCCATTACTTGTTGAACATTTAAATAACCAGCTTGCTCTAAATTGTCACGAAAGTTATGTGTGTCTAGCTTGTCGCCCACTTTAAAGTTTATTGTTGAACCGTAAATAAACGAGGCCGGGGCTGTGCGCAACATTAAGGTAGATACAGGCACAATTAACACACTTTGTTGTTCTTTTTTTAAGGTATTTAAAGTGGCTAAACGGGCTGAAATAATATCTTGATGGGGAGAAAAGTGATCGTATGGCAGAGTTTCCCAATCAGGAAATACCATTACTGGGTTATCGGGTAATAAATATTCTAATTCTGTTTCAAGGCGTAGTGCGCTTGGTGTATCAGGTGTAACAATCAAGACTAAGTTGTCTTGTTGTTTAACGCCTTCAGCAATGGCAATACTTAAACCACTTCCGCTTAGCTGGCCCCATTGAATTTTATCTTTATGAGATTTTACCCAAGGCAAGGCTGCCCATTGCTCAAACGCCATTTATTACTCCATTTATAGTTGGCTCTTAGCAAGTAAGAGCCATCTTGAGTTAAGTTTACTTAGTCTCGGTATATTTTTGTTAGGTCTTTATAGTGATCAATTCGTCGGTCACGCAAGAAAGGCCAAATACGTCTTACGTTTTCTGAGCGTTTTTGATCAATTTCAACCACTAAAATTTGTTCATCAGTATTATTAGCCTCTGCTAATAATTCACCTTGTGGGCCTGCAATGAACGAATTTCCCCAAAACGCAATACCATCGCTTTGCGCACTTGGGTCACTTTCATGGCCGACACGGTTACAGCTAATTACCGGTACACCATTGGCAACAGCATGGGCACGCTGACTAATAACCCACGCATCTTTTTGACGAGTTTGCTCAGCAATGTCGTCGTTAGGATCCCAACCAATAGCGGTTGGGTAAATTAACACTTCAGCGCCTGCCATTGCCATTAAGCGGGCAGCTTCAGGAAACCATTGATCCCAACATACTAGCACGCCTAATTTACCCACCGAGGTTTGAATAGGCTCAAAACCGATATCACCTGGGGTAAAGTAGAATTTTTCGTAAAAACCAGGGTCATCAGGAATATGCATTTTGCGGTATTTACCCGCAATACTGCCATCTTGTTCTAATACAACCGCGGTGTTGTGATAAAGGCCCGTAGCGCGTTTTTCAAATAAAGAGGCCACAATAACAATGCTTAGCTCTTTAGCAAGCTCACCTAAGGCGTTACTGCTAGGGCCTGGAATGGTTTCGGCTAAATCAAATACGTCAACATTTTCGGTTTGGCAAAAATAGAGGCTTCGGTGTAGCTCTTGAAGCACAACCAGTTTTGCACCTTTTTGAGCGGCTTCACGAATGGCACTCATCGATTTTGCCATATTGTGCTGAGCGTTATCGGTATTGCTTTGTTGCACTAACGCAACGGTTAATTTTGCAGGGCTTGTCATTGTGCTGCTCCAGCTAAAAATCCACGAGGTAATTGCATTGTAATACAGTGCAGGCTGCCAAATTGTTCAATTATTGGTTGGCAATTAACGCCAATAATAGTGTGTTGTGGGTATGCTTTTTGAACTTGTGCTAGAGCACGTTCATCATTGGCATCATTATACGTTGGCACAAGCACAGCATTATTAATAATTAAGTAGTTAGCGTAGGTAGCCGGTAAGCGTGTTTGCTCATCGTCATAAGCGGCTTTTGGCCACGGTAACTCAATTAAGTTATATGGGGTGTTATCGGCAGTTTTAAAGGTTTTTAGTTGTTTTTCCATTGCATCAAGTGCGCTAAAGTGCTCATCAGTTTTATCGTCACACTGCACATATACAAGGGTATTATTTGGAGCAAAGCGCACTAAGGTATCAATGTGGCTGTCGGTGTCATCACCCGCTAAATAGCCATGATCAACCCATAAAAAACGTGTTGCTCCCAAGTGCTCTTTTAAAAGTATTTCTATGTCAGCAGGGTTTAAATCTGGGTTACGGTTTTTGTTAAGCAAACATTCGCTGGTTGTTAGCAACACACCATGCTCGTTTATTTCAATACCGCCACCTTCAAGTACCATATCGAGCGCTTGATATTGGTTGTTTGTGCTACTTAGCTCTTTTACCAAAATACGATTAATTTGATTGTCTAATGCGCTTTCAAATTTATTGCCCCAACCATTGAAAGTAAAATCATATACTTTTAGTTGCTCTGGTGAATCAATAGCGGCGCAAGTAAGCGGACCATGATCGCGCGCCCAGGTATCGTTGGTAGGCGTTACTACAAAATGAACACGATTAAGAGAGATGTTAGCGCTATTTAGCAATGCTGTAATATGCATTTTTAAGGCACTGTTATGCGCCACAATAACAAGCTGTTGCTGCGTTGTTATATGCTTAGCAAGCTCAATATATACAGGTTCTACACGTGCTAAGTTGTCGGCCCAATCGGTGTCTTTGTGAGGCCATGTAAGCATAACAGCGTCTTGCTCGGCCCATTCTGGTAAAAGTCTAAAGTTCATGAATTTTATATACTAATTAAGATGACGCTAGTTTAGCATTTTACATAAAGATGTCAGCTAATTATCACTGTTTAGGTCGGCTTGGTTTTGATCAAGTTCTTGACGTTTTTTAAGTTGGCGGGTTTGAGCATGTAAACTTGCTCTAACAATAAGTTCTTGGTCAGTGGTTCTAATTGCGGTAAAGAGTAGGGTGTATTGGTAATGTTCGCTATCTTGTTTTTCTACTGCCACAACTTCGGTGTAACAATAAACCGCAGAGGCTTCGTGGTGCAAAAACAGTTTTGTTCTAAACGCTTGGCCAATTGAGTGTACTTCGGGTGATGTAAAGCGAATACCGCCACCGCCGTAGCTATCACATTGTATTGCATTATCTTGGGCTTGTTCTGAGGCCAAAATATGGCTCATTATTAAATCTATTTTACGTGACTGCGCTTGTAAAAATGTAGCTAGCTCTTGTGCTATATCACCTAGGTTACGTAGTGGTCGTAACGAGCTTTGCTCAAGTTCACTTACTTCATTTGCTAATCTAAATAGTGGGGGGATATCGTCTTCTAGCTCAAGCTGCGATTTAGGAACTTGTCCGTTCGATACGGCGAATAAATTCACTCTTATACTTTCATTAATTTGAAAGTACTGCTCAAACTCACCTAATCTTTCACTATTCATTATGTTCTCCACCACGTATTTATTTAATAGTAGCGTTGTGAGTACTAAATTGCTAGCAGATAAAGTAACTCATAGCGGGCTAAATGCTTTGTTTACATTCAATTTTTTAACATGTTTTTTATGAAAATAAATACACTAAAATTCTAAATTATTAGGGTTAGGTATAAAAAAGCGGCCAATGTCATCCTAACATTGACCGCTTGGGTATTGATTCATCAGCGCATACTTATTTAAGTAGAGCGGCTAATTCATGTAAATCTTTCACAACGTGATCTGGTTTTTTAGCTAATGGGTAAAGTGCTTTACCTGGGCGTGCAATGAAAGTGGTTTGTAAGCCTGCTTCTTTTGCGCCAGCAACATCCCAGCCATGGGCTGCAACCATCATAGCTTCATTTGGTGCTACATTTAGCTTTTTAAGTACCCATTCATAAGCACGTAAGTCTGGTTTGTAAATTTTAATATCTTCAATGCTGTAACGTGCATCAAAGTAAGACATTAAACCGGCGCTTTCAAACTGTGCCTTTACACCTTTGTTTGAAGAATTTGTAAGGCTTACTAATTTATAGCCCTGTGCTCTAAGTTTTGCCAGTCCTTCTTTAACATCACTGTGTGGAGGAAGCGTTAAAAGAGGCGTAACAATAGCTGTTTTAGCTTGTTCACTTGTAATATCAATATTGTTGTTTTGAGCAACCATAAGGAGTGACGCCACCCCGATTTGCCCAAAGTCGTGATAACTACCGCTTACTGTATCTACTAATGAATGGTGCAACATAGTTGAAAACCACAGTGGTAATAAATCTTCACGCCCGCCTAGTGCTTTACCAATAGAGGTACGCATTGACGTTAAATCAAGTAGGGTTTCGTTTACATCAAAAATAAGCACTTTGGGCTTTGTTTGTTCTTTTGGTTCATCAGCGACTGCATAACCAGATACAAGGCTTGTGCCTACAAGTAGTGAAAGAGTAAGTGTTTTTAACGATTTTAAAATAGACATTAGTTATTCTCCGATTCAAGTGCTGCCATAACATCAGTAGGTTCTGCGCGTAGGGTGTAGTCTTCGTTTAAAAATGCGTATGTAATAACACCTTCTTGGTTTATCACATAAGTAGCCGGTAGCGGCAATTTAAAGCTTTTATCGCCATAGTAGTGTTCAAAATCAATACCAAATTGTGTGTACAACGCTTGAATACGCTCATCAAGTGTAAACAATAAACCAAATTGCTCAGCTACTTTATTACCAACATCTGAAAGCACATCAAACTCAAGATCGTTTTTTTGTGCAGTTGAGAGAGTTTCATCAGGCAGTTGTGGTGATATTGCGACTAACTGAGCATTTTGAGTTTTAAATTGCGGTAAGTAGTCATTAAGTGCTTTTAGCTCTAAATTACAATATGGGCACCAGCCACCACGATAAAAGCTAATAATTACCGGGCCTTTTTTTAATAAATCCGCAAGCTCAATCTTTTCGCCTTTATGATTGGCTAGGCTGAAGTTTTCTACTTTTTGACCAATTTGCAACGCATTGTCTTTAATATGCTGTGCAATAAGCTCTTCGTTTGTAGTGTTCATTAATGCTAAAACGTCAGCCGGTAACTTGGCATCTTTTTGTACGTTATAGGCATCTATTTGCGCTTTTAAACTCATGATTGAACCTCAATAATTAGACTATTTGCAATTATAGTGTTTTACATATTTAAATAAACATTGCAAAACTGAAAGCTTCATTCGAAAATGTTAAACATTGAAAAGTGCACAATGGCATCT
This sequence comes from Pseudoalteromonas sp. SWYJZ12, assembly GCF_015864395.1. NCBI lineage: Bacteria > Pseudomonadati > Pseudomonadota > Gammaproteobacteria > Alteromonadales > Pseudoalteromonadaceae > Pseudoalteromonas > Pseudoalteromonas sp. SWYJZ12. The sequence goes on from NZ_JADYXH010000003.1 coordinate 103,661, forward strand.
TTATGTATAATTTAAGCGATCTAGAAACATTTATAGCAGTAGTTGAAAATAAAGGGGTGCTTGCTGCTGCGCGTGAGCAGCGTTTATCGCCTGCAACGGTAAGCCATCGCTTAAGTAAATTAGAACGTGAGCTTGCAACAGTACTTGTTTTTAGAGATAGCCGACGAGTACGGTTATCTCCCGCAGGTGAAATATTTTATACGCGAGTTGGCGCTATAATGGAGGCGCTGCACGACGCTGAGCATAGTATTGGTGCGCGTAGTTCATCTGTGAGTGGTTTATTACGCGTGACTATGCCCCCTTGGATTTTTTCAAAATACGTAATGCCAAGGCTTAATGAGTTAGAGCAGGCCTATCCTGAACTAAAACTTGATTTTTTAATTACTGATCATTTTGTAAATGTGGTTGATGACGCACAAGATGTGGCAATTCGTGTAGGACAATTAAATGATTCCGGTTTACTGTCACGAAAAATAGTAAACAACAAACGTATACTTTGCGCAGCTCCTAGCTACATAAAAAAATATGGCATGCCTAAAAGCTTAGCTCAATTGAGCGAACACTATTGGGTTTGCCTGCCGTGGCAGCGCCAATTAAAGCTTTTTGATGAACAAGGTAAAACACATACTTTTAATGCAAGAACACGCTTTACTATTTCTAATTCCGACAATATGACTCAAGCAGCCATTGCAGGTCATGGCATTGCAATTAAATCAATGATAGCTATTCATGAAGATATTAAAAATGGCATTTTAGTTGAAGTTATGCCCGGTGTAATGGCACAAGATGATGCACCAGTTTGGTTTTTGCGTCCGCAAAATAGCTTAACTACCCGCAAAACCGATGTATTTTATGACTTTATGAAATCACTATTTTTGAGCTGCGAATAAGCGTTTAAATGAGCGTTTTACTCCAGTTAAAAACAAATAACCAGTAAGCTCGGCAAGTAGGGCAACTATAATAGCTGCAACAATAGCGGCTATAATAGAGTCTTTTTTTAAAATGATTTGACCTTCAAAGCGTTGCCACACTTGTTGCTTTACATCGCTCATGCCACTGATCATAGTAAAAATATATGGAGATTGCGCAAACCTATTTACAGCGATTTGTAAGTCTTGTTGTCGTGTGTAAAGTGTACTGATATTACTTGCACCTTTATTCACAATCCCATCATCAATATTTTTATAGTGTTTAATTAGCTTATTTAAATCATTATTAAAATACTTAGCTGCATCGCTTTTAAAAGGCGCAATGGCATTATTAGCTTCAATTAATTGGGCTGATAATGCTTGGCCAAAATCGCTTACAAATGCAGGAATTTGCACTCCAAGTAGTAAACCGAATGCAAAGAAACTAAGTCGGATATAATCTAAAAATTTACTCATTTATCTTCCTATCCATTTAAATAACCCAGAATTAACATTTGAGCTTGTTTTTATATCAAAAACTCGTAATCTAATGGGGCGTGTTGACCTTTGTGGATTGAAATTTGTTCAATCTAGGGTCGATTTAATCGCGGCGCGAGGTTTGTAACCTAGCGGGCTAAGTCAAAACCGAGCAACAAAGAGTTAATCGTCCCTAGATCGAGCTCAAAGGGCAGCGCATGTTTGGCATTTATGCTGCGTTATCACCTATTTATGGGGAATAACCACACTACATAGGCTCTGCCTTGCCTAAATACCAAACGTACTGCTGCAAATTCAACCACGAAAGGCCAAAACGCCCTAATAATAAAAATAACAACAGGTGGATGTTAAGGATGACGAAAAAAGTAAAATTCACGTCAACATTTGTTGATATATCTAAACAGCTCAAACGTTTTGTATCGCGCATTGTTCAACCCGACGATGTAGAAGATATTGTGCAAGAAACTTTTGTAAAAAGCTACGAAGCTGATTTAAAGCAAGATATACAGTTTACCCGCAGTTACATGCTTAAAACAGCAAAACACCTAGCACTTAACCATATAGCTAAGTGGGACAACAAATTTAATGATTCGTTAGAAAACGATAACGAATTACCCGTATTACTCAAATCAATGAAGCTTGAGGATGAATATACATCTAAAGAGCGCTTTTTACTTTTTTGTAGAGCTACTGAGCAACTAAGCTCATCGATTCGTAAATGCTTTATATTAAAAAAAGTTTACGGCATGAGCCAAAAAGAGATCGCAGACCAAATGCAGTTAAGCCAAAGCACTGTTGAAAAACACATTGCCAAAGGGTTGTTACAAACCATGTCGTACATGCGTGAACATGAGCAAAGCCCTCAAACAAACCCTAAAGCTCAAGCACACCCTATCTCAGTTAAGAGGGTCGCAGAATGAGTAATGTTCATCAATTTAATTCAAAAGATTTAATTTTAGAAAAGTCATGTGATTGGATAAGCGCGATTGATCGTGGTTTAACTGATGATGAAAAAGAGCAATTTAAATTATGGATGATGCAAAGCATCGCCCATCAAGACTCTATATACGAGCTTGCTCAGCTTTGGGATGAGCTTTCGGTGTTAAATGAATTAAGTCATTTATTTCCTCAGCGTAACAATACTAAAGCATCAAAAGATAAGTGGATGTTTTCTTACTCAATTGCAGCGAGTTTATTTGCAGCACTAATGGTATGCAGCTACTTATTAATTAATTTAGAAAACGGCTATAACCAAGAGCTTGCAAAAGTTAACTACACTAAAATTTACAAAACAAAAGTAGGCGAGCAAGCAACGTATGTATTGCCAGACGGCACTATAGTGCAGCTTAATACTAATAGCTTACTAGAAGTTGCTTATAGCAAAGGCCGCAGGCAGTTGTTACTTAGTCGAGGAGAAGGGCGTTTTAATGTAGCAAAAGATGCCACGCGTCCGTTTAGTGTTATGGCCGGCGACAAAAGCTTTACCGCACTCGGTACCGTGTTTAATGTACAGCGTAATACCTCATCAGATTTAGAGCTTGTTGTTACCGAAGGCAAAGTGATGATCACCGACCCTAGTGTAGCGGTTGATGCAAATGACTTTAAAGATTATCAGCTTGCAGATAACAGCACGCAAAAAATTCGTCTAATTAATGCCAATATTGTTACCTCAGGCGAAAAAGTAATTATAGAGCAGAGTGTTACAAAGCCAATTACCCAGCTTTCAATGAACGACGTACAACGCGATTTGGCATGGCAAAATGGCATGCTTATTTTTAATGGAGAAGAGCTAAGCGATGCTTTAAATGAAGTAAGTCGCTATACCGCCACACGCTTTGAGCTTTCATCAGCCGAGCTTGCCAGTATTAAAGTAGCTGGTGTATTTAAAGCGGGTGACGTTGAAGGTTTACTTGAGAGTTTACAAACTAATTTTTCGATTGATCATGAGCGTTTAGGTGAGCATGTAGTAACGCTAAAACACCATACAGAATCATAAGTAGACGTTATGCAAATCAAACTAATGTTAGATAAAGTTGCATCAATAAAGATTGAACGTAAAAAAAACATTAAAAAAAAGAAACAAAGCCATAGAGGATTTTTGTTTGTCAGCTGTTTATATAAGTTGCGCAGTAACCAAACGCATTTATTGAGTGGATTTAGTGTGCTTGTACCGGCTATTTTTAGCTTGAGTGTACAAGCAGCAACTCAAACCACTGGGCAAATGGTGCAATTTGATATAAAAGCGCAGCGAGCAGACAAAGCCTTAATTGAATATGCTAAACAAACAGAGCAAACCGTGGTGTTTTCTTATGAGTTGGCAAAGCAGTATGACGCAAATTCAGTTTATGGATTTTACACTCAGCTAGATGCTCTAGAGGCATTATTAGGTGGGACTGAACTCGATGCGGTTGTTGATCAAAATGGTTTACTGAGTATAAAACTCAAACAAATCAACAGGAATGATAACAACATGATGAAGCTTTCAGCGGTCAGTGCAGCAGTATTACCAGCTTTACTTGCAGTAAATTCGCAAGGTGTAAACGCAGCAGAAGAAGTCGCTCAAGAAAAAATTGAAAAAATTGCTATAGTCGGTAGCCGTGTAGCAGGACGTTCAGTTGAAGATTTACCCGTTCCAGTAGATATCTTAAGTGCAGAAGCGCTTGAAAATACGGGCCAAACAGAAGTTGGTCGTATGCTACAGTCTATCGCCCCTTCATTTAACTTTTCAAGCTCTGCAATTAGTGACGGTACTGATGCTTTAAGACCTGCGACACTTCGCGGTTTGGGCCCCGATCAAACATTGGTGTTAATTAACGGCAAACGTCGTCACCAAGCAAGTATTATTCATATTAATGGCTCTGTTGGGCGTGGTACCGCAGGTACTGACATGAATGCAATTCCAGCCTCTGCAATTAAACGCATTGAAGTATTACGTGATGGCGCTGCTGCTCAGTATGGTTCTGATGCAATTGCAGGTGTTATTAATATTGTGCTTAAAGATGGTAGCGAAGGTGGCAAAGCGGCTATTAACTACGGTCAATATTCTGAAGGCGATGGCGAAACCATTAACCTTGATTTTAATAAAGGCTTTGCGCTAGGTGATGACGGTTATTTAAATACAACTATTAATTACCGTGACCGTGCACCTACTAACCGTGCAGGTTTACATGGCTCTTGTCAGTTTTATGGTTGTACAGAACTAAGTGACGGGACTTTACTTGCTGGCGATCCGCGTGAGCTGACAGCCGATCGTGATACATTCAGAATTGGTGATGCTGATTCTCAGCAGTTTGGTTTAACAATTAATACCGGTTACGAGTTAGGTGATGGCGAGCTTTACGGCTTTATTACTTACTCAACACGTGAAAATGAGTCGGCTGCATTTTTCCGTCATAATGCAAATGCAGGTGGTAACCCAGTACTACAAGATAATGATGCGACGATTCCGCTAGGTTTCTTACCAAAAATTAATACAACTATCGACGATATCTCGTACAACTTTGGTTATAAAACTGAGTTTGATAACGATGCAAGCCTTGATTTATCTTACACCTATGGTGAAAACAGCATTGATTACACGACAAGTGACACTATCAATGCCTCATACGCTAACTTTTTACGTTATGACCAAGGTTTAAGTGCTGCTGATATTCGTACAACAATCCCACGTGAAGCGTACGCTTACGGCATGGAATTATCACTGCAAACAATCAATATTGATTTTACGCAAAACTTTGATGATTATTCTTTAGCAATGGGTGCTGAAATCCGTACTGACGAATATCGCATTTTAGAAGGCAATGAGTACGCATACCGCGATTACGATACAACCAACGGTGTAAGTATTTACAACGGCTTAAGTGGTGGTGTTGGTTCTGAAGATGCATCAGGTGGTTCACAAGGTTTTGGTGGTTCAGCTCCTGCGTCATCAGTTGATGAATCGCGTGATGTAATTTCATTTTACATAGATGCAGAAGCTTATGTGATTGAAGATGTAATTTTATCGGGTGCACTTCGCTACGATAACTACAAAGGCTTTGGTGATACAGTAAACTTTAAGCTTGCTGGTAACTGGTCTGTAACCGACGATATTTCACTACGTGGTGCATTAAGCTCAGGTTTTAGAGCGCCTTCAATGCAGCAGCTTTACTTTAATAACGTAAGTACGCAATTTGTTGTTGGTACTAATGGTAATTTAGTTGCAGAAGAGGTTGGTACATTTAGAAATGATTCAACACTTGCGCAAAGCTTAGGTATTCCAAAGCTTAAAGAAGAAAAATCACAAAACCGTAGTTTAGGTATTGTATATAACGTTACAGATAATATTAATGTAACCGTTGATTACTACTCAATTGATATTGACGACCGTATTGTAATTAGTGACCGCTTAGGTAAAGGTTTATCTACAAGCCTTGATGCTGCACTAAATAGTGCGGGTGCTGGCGTAGGTCAGTTCTTCTTAAATGGTGCTGATACAGAAACTCGTGGTGTTGATTTTGTAGCAACGTGGAACACTGAAGGTTTAGGCGGCACGCTTGATTTTACACTTGCAGCTAACTTTACTAAAACAGATGTTGTATCGTTATTTTCGCCTGCTGGCTCAAGCCTTGAGACAGTAAACGTAGAAGATATATTTTCAGCTGAAGACATCTCTATTATTGAAGAGTGGCAACCAGAGGATCGTATTAACTTAAGTGCGCTTTATCAACGTGACGATTGGACAGTTAACCTGTCTCTTAATCGTTTTGGTGAGTACACAGTAGAAGATGGTGGTCGTCAAACGTATGGCGCAGAAATTTTAACAGACGTTAAAGTTAACTACTTCGTTACTGAAGATTTGTCGGTAAACATTGGTGCAAATAACTTGTTTGACGTTTACCCAGATAAAAACGAAATAGGTAACTCTCGCTCAGGTACTATTGTGGATGCTAGTGGCAACACAGTAATAAGCAGCTCAGGTGTGTTTGACTACTCACGTCGTTCTGCTCCATTTGGATTTAACGGAGCTTACTACTACGTAGGCGCAGAATACCGTTTTTAATTACTAACCTGAACTCTGGTTAAGATATTTAAACTTTGATTTCTCTAGCCAGAGATTTTCAGTGAAAACAAGGCGAATTTATGCGTCAATAGCTGGCCTATTGCAATTAAATTCAACGCAGTTAACGCTGACAATAGCTGCTAGAGATAGATTTATTAGCCAGAATTTAGGTTAAGTAACCTCCCTTTCGTTATTTAACTCAAAGGGCCGTAAGGCCCTTTTTTTAGTTTTATATTGGGCTGTTTTATTTAGAAATCAAACTTATTGAATAATCATCGTATTGCTTAATATTATTCATTACACTCATTAAAGTATTATGTGTACTGTTTTCGTCTGCGGTTATAAGTACCGAACTTATTTCATATTTAGCCGCGAACATCGCTAAATTAGTCGCAACTTGCTCTAAATCAATTAACCTCCCTGAAAAATATATTCCGTTACTTTCATCAATTCTAAATAAAGCATTTTTAACAGGCTTATCTATTTGAGGGCTGTCGAGTGGTCGGTTTAATTCAATAGCCACAGGTTTTACAAAAGATGTAGTTACAATAAAGAAAATTAGTAATATGAACACTATGTCTAACATCGAGGTCATATCTACATCAGCATTATTTTGCAGTTTAGTTAGTTTACTTTTCATATTGGACCTTATTTTTAATTAAATGCTGCGGCGCCACAGCAAGGTTTTAGGTACCTACTAACAAAATTAGCACAGCAAAAATAAAGCGTGGTTAAATAAATATTCTAATAACATTAAATATTTGTATTCATTATGTATTTAAAATGTGGCGAAATAAGGTGGTGTTTGTACCAATTTGCTTATATATGGGGTCTATTTAACATCGTTATAGTGTGATTTAATTCGTTAAATTGCTTAAAGATTTATGCAGATTGGTATGAGAGGCAATAAAAAACCCAGCGCTAGGCTGGGTTGTATTTATGCGTTATGTAAGCTTACTGCTTTTGCATACGGCTCATTTCTGCATGGCAGCTTTGCATTGTTAATAATGTTTTAGCCAGTGCAGCTTCGCAATCAGCCGGTTGTGGTTTATCCATAGCGGCTTTAATTTCTACAAGCGTTTTATCTTCTACTTCTTCAAGCTCTTTTACATACGTGCTGTCGTTATGTGAGGTGAATGTAGTAAGTAAGGCTGTGTATGCACGTCGTGCTTCAACTGCGAAAGATGAACCATCTTCGCGTTCGCCTTTTTCATTAATTGCATATGGCTGCAAACGCTCAACACTCACTTTTCGGGCATCTATCATACGCTGAAAAAGTGCGCCGATAGCAGGGTCTTCAACTTTTTCCTGTGCTTTTTGATAAAAGTCGATGCCGCTGTTCATAACTTGAATGATGTCAGTAATATGATTTACTTCTGATCCTTGATGGGTGTTCATAATGACCTCTTTTATTAAATGAATGTATAGTTCAATTTAATAAAAGCAATGTATGTTCCACGTTTTTATTTTTATGTAGTTATTTGATTTTATTGGTTTAATTTAATTTCAGAAAGAGGCTAAGTTAATGAGGAAAGTATTAACCTAGCAATTTTTACATTATATTGTGTAATAAAGTTATTTTAGCTCTTCAGCTACTTCAGCTACTTTTTGGCGTAACCAGATGTGGCTCGCATCGCGATGTAACAGTGGGCTCCAAATCATATCAAGCTCAAAAGGAGGAATTGGAAACGGTGGCTCTAAAATTTTAAGCCCCGGATCATCTAAGTATATATTTGCGGCTTTTGAAGGAAGGGTCGCAATTAAATTTTTCTCTTTAGCTAAATGAATCGCTACATGATAGTTACGCGTAAAAGTGGCAATGTTACGATGTTTACCAAAGTGGGCAAGTGCTTCGTCAACCCAACCAAGTTTTTGCACATCTTTAGGGTCCATGCCCACGCCTACACCAAAACCTGTTTTACTCACCCATATATGGCGTGCTTTTAAGTAGCTGTCGAGGCTAAAGTTTTCAATAATAGGGTTGTCGGCCTTAACTAAGCAGCAAAAACTGTCTTTCCAAATACGTTTATGATGAAAAGACTGAGGTAAGTTTTCAAAGCGGTTGATTGCCATATCTACTTTACCGTTTTCTACGTCATGAAAGGTTACATCACTTGGTGTGAGTATATCTAAAGTAGTATCGGGGGCTTCTTCGTGTAGTTTACTTAAAAGCTTTGGCGCTAACGTACTTGCAGCGTAATCACTGGCCATTATTCTAAATACACGTTTACTCTGGCTTGCCTCAAATTCTCTATTAGGTGCTAGGGTTTCTTCAAGCGTCATTAATATGCCACGAATAACGGGTTGTAACTCTAAAGCGCGCTCTGTCGGGACCATACCATCGCTGGTACGAACTAAAATAGGGTCGTTAAATAAGTTACGAAGACGTTTAAGGCCATTACTCATTGCGGGCTGCGTAATACTCAATTGATTAGCAGCGCGTGTTACGTTGCATTCTCGAAGCAATGTATCGAGATAAACGAGTAAATTTAAATCTATTTTACTTATATTCATTGTGTGTCCTTTGCGTCTACCAGTGATGGATAAATCGCTGTGCTGTCGGGTAAGGGTAAATATGACTTACCTGCCCATTTTTTATATTTTGTTGCGCCTGCTTCCAAAAGCTAACATCTATAAGCTCTGGATGAGTGCTGAGAAAAAACTTTTTATACATAGGATTAGGCATTACAAATGTACATAACTGCTCTGGGAATACATCTTGTGGTGCAACAGAGTAACTTTGTTCATCCATTAAATAATCGTCGTAGCTCTTTGCTTTTGGTAATGCTCTAAAGTTCATATCTGTTAGGTATTGAACTTCATCGTAATCGTAAAAAATAATACGTTTGTGCTTACTTACACCAAAGTTTTTTAAGAGCATATCGCCAGGAAATATATTAACGGCAATCATTTCTTTTAGAGCTTGCCCGTATTCTTCAATCGCGTCTGCGGCACTTTCTTCATCAGCATTTTCTAAAAATAAATTGAGTGGTGTCATGCGCCGTTCAATATATAAATGCTTGATGATCAACCATTCGCCTTCAATTACCATTGATGAGCCAATTGTTTTATGTAATTGCGCAAGTAAATTACTATCAAAACGCGCCAAAGGAAATACGACGTTAGAATACTCTATGGTATCGGCCATTCTGCCAACGCGATCATGGTTTTTTACTAGTTGATAACGCTTTAATACGGTATCACGGCCGAAGGGCTTACTTTCACCAAATTTGTCTTTTATTACTTTAAAAACATAACCAAATGAGGGAAGGGTAAATACCATCATCACCATACCGGGAGTACCCGGTGCAATTGTAAACTCATCACTAGAGTGAGATAAGTGATTTAAAAACTCTCGATAAAACTCAGTTTTACCCTGCTTATGAAAACCCACTGCGTTATAGAGCTCAGCAAGTGTTTTGTTTGGCATAAGCTGATTCAAAAACCGGACAAGTGCTGAAGGTGCATGAGTCTCTACCATAAAGTAGGCACGGGCAAAGCCAAAAATGACACGCATTTGAGATGATTTAGTTAAAAGTGCATCTAAATATAATCCGTTATCTTCATCGTGTAACACGGCGATTATAAAAGGCTGAACCCCACTTTTTGAAACAACACGACCAACAATATAAGCTGCTTTATTACGATAAAAAGGTGTGTGTAAAATATCAAAGCGCATTTGCCAAGGTTGATGATGTGTATCGGGGGCTTGTTTATAAAAAGCTTTAACAAGAAGGCGAATATCACGCTCTAAATTTACAAATGGGGCTTTAAAATCAAAATGATTAATAATGCGCTTTATTGTTGGCTTTAGGCCATCAACTACTGGAAAGTATGTCCTATATTCGGCCTCAACAGGCACTGAAGGAGCATCTTTCAAAGTTGCTTCTACAAATATAAAGTCATTATGAAAATAGCGCCTGTGGTACAGCCGGCAAAATACAGAGTTATAAAAGGTTTCGGCGAGCTCTGCTTGAGGGTGGAAACATAAAAAGTGCTGATATATCTTTTTAACTTCGAGCCATAGGCTTTCATCTAATTGCTCTGTTGGGGTTTCTTTTTTTAGCGCTTGTGTGGTTTCGTTAACACGATCATCATAATAGCTGATACGCAAACGGCTGATATCATTAATTGCTTGCCAATCTTTTTTTGCAAAGGCGAGAGGGGCTTTGGCCGTTGTTTTTTGAAATAGCTGATAGTGCCTTTTAAAACCCGTTAAAATTAATTCAGCAATATGGCGAGGCTGCATTTGCACTCCTTAATAGTCCCTAGAGCTTATACTCTATTTTGTTAAGGGTATGTTATTTTAAGTTTAAAACCAAGATAAATATTACTTGCTAATTAAGAGTGATTTATTGGTATTGAGCTATCTTTTTTCGAGAATTTTAATTTGTTTAGTAATAACCAATACATCTTTTTTGTACTCTTTATTAATTATTTTTAGTTTTTTAGTAATGTCTTTGGTAATACGCTTTTTATCTTCAATGGCTAGAATATGATTTAATCGTTCTTGTTGTTTATATTCAGCACGCTCTTTATTACGATCAAGTATTGTTAGTTTATGGTTATTACTGCGAAACTCTGCCTGTAAGCCAGATAGAAGCCTTTCACGCTCAAGTTCGTTTAGTTGTTTAGTGTAGTCAACCTTAGGACCAGAATACTGATTACCCGTCGTGTTAACTTTATAAGTCGTTGCTTCGTCGTCACACGGCAGTTGAGAAAAGACAGTGCCTTTTTCTGTTACACATTTGTAGTAAGTGGTATCGCTAAAGCTAAAAAAACTGATAAGTAAAAAGCTAGAATGGAGAATATAACGAGAAGTTTTAAACATACATGTCATCCTTGGTTTTTATATCTAACAACAATATAAAACTATAACCTAGCTTGGTGGTATATCAAGCTAGGTTAGGATAACTGTTATTGGGTAAAGGTTTTGAGCTTTTTAATACTCTGTACTAAAAATGGTATATCTAAACCTTGTTCAATAGAAAAACCTTCAGCGGCAGAGATGTTTTTAAAGTTACCATCTGAATCTATTAAGGTAATCCTATCTTTTTTATAGGCTATAACGACACCCTGAGAGTAGTTAACGCCCATATCATCTTTTTTCTTGTATAAATTAACGCCCAGCATTGTTTGCTTAGCAATGGCTTTACAATTTAAATATTGGCCAACACTTGTTGCAATTAAATCGCTAGGTTGAATAAGTCCATCTACTTTAGAAATACGTTTGTCGGAGCTATATAAAGTTGATGTTGTTACTACTTCTTGCTTGTTATTGGCAAGACTAAAAGCAAAAACTTGTGTTTTATCATCTCGTACAACGGCGTTATCGCTACTTTTAATAACTCTAATTGCGCTAGAACTATGTGCTTGATCATTTATAAAACTAAGTTCTTCCACGCCGGTTACTTCTATGCTGCGGCGCTGACTTTGCCATGCGGGAAGAGTTTGATCTCTTAAAATTGCTGCTTTATAAAAAGCTGGCAAACCATACACTAAGCTAAATAGCATATCGTCGTGATTAGTTGGCTGTAAAAACTGCTCTGTTTTGTGTAAGTTTTTATTATCGGCAACAAATTTAGCGAGTTGCTGCTGGGTTTCAAATACAAAAATATCTACATTGGCTTGTGTGTAGTCTTCACACTTATCAAGCGGGCTTGGCATTTGATAACTAATGTTTTGGTTATTAATTTTTACGTTATGTGCTTGCTTATAGCTTTCTATATCAAGCAGGTCATTTTTAGCTAATAAACTTTTAGCGGTAGTAGGGTATGACAGTGGTAGTACATTATCTTGCTTCGTTACGTCAAAGTTTAAATTTGCGTCAGCCCAAATATGAATACTGTGACTAAGTGAAAAACACACTATTAAAAATGAAATTGCGTAACGTGCAAATTTATATTGTTTTAAGCGCTCAAGGTGTTGCCATGTGTAATTACTCACAAGTAGCTGAAAGCCTAAAATAAGTAATACAATCCCACTGGCTAAAATGGTTGTTAAAGCAGGTGAACTGGTTAAACGATGCCACAGTAGAGAAATAATCTCAGGTAAGGCAGATATACTTAGATGATAACCCAAATTAACGTAAACATAAGCATCAAGGGTAAGCAGTGAAGCGCCTAGTGTGGCTATAACAGCCGCCATGCCTCGTATATGTCGTGGGTAGGGGAATATTAAACTAAGCGGAAATACCGTCAGCACAAACGCTAAAAAGGCGATAAAACTAGTGTGGCTTAACCACGTTACTAGCATATAAGTAATGCCCATAAAGCTTGTTGGTGGCGAGTCGGCAAATAAGTAGCTTAAGCTAATAAATAGCGCCAAGCCAATATTGGCAAAAGTAAACCAATGGCCCCAGCTTAATAGCTGACTCGCTTTTGATGAAAACTGATTGTGCTGCGATAAATTCATAGAGTTTATTTAACCGACTGTGATAGAGCTTTTGCAAAGTTCTCAGTTACGGCTTGTCTTTTCCCTGTTGGTACATGCTCTTTTAAGATATGCGTGATAGAATTTCCTAAACACATAAGGCTTAAATCTACCGGCGCATTGTGTTTAGTTAGCACATCAATAAGCTGATCGACGATTTGTTCTACTTCTTCATTAGAGTATTTTGATAAGATTGGCATCAGTTGGTTCAATAAAATAGTTATATTCTCGTATTTTAACACTAGAGGCGTGAAAAACAAAGATGACAACAGACGTTAAAAAATTAGTCGTTCATTATGTAGACAAAAAAGACGACGATACGCAAATTCACCTTCGAAATGATGAGATGGTAATTAACGATAAAGTAGCCGTTTTTATCGAACAATTACATCATGCATATAATGGTAAGCCAGGTAAAGGTTACTGTGCTTTCAGTGGTGATAAAAACAGCGTTGTAGCATCTGCAATGCAAAGCTACCGTAACGATGAGCTAGGCTTTTGGCATATGACCGAGCAAGCCTCAACGGTTTTAAAAGAAGAGCTTGATAAGTATGCATTTAGTGAAACAGGCTATTTAGTATTTTGTCATTATCAGTATGTTGCTACCGATTACATGTTAATTGCGATGATTAACATTAAAGAGCATTACTCTATGACCTCTGAGCTTGATTTAGCGGCTTCTCGCCATTTAGATATATCTCGCATGCAACTTGCTGCTCGTATCGATTTAACAGCATGGGATACGCAAGCAGAAGATAATCGTTATATTTCGTTTATCAAAGGTCGTGCGGGTCGTAAAGTTGCTGACTTTTTCTTAGACTTTTTAGGCTGTGAAGAGGGTATTGATTCAAAACAGCAAAGCCAAGTAATGCTTAGCGCAGTAGAGGATTATTTATCAGAGCAACAGTTTGATAAATCAGAAAAAGACGATTTACGTAAACAAGTATTTGATTACTGTAATGATTGCGTAACCACAGGCGAAGATGCAAGTGTGAGCGATCTATCTGCAACGCTTACAAAAGGCGATGACAGTCCGTTTGATAGTTTTTGCAAAGAGCAAAGCTATGACTTGGAAGAAACTTTCCCCGTTGATAAAAAAACAGTAACCAGTATGGTTAAGTTTTCAGGCCTTGGTGGGGGTGTAAGTGTCAGTTTTGAACGTAAACACTTAGGTGAGCGCGTAACGTACAACGAAGCAACCGATACACTAGTGATTAAAGGTATTCCGCCAAACTTAAAAGATCAGCTACAACGTTTTATGGAAAATGAAAAAGAGTAAACTCATTTGAGCGAGTTGAAAGTTGATTCAAGAGCGCGATATTTATATCGCGCTTTTTTGTACTGGTATCGAAATTCATTGCATCGGAACAAAGCCACTTAAAGACTTATTTCACAAACAAAAGTGAAAGAGGAGTAAATGAGAAAACATAAACCATGGTTTATTAGCAAAACTTAATCTTATTACCACCTCTAAAAGCGCAGCGTCTCTTAACCTCTTTGTGAACAAATCGCTTATTATGAGCGTGAAGAAACTTTAATAATTATTCAAAGCATGTAAACAAAAAAGCCCCGCTATTTATTAAATAGCGGGGCTTTTTAATAAGTGTTAGTTATTAATCAACACTCAGTGTTTTAGTCATTGCAGAACTTGCACGACCAGCAGGTTTGATAGAACCCGCACGTAAACCACTGTCTGGTACTAGTTCACGTTTATCGTGAGCCATTGCTACAGATGTATGTTTTACTTCGCTATCAGCTACAGGAGTAGGCTGTGCCATTGGCGCACTTGCAGACCCTTGAGTAACCGCTGTTTTAACATGCGGTGCTGATTTTTCAGTTTTCACTTTTGCTTCAACTTTAGCTGGCTCTTCAGTTACTACTGGAGTTTCAACTTTAGCTGGTTCTTCAGTCACTACTGGAGTTTCAACTTTAGCTGGCTCTTCAGTTACTACTGGCGTTTCAACTTTAGCTGGCTCTTCAGTTGCTACTGGAGCTTCAACTTTAGCTGGCTCTTCAGTTACTACAGGAGCTTCAACTTTAGCTGGCTCTTCAGTTACTACAGGAGTTTCAACTTTAGCTGGCTCTTCAGTTGCTACTGGAGTTTCAACTTTAGCTGGCTCTTCAGTTACTACAGGCGTTTCAACTTTAGCTGGCTCTTCTACAGCTTCAACTTTTGCTAAGTCTTCAACTGCAACGGCTTGTTCAACTTGTTGCGCTGCATCCACAGGTGTTTCTTCAGATTTAGCTTTAAGCTCTGCTTCATATTCTGCAGCAGCTTGATCAGCAACTGGAACAAATGCAGGGGCTTCGTCAGATTTAACTTCTGCTTCACCTTCAGGACGTCGACGACGTTGACCTGATGCACGAAGATGACGAGGAGAACGGCGTGAACGTGTACGTGTTTGCTCTTGCTCGTCTTCAGTCGTTGCTGCTTCATCGTTAGAATCAACAACGTCAACTTTCTCTTCTTTAATGTGAGCTGTTTTTTCTGCCGGAGCTTGTGTTTGCTTTTCTACAACAGGTGCTTGCTCTTGAACTTGTGGAGTATCAATAACTACAGCTTGTTCAGGTGTTTGCTCTGTTGAGTTAGCTTGCTCAGCGTTTTCATCTTGCAGACGTACTTTTTTACGTATGTTACGACGTTGACGGCGAACTTTAGGCTTTTGCTCTTTAGGCTCTACAGCTTGAGCTGGCTTAGAATCAGTTTCTACTTCTACTTCTGCTTTTACAGGGGCTTCAGTTTTAACTTGATCTTTTTCTTCGCTTTTATGCTCTGGGCGCTTACGAGAGTTAGGGTTACGACGACGCTTATTGCGGTTCTCGTTTCTCTCTTGAGTCTCGGTACTTGTTGCTGCTGGTGAGTCTGTTTTAACTTCCTCTTCAGCTGCAGGGCGCTCATTGCGTGGTTTATTAGTGCGCGGGTTATTATTACGACGACGTTGGTTGTTATTACGACGACGATTATCGTTACCACGGCGAGCGTTATTACGCGCTTCTTGCTGCTCTTTTTCTACAGCTTCTTTTTTCTCTTCTACTGTTTCGCTTGCAAATAACGATTTAAACCATTTAGTGATTGCTTCAAACAAGCCACCTTCAGTTTTAGTCTCTGTTATTACAGGCTGAGCTACTGGTGTAGGCGCTGCTTGTGGAGCCGGTGTAGAAGGCATTACAACACCTTTTAGCATTGGCTCTTCACGTACTGGTGCACTTGGTGATTTTGACATCTCAAATGCTTCAGGTTCTGGCGCAACAACTTGTCCGTAACTTACCGTTTCAAGTGTTTCGTCTTTACGTAAACGCATAACTTCGTAATGTGGTGTTTCCATATGTTGATTAGGAATAATCACTACGTCACATTTATGATGTTTTTCAATGCGATGAACACTACGACGTTGCTCATTTAATAAATAAGCGGCAACGGCAACAGGCACTTGTGCATTTACTTGTGCTGTGTTGTCTTTAATTGCTTCTTCTTCAATTAAACGAAGAATAGAAAGCGCAATTGATTCGTTTGAACGAATAGTACCTTGTCCACTACAACGTGGGCATGGGCCTTGGCTTGCTTCACCTAATGAAGGACGCAAACGCTGACGCGACATTTCAAGTAAACCAAAGCGTGAAATTTTACCAATTTGAACACGAGCACGATCTGGACGAGCAGCATCTTTTAAACGATTTTCTACTTCACGTTGATGACGTGGAGGCGTCATATCGATAAAGTCGATAACAATTAAACCACCTAAGTCACGAAGACGTAATTGACGTGCAATCTCATCGGCCGCTTCTAAGTTAGTATTAAGTGCTGTTTCTTCAATATCGCCGCCTTTAGTTGCTTTAGACGAGTTGATATCGATAGACGTTAGTGCTTCAGTTGGGTCAATTACAATTGAACCACCAGAAGGCAAGCGTACTTCACGCTGGAACGCAGACTCAATTTGGCTTTCAATTTGGTAATGCGTAAATAAAGGAGTGTCGCCTTGATAAAGCTTAACACGGCTCATAAAGTCAGGACGAAAACGCTCAATGTGCGCTTTAGCTTCTTCAAAAACACGTGGTTTATCAATTAAAATTTCGCCAATATCACGACGTAAATAATCGCGTATCGCACGGAATATTACATTGCTTTCTTGGTGTATTAAAAATGGCGCTTTAGCACTATCGGCTGCTTGTCTAATTGCTTCCCAATGTACTAATAATGCTTTTAAATCGTAGTTTAATTCTTCAAACGATTTACCAACACCCGCTGTACGAACAATTAAGCCCATACCTTTAGGAAGTTCTAAACGACCCAATGCTTCTTTAAGTTCAGTACGTTCATCACCTTCAATGCGACGAGAAATACCGCCAGCACGAGGGTTGTTAGGCATAAGCACTAAGTAGCTACCAGCAACACTGATAAAAGTAGTTAACGCTGCGCCTTTTTGGCCACGCTCTTCTTTATCAACTTGTACTATAACTTCTTGACCTTCTTTGATCACGTCGCGAATATTAGGGCGACCATGAAAAGTGTAACCTGCAGGGAAGTAAGTACGGGCAATTTCTTTTAAAGGAAGGAAACCATGGCGGTCAGCACCGTAATCAACAAATGCTGCTTCAAGAGATGGTTCAATGCGAGTGATTTTGCCTTTATAAATATTGGCTTTTTTCTGTTCGTGACCTGGGCTTTCGATATCTAAATCATAAAGGCGCTGGCCATCAACCAGTGCTACGCGCATTTCTTCTTGCTGCGTTGCATTGATTAGCATACGTTTCATATTGTTACTCTACTTATTTATGTCGCTGACATGACGATGTTTTTCTCGCCTGTTCAGTTGTCCCTATTTTTAGAATGTGCAGCCTCACGACTGGGTCTTTAACGGAACGGCTCTGTTTCTCGTATGCAGTATTTTAAATGCTGGCAAACAATAGCAATTATTATCGCTATTAAATTCTTAATGGTGCTAAAACTGTCGGCTTTTCAGCTACGTTTACAAGTTTTACCCAGAAGTCGGCCTGTCATATTAATCTTACTAAATATCATTCATATTAGGCGCGTAGGGCTCATTAAGTTGGTGAGCAATACATACTGATGTATCGCTAATATCCGTTTTAAGAGCAAAAATCGCTGCCGATGTTAATGAACGCTTATTTATTAGATTTTTTTAGTTCTAAATAAGCTGCTATACGGTACTACAATAATTGAGCTAGTGCTGAACGACGTTTTTTTCGTCGTCACTATCAGACAAATTATCTGTTCATTGCTTTCTCTAGCACGTTAAAAATCGCTTCATGTTCAAACTTAACCAGCAATATATTACGCGCATTGCCGTTAATTGATCGCACGTGTTAACTGAGGAGGCATAAAAGCTTTGGAAAACTTAACTCGGATCTGTATGATCGGCTACCCAGAATGTGCATCACGAATGTTTTAATGTGTTAAAAAGCACCGTTGTTATTTGCAAATACTAAATATTTGCGCTGCTGATTATCCCACTATTATTACAGTGTTAGCAACTAAATTATTTTACTTAAATTAGTGATTAGGCAATGTCAGAAAAAAACGACTTACAAGTAACTTATGTCACGATCAACGAAGACCATTTAGGTCAGCGTATTGATAACTTTCTTATTACCCATTTAAAAGGGGTGCCTAAAAGCGCTATTTATAAACTTTTGCGCAAAGGTGAGGTACGCGTTAATAAAAAGCGTATTAAGCCTGTATATAAACTACAGCTTGAAGATGTACTTCGTATTGCACCTATCAGGGTTGCTGAGCGTGAAGAATTTGTTCCATCAAAATTAGACAAAGTAACTCGCCTAGAAAACGATATTTTATTTGAAGATAAATACCTTATCGTAATAAATAAACCATCAGGTATGGCTGTTCATGGCGGCAGTGGTTTAAGTTATGGCTTGATTGAAGCTTTGCGAGCACTTCGCCCAGAGGAACGTAGCCTTGAGCTAGTTCATAGGCTTGACCGTGATACATCGGGTTGTTTACTTATAGCGAAGCGTCGTTCGGTGTTAACAGCATTGCATGAACAGCTTCGTGAAAAAACAATGGAAAAAAATTATTGGGCACTAGTTGAAGGGCAGTGGGACTCTAAAACTAAAAATGTAACCGAAGGGCTGCGTAAAAATACGCTTAAATCGGGTGAACGCGTAGTACGCGTAGATAACGCTGAGGGAAAACCTTCACATACTCGTTTTAAAGTACTTGAACGTTTTAATGATTGCTCGCTTGTACAAGCGTCGCCTGTTACAGGGCGTACGCACCAAATTCGTGTGCATACGCAATGTAAAGGTCACCCAATAGCGTGCGACGATAAATATGGCGATCAGGGTTTTGACGATTCTATGCGTAAAGTTGGGTTAAACCGATTGTTTTTACACGCACATGATTTAAGTTTTTATCACCCTAAAAACGAAACAACGATGCGTATTGAAGCACCGCTAGATAAAACGCTTAAAAATACATTACTAAAATTACGAGATGCAAAACTGTGATAAAAGTAGCCCCAATTAAAAAATATAAGCTCGTCATTTTTGATTGGGACGGCACTGTTATGGATTCAGTGACTAAAATAGTTAACTGTATTCGTAGTAGCGCCGAGTCACTTAATTTAGTGTCGCCAAGTGACGAAGCCATTAAAAACATTATTGGTATGTCGCTTGAAAAAGCAATTGACGTTTTATTTCCTGATAATGTAGCGCAGCACCAAGCGTTAATTTCAGGTTATAAATATCAATACAGT
This sequence comes from Pseudoalteromonas sp. SWYJZ12, assembly GCF_015864395.1. Lineage (NCBI taxonomy): Bacteria > Pseudomonadati > Pseudomonadota > Gammaproteobacteria > Alteromonadales > Pseudoalteromonadaceae > Pseudoalteromonas > Pseudoalteromonas sp. SWYJZ12. Next base: position 123,274 of record NZ_JADYXH010000003.1, read on the forward strand.
GTGGATACTACTCCCACGCCTGTATTTGCTAATGTCGTCAGCGTTTTAAATGCCTTAAAAGAGCAGGGCATTGTTTTAGCGGTTGCAACAGGTAAAGGTAGGGGTGGGTTAGAGCGTTTGCTTGAACAAAGTCAATTGAGGCATTTTTTTAGTGCGACACGTACAAGCGATGACGCGCAATCAAAGCCCTCTCCAGATATGTTGTATCAATTACTTGAAGAACTTGGCATAAGTGCTCAACACGCTGTAATGATTGGCTACACTCAAATAGACATGACTATGGCAAAAGCTGCGGGCATGGATAGAATTGGCGTAACAATGGGTGTACACAACGCACAGCAGCTAAATAAGCTTAGTCCTGTTGCAACAGTAGATAACTATCTGCAGTTGCAACAGGTTTTGCTTGGCTAATTTATTTAACTAGAACTTGTTTGAGCGGTAAGCACATCAATACCAAACTCAGCCAGTAATTGGCTGAGTTTAATTAATGGCAACCCAATTAAGCTATTAGGATCGTCTCCGCTTAGTTTTTCAAATAAACAGATACCCAACCCTTCACTTTTAAAGCTGCCAGCACAATTATAAGGCTGCTCTGCGTCGCAATAAGCACTAATTTGTGCATCACTGAGAGTTTTAAACGTCACATTAAAAGGTTCTACGCAGGTTTTTTTAGTGCCAGTTACAATATCGTAAACACAAAGCCCAGTTAAAAATGTTACAGTATTACCGCTAAATAAATTTAGTTGTTTTACGGCATTTTGTTTATTATGTGGTTTACCTAAAATTTGATTATTAAACACAGCGACTTGGTCTGATCCAATAGCTAACCCTTTGTTAAAGTGTTTATTAGCCGCTGAGGCTTTTAATTCACTTAAACGCTTAACCAGTTCGGTAGGTGTTTCGCATTCAAGTGCTGATTCGTCAACGTCTGGTGAAAACGTATCAAATGGTAAATTAAATTTTTGTAATAAAGACTGCCTAAAAGGCGAGCTTGACGCTAAAATGAGTGGATGCTTCACGGACTGTTTTCCTACGATAATTCAGATTGAGTTAGGATAAATCAGATCCGAGAGTAAAACACGTTAAAAACCAAGTAAAAATGGTTTTTTACTTTGACTAACAAACTAACTATCTATATGATGCAGCCCCTATGCAAAAGGTGAAAATTCCCATCACTCTTCATCCAGGCAAAGCAGCGCAGCACCGTTTAAAGTATGACGGAATTGTACCGCTTGAAAAACTTACTCGTTTAGAGAAAGTTGTGCAGGAAGAAGTAGGTGAAATAGCGGTAAAAATACATTGCAAAAACGATGATCAAGGTTTCGCTGTGATTAGAGGCAATTTGTCCACACACGTTACTGTCATTTGTCAACGTTGTAATGGTGATTTAGGGTTGGATTTGGTTCAAGACTTTGCATATTCACCAGTAGGTGAAGATACAGAGTTAGATATTTTTCCAGAAGACTACGATGAAGTAGTGCTTGATGAAAATGGTGAAGTTAACGTTTTTAATTTAATTGAAGACGAACTAATTTTAGCAATTCCATTAGTGGCTACCCACAACGAAGCTTCATGCAGTTATTCAGCAAAGCCTGCCAGCTTTGGTGTATTAAAGGCGGAAGATGATAAACCTAATCCATTTGATATTTTGAAACAACTTAAGAAAGATTCTTAGGAGAAGACTATGGCTGTACAAAAAAGCAAAAAGTCTCGTGCAAGACGCGGCATGCGCCGTTCACACGATGCGATCAGTGGTCCAACTTTAACTGTAGATCAAACATCTGGTGAGACTCATCGTCGTCACCATGTGACTGCAGATGGTTACTACAAAGGCGTTCAAGTAATTTCTAAATAAGAGATTACTTATATGCTGAAAGATCTAACCATAGCGTTAGATATGATGGGGGGCGATTACGGCCCCCGTTCATCTATTCCTGCTGCCGTTTGTGCAGTAAATGCTCATGCCAATTTAACTCTCATTTTATGTGGCAATGAACACGTTATATCTAAAGAACTCGAATCCCTCGATTCTCTACCTCATCCTAGACTCATAATTCGTCACTGTAGTGAAATAGTCACCAATGCCTGTGAACCTGCAATTGCTGTGCGTTCAAAAAAAGATTCATCTATGCGTGTTGCCCTAGATTTAGTTAAATCGGGCGAGGCTCAAGCATGTGTTAGCTCAGGTAATACCGGCGCTCTATTTTTTATGGCTCACTATGTATTAAAAATGCTGCCAGGTGTTAAACGTGCCGCACTCATTTCATCTGTTCCTACAGAGCTTAAAAACCCAGTATATTTACTCGACTTAGGTGCTAATGTGCATTGTGATGCGCAAATGCTCTATCAGTTTGGCATTATGGGCTCTATTGTTGCTGGCCAAGCACTTGGTTTGGATAATCCTCGCGTTAGTCTATTAAATATTGGCGCGGAGGACATTAAAGGCCACGACGACATTAAACTAGCTGCACAATTAATGCAGCAAAGCCCACATATAAATTATATTGGTTACAGCGAAGGAAGTGATATTTTTTCGGGTAAGGCTGATGTCATAGTATGCGAAGGGTTTGTTGGCAACGTAGCACTTAAAACATGTGAAGGCATTGCCAAGCTTATTATGAATAAGTTTACAACCGCGCTCGAAAAGCACCTTTTATATAAATGTATGGCGTTTATATTGCGCCCAATAATAAAAAAACTCTATAAAAGGGTGAACCCCGACCAGTATAACGGTGCTTCTCTGGTAGGATTGCGCGGTATTGTCGTTAAAAGTCATGGAAATGCGTCAGCTAAAGCATTTCAAGCAGCAATTGATGAAGCGGTAAAAGAGGTTGAACGTCAACTTCCTGATAAAATAGCCGCTATTTTCGAAAAAACACATTCTAAAGACACGGCGGTTAATCAATAATTGATGTGCCGTGTATTTCATTATTTATTTGTTTAATTAAAAAGAGCAAAGTATGGCACAAAAAATTGCACTTCTATTCCCAGGTCAAGGCTCGCAAAGCGTTGGTATGTTACAAGAACTACTAGAGAGTTCTGACATTGTTAAAGCAACATTTGCAGAAGCGTCAAATGCACTGGGTTACGACTTAGCAGAGCTAGTTCTTAATGGCCCAGAAGAAAAATTAAATCAAACCCACCGCACACAACCTGCATTACTAACTGCAAGTGTTGCTATTTACCGTGATTGGTTAGCAGCTAACCCTGATGCAGACGTTGTTATGGCGGGTCACAGCTTAGGTGAATACTCAGCGTTAGTATGTAGCGATGTATTAAGCTTGAGCGAAGCCGTAAAGCTTGTTGAAAACCGTGGTTTATACATGCAAGAAGCCGTGCCAGCAGGCGTAGGTTCAATGGCTGCTATTATTGGCTTAGGCGATGAAGAAATTAAAGCGGCTTGTGCTGCCTCAGCGCAAGGTGAGGTTGTATCTCCAGTTAACTACAACTCTCCTGGTCAAGTTGTTATCGCAGGCCATAAAGCGGCAGTAGATAGAGCATCGCAAGCATGTAAAGATGCCGGTGCTAAACGTGCATTACCACTTTCTGTTAGCGTACCTTCACATTGTGAGTTAATGAAGCCAGCAGCTGACAAGCTAGCAGCAGACTTAGCCGCTTTAACATTTAATACACCTAAGTGTGATGTAATTAATAATGTTGATGTAAAAGCTGAAACGTCAGCTGATGCAATTAAAGACGCACTAGTACGTCAGCTATACAGCCCAGTTCGCTGGACAGAAACAGTACAAGCCTTGGTTGCGCAAGATGTAACACAAAGCTACGAATTTGGTCCTGGTAAAGTATTAACAGGACTTGCTAAACGAATTGATAAAGCAATGATCTGTGGCTCAGTAAACGACGCCGCTTCAATTGATGCAGCTAAATAAGAGTATATAAAATGTCTAATTTATTTTCATTAGAGGGCAAAATTGTCCTAATTACTGGCGCCAGCCGTGGTATTGGTAAAGCAATTGCAACAACATTAGTTGCACAAGGTGCAAAAGTTGCAGGTACTGCGACAAGTGAGTCAGGCGCTGCTAAAATCAGTGAATACTTAGGTGACAATGGTAAAGGTTATGCATTAAACGTAACCGATCCTGCATCTATTGAAGCAACACTTGCTGCAATAAAAGCTGATTTAGGCGATATTGACGTACTTGTAAATAATGCAGGTATTACACGCGATAACTTATTAATGCGTATGAAAGAAACTGAGTGGGACGATATTATCGACACTAATTTAAGCTCAGTTTTCCGTTTATCTAAAGCGGTACTTCGTCCAATGATGAAGAAAAAGAAAGGCCGTATTATTAACATTGGCTCAGTAGTGGGTACTATGGGTAATGCAGGTCAAGCTAATTATGCAGCGGCTAAAGCGGGTGTAATTGGTTTTTCTAAGTCACTTGCGCGCGAAGTTGCATCACGTGGTATTACAGTTAACGTAATCGCACCTGGTTTTATTCAAACAGACATGACTGATAATTTAACTGATGAGCAAAAAGCAGCAACACTTGCAAATGTTCCAGCAGGGCGTTTAGGCCAACCAGACGAAATTGCTGCTGCAGTATGTTATTTAGCATCTGACGCGGCTGCGTATGTATCAGGCGAAACTTTGCATGTAAATGGCGCGATGTACATGGTTTAATCGCCATTGTACCTAGATTGCTACTTGATAAAGTTAAGTAAGTTACCTCAAAAACATTGAATTATTTGTGAACTTGCTTTAAACATACTTGAAATCGCTGCGAAAATAAGCGATAAAAGACAAAACACACACTCAGAGGTTTGACCAGACAATTATTTATGGTCAAATCATTGAATCAGAGAATTATGCGGCGTAAACTACGCCGCAATCTGAAAATAACGCATTGGCGTTTTTAATAAAGGAAAGAAGAATGAGCGATATCCAAGAACGCGTAAAGAAAATTATCATTGAACAACTAGGTGTTAAAGAAGAAGAAGTTAAAAATGAATCTTCTTTCGTAGATGACCTAGGTGCAGATTCTCTTGATACTGTTGAACTAGTAATGGCTCTTGAAGAAGAGTTTGATACTGAGATCCCAGATGAAGAAGCTGAGAAGATCACTACAGTACAAACTGCTATCGATTACGTTACAGCACACGCTGAGTAATTAATCGCACGTTAAAGGCAGCATCCGCTGCCTTTAATTTTTTATATCCAAACCACCTCAAAGTTCATGATTCAAAATTTAAGTCGCCACGCTCAATTTTAGCTAAAAATTAATTTTGATTGTGTTATGCGTTTTTAATCTATTTTGGGACTAGCACTTTGAGGTAGCTTGGGTATGATCATCCCCTTGTAAAATATCCCTTATTGGAGGCAAACCGTGGCTAAACGTCGAGTCGTCGTAACTGGCTTAGGAATGTTGACGCCGCTAGGTAATGATGTTCAATCAACCTGGCAAGGCTTATTAGATGGTAAAAGTGGCATTCAAACAATAACGCACTTTGATACATCAAAATTTGGTACTAAATTCGCTGGTTTAATAAATGATTTTGATGCAACTGCATACATGTCAGCGAAAGATACTAAAAAAATGGACTTGTTTATTCAGTACGGCATTGCAGCGGGTGTTCAAGCCTTTAAAGATTCAGGCCTTGAAATCACTGAGCAAAACGCAGCACGCATTGGTGTAGCTGTAGGCTCAGGTATTGGTGGGCTTACGTTAATTGAAGAAAACCACATTAAGCTATTAAATAGTGGTCCGCGCAAGTTATCGCCATTTTATGTGCCGTCTACCATTATTAATATGATCTCAGGTCATTTATCAATGATGCATGGACTTCGTGGTCCAAATATTTCAATTGTAACTGCCTGTACTACTGGTTTGCATAATATTGGCCATGCAGCGCGCATGATTGCCTACGGTGATGCAGATGCAATGGTTGCTGGCGGTGCAGAAAAAGCGTGTACCCCAATTGGTATGGGTGGCTTTAATGCTGCGCGTGCACTTTCAACACGTAACGACGATCCACAAGCGGCTTCTCGCCCTTGGGATAAAGACCGCGATGGCTTTGTGCTTTCTGACGGTGCTGGTGTTGTTGTAGTTGAAGAGTACGAACATGCTAAAGCGCGTGGCGCTAAAATATATGCTGAGCTAGTAGGCTTTGGTATGAGTGGCGATGCGTATCACATGACATCACCACCAGAGGATGGTGCGGGCGCTGCACTTGCAATGCAAAACGCACTAAACGATGCGCAAGTAAACGCTGAGCAAATTGGTTACATTAACGCACACGGCACGTCTACAAATGCAGGCGATAAAGCAGAAACTGCCGCTGTTAAGTCTATTTTTGGTAATGCAGCTAAAGATGTAATGGTAGGCTCGTCTAAATCGATGATGGGTCACTTGTTAGGTGCTGCAGGTTCGGTTGAATCGATTATTTCGATTTTATCACTGACAGATCAAAAAGTGTCGCCAACTATCAACCTTGATAACCCAGACGAAGGGTGTGACTTAGATTATATTGCGCACACTGCACGTGATGCAAAGTTAGACTTTGCACTGTGTAACTCGTTCGGTTTTGGTGGTACTAATGGCTCGTTGCTATTTAAAAAGGTATAATCTTTTTTAACAACGAATCAAATTATAAGAGCTCAGTTGTTTAACTGGGCTTTTTTTATATGCCAAACAAAATGCAAACAATAATAGCAGCAGATCAAAACAGCACTTTAAGCACGCGTGACAGGGGCTTAAATTACGGTGATGGCTTTTTTACAACCGCTAAGGTTGTTGATGGGCAAGTACAGTATTGGGCTCATCATAAAGCGCGTTTGTTTGAATGCGCACAGCGTTTGGGGTTTCCTGAGCTAGATTTTAATAGCCTTGAAAATCAAATTGCTTTGCATATAAACGCTGCACCACTAAACGTGCTTAAAATACTTGTAACGCGAGGCGAAGGCGGACGTGGTTATGGGCTGCCAAGTGAGTGTAATGTCACTATTTTATTGAGCGTGTTGGACTACCCTAGTAATTACGAAGCGCTTACTAAAAAGGGTGTAAATCTCGAAATAAGCCCGATTAAATTAGCGGCACAGCCTTATTTAGCGGGCCTTAAAACATTAAACCGACTTGAACAAGTGCTAATTAAAAAAGCGATGCAAACGCAAAACTGCGACGATGTGTTAGTGCTTGATTACAATAACAATGTAATTGAAGCTTCTGCAGCTAATATTTTTGCGATTAAAAATAAGTGTGTGTTTACGCCATTGCTTGATGAGTGCGGAATAAAGGGCGTTTATCTACAATCGTTATGTGATAAATTGCCTGTTGAATTTAAACGCGTGAAAGTAGAAGATTTAACCCAAGCAGACGCCGTATTTGTGTGTAATAGCTTAATGGGAGCAGTGCCTGTTAAAAGTATTGAGCAACAGGTATTTAATACAGACGACAGCCACGCATTACTAACTAAATTATTAGCCAAGGAGGCTGAGTGTTAAAAGTTATTTTATCGGTACTTTTTTTAGCTGTTATAACCACTGCTATTGGTTACCAGCAATTACAAGCAACAATAAATAGCCCGCTAAAAGTAACTGAAAACACACAATTTGAAGTTAAGCATGGCACTGGCTTTAATAAGTTATGTCAACAGTGGCAAGCTAATAACTGGGTGGAAGGCTGTTGGCGTTATCAAGTAATTGCCAAATTAGATCCCACACTTACCGACTTAAAAGCGGGCCTTTACGAGCTAACAGCCGATAGCGTTATTAATAACGTAAAAAAAATTAACCAAGGCCAGCAAATCAACTTTAGTTTTACCATAATTGAAGGGCAAAACTTACGTGAAGTACTAAGTGCTATTAAAAAAGCCGATAATTTACAAAACGATTTAAAAAGTGATGAGCTAAGTACACAAATAATGGGCAATAATACGCACTTAGAAGGCTGGTTATTTCCCGACACTTACCATTATCATAATAACGATACTGCAAGCAGTGTATTAAAACGTGCAGCGCAAAAAATGCAGCAAACGTTAGACGATGCATGGCAGCAACGCGCTGTTAATCTACCTTACAAAACAGCATACGAAGCACTTATAATGGCTTCAATTATTGAAAAAGAAACAGGCCTTGCCAGCGAGCGTCCGTTAATTGCATCAGCATTTGTTAATCGATTAAACACTAACATGCGCCTGCAAACCGATCCAACCGTAATATATGGGCTAGGCGCTAATTTTGATGGCGATATTAAACGCAAAGATTTACGCGATTATACGCCTTACAATACGTATCGTATTAATGGTTTACCACCAACACCGATTGCAATGCCATCAAAAGCCGCTATTTTAGCTGCAGTTAATCCGCCACAAAGTGAATACGTTTACTTTGTATCAAAAGGCGATGGTAGCCACCAATTTTCAACCACGTTAAAGCAGCATAACGCAGCAGTTAAAACGTATATATTAAATAAAAAGAATTAATATTTTATGAAATCAAAATTTATAGTAATAGAAGGGCTAGAAGGCGCAGGTAAATCAACCGCAATTTCATTATGCCAAGACTTTTTAAACAAACAAAAAATAGACTTCATCAACGTCCGCGAACCTGGCGGCACTCCGCTTGCTGAATCGCTCCGTACGCTTGTAAAAGCAGAGCACGAAGAAGAAATTGCCTTTGAAACCGAGTTGCTTATTATGTACGCAGCACGCTCGCAATTAATGCACAATGTTATTACCCCAGCGCTTGATAAAGGCCAGTGGGTACTTGCCGATCGTCATGATTTATCGTCTCAGGCGTATCAAGGTGGGGGCCGTGGTATTAGCTCAAATACATTAGCTTCACTTTCGTCAATGGTATTAAAGGGCTTAAAGCCTGATTTAACTATTTACCTTGATATTGACCCAGTGATAGGCCTTGAACGTGCAAAAGGGCGTGGTGAGCTTGACCGTATTGAACAAGAAGCCATTGAGTTTTTTCAGCGTACACGTATGCGTTATGTTGAACTTGCTAATGACGACAACACAATTAAAACGGTCGATGCAAACCAAAGTATTGATAAAGTACATCGCGATATAACCAATGTACTGCATTCATTTTTTGAAGGCCTAAAATAATATGCCATTGCCGTGGCTACATGATACCCAAGCACGTTTAGCGCAAAGTTATCGTGCAGAGCGTTTTCATCATGCGCAATTATTTTGTGGGCCTGTTGGCGTAGGTAAGTTTGAGTTAAGTGATGAGCTTGGTAATGCTTTGTTATGCCAAAATATAGCTAAGCAGGTAGCTGCGCAAAACAGTATGCTAAAACCTTGCGGACACTGTAAAAGCTGCTTACTTACTCTTGCGGGTACTCATCCCGACAAGCGCTTAACGCAAGTTGATGGGCAAAGCATAGGCGTAGATGATATACGCGGCATTAGTGATTTTATGAACCACTCAGCAGCGCAAAATGGCAATAAAGTCGCGATAATCGAAAATTGCGAAAAAATGACCACAGCAGCAGCTAACGCATTATTAAAAACACTTGAAGAGCCAACTAATAGCCGCTTTTTAATATTAACTACAAGTCAACCAGCACAGCTCCCTGCAACTATTTTAAGTCGATGCGCTAAAAGTGACGTAAAAATAACAAATACAGCACTTGCTCAGCAATGGCTAGAAACATTAGATATTCCTAACTATAGTTGGCTAGCACTTTTTTATAACCAACCGCTGCAAGTAAAGCATTGGCAACAGCAAGACCAGCTAAAAAATATTGATACACTTTATAAGTTTGCAACTGAGTTTAAACAAAGCCATAATTTCAAAGCGTTAGTCGATATAATAAATAAACAGCCTGAGCTTGTTCGCATATTTACTTTATTTTTAAGCGTGCAACTAAAGCAGCAATTGCTGCAAGGTATGAGTTTTGACGCTTATCAAAGTGCGCAAAATGCATTAGGCGAGTTTTTACAAAATAACACACAAGTACTTGGCCTTAATTTACCGCTTGCTGTATCACGATTAGCATACACATTGCGAAATTCTTAAAAGGATTAATCATGCAAGAACTACTAGTAGACATAGACGATTTAGACGAGTTATACCGTTGTTATATGCCTTACTTAAAAAAAGGTGGCTTATTTGTACGTACGAATATGCGTTACGAAGCAGGGCATTCATTAGCGCTTAGAGTTACCTTGCCCGATGCCTTAGAAGATGATGTAGTAACCGGTAAAGTATCGTGGATCACGCCACAAGGCGCACAAAGCTCTAACCCTCCAGGTATTGGTATTAGCTTTTTAGACGATAAAACAAACCTAAACGCTAAAATCGAAAAGCTCCTTGGGACTATGTTAAACTCAGGCGATCAAACATATACCATGTAGTTATAGGGTCGGTTTTTCATTGAGATTAACGCCGCCCTATATTGGGTTCTTTTAATTGCTAACATAATAAATTAAACGAACAAATTTAAACCCTGAACATAATACAGGCCTTATAGTGATTGTAGATTCTCATTGCCATTTAGATCGTCTTGATTTTGATAAATTAGACTTAAACCTTGACCAAGTTCTTGATAAAGCGCGTGCAAAGCAAATAGAGCACTTTTTATGTGTAAGCGTAACGCTTGATCAGTTTCCAAGCATGCTTGATAAAATTAAGCACTACGACGATGTATCAGCCTCATGTGGTGTACATCCACTTGATCAAAAAGACGCCCTTAATAAACAGCAACTAATCGACTTAGCCTCACACGAAAAAGTCGTTGCTATTGGCGAAACGGGTCTTGATTACTACTATTCAAAAGATACTCACGCAGTGCAGCAAGCAAGTTTTGTTGGGCATATTGAAGTAGCTAACGAATTACAAAAACCGTTAATTATTCATACTCGTGATGCCCGTGCCGACACCATTAATTTAATGCGTGAGCACAAGGCCGAAAACTGCGGTGGTGTATTACATTGCTTTACTGAAGACTGGGATATGGCAAAAAAAGCGATTGATATGGGCTTTTATATTTCTATTTCGGGCATTGTTACCTTTAAAAATGCTATTGAGCTAAAAGAAGTAGTAAAGCAAATACCGCTCGATAGATTACTAATAGAAACCGACTCGCCTTATTTAGCACCGGTACCGTATCGTGGGCAAACAAATCAGCCAGCATACGTAGAAGACGTTGCTTATTACATTAGCGAGCTTAAAGGCATTAGCTTTAATGAACTGGCTAAAGCGACTACCGAGAACTTTTATTCTTTATTTAAATTAGCAGCTAAAGGCTAAATACATGATTACTCACACGGCAAACCTTCCTATTTTACTAATGGGGCCAATGGTGCGCCGTGCAGAGCAAACTGGAGTCTGTATTCAGTTTGCTACCTCCAGGCCTGCAAACTGCCAAATAAACTTATTAAATGTTGAGTGTTATAGCGATCAACACACTGTTTCTTTAGGCGAACATTTATACCTGCATTTCGTCATTATAAAGCCAATAAATAACAAACTCCCTGTCGATAGCTTATTAAACTATGAACTTGTAATTGATGATATAGCAGTCGATTTGTCGCCTTGGTGCTATAGCAATCAAACAGCGCCTGCATTTGTAATTCCTAATAAACTGAGTGATATTTTGCATGGCTCGTGCCGTAATGCACATCATCCAGCAAAAGACAGCTTAGTGTCTGCAAGTCACTGGCAAAATACTCAGCGCGGTAATAATAACCAAGGCGCACAATTGCTATTACTGAGCGGTGATCAGGTTTATGCCGATGATGTGGCAGGCCCCATGTTATTAGCTGTTCATCAGTTAATCAAAGCCTTAGGTATTTATAAAGAGCAACCACTTGCCATTGAGCTACCGGATGATATAAATGAGCAACTTTATAATCGCCATTTGTTCTTACCAAAAACGCCTTGGCAAAAACGCTCAAAGTTAGGTGTTGGTTACTGGCTAAAAAATGACGAACCTCACTTTTCAAGTGTAAAAGCCTACAATCACCTTATCCATTTTGAAGAATACATAGCACTTTATTTATTAAATTTTAGTGCTGCTGCTTGGCAATGCGTTGATATACAAAACACAACGTATTTAGGTCAAAGCGAGCAAAACAAAACTATTTTTAACGCTGAAAAATCAGCTTTGATTGACTATGCAAAAGGCTTAAGTGAAGTAGAACGGTTGTTTGCCAATGTATCTACGCTAATGATGTTTGACGATCATGATGTAACTGACGATTGGAACCTCACCGCTGGGTGGGAGCAAGCTATAAATCAAAACCCGAGTAGTAAACGCATAATTAATAACGGGCTAATTAGCTATTGGTTGTTCCAAGGTATGGGGAACGATGCACTAAATAAAACAGGGGAGCTCTTAACTCCCTTTAAGCAAAGCAAAAACAACAACAATATTTGGCAGTTTAAAGCATTTGATAAACCACTAAACGATTTTAGCTTTTGGCATTACGAACTTACTACAATACCCAAAGTAGTGGTGCTAGATACGCGCACGCACCGCTGGCGAAATGAGCAAAACTTTAATGAGCCGTCAGGTCTACTTGATTGGGAACGTCTCACAGAGCTTGAAGAAAGCCTATTAAGCCACGACCAAGTTATTATTGTATCACCAGCCCCTGTGTTTGGTGTTAAATCGATAGAAGCCATTCAAGCCATGTTTAACATATGTGGCCAACCGCTCATGGTTGACGTAGAAAACTGGATGGCGCACGAAGGCTCAGCCAAAAAGCTACTCGATACATTTAGACGAACCGACACCCCAAACGAAACCCTTATTTTATCTGGCGATGTACATTACTCATTTTGCTTTTCGGTGCAAAAACGTTTTGGCGATCATCCCAATCGAATTTGGCAACTTACCGCCAGTGGTATTAAAAACGAGTTCCCGCGTAAATTAATAAACATACTCGATAAACTAGATTCAATTCTATACGGCCCAAAAAATCCTTTAAACTTTTTTACTAAACGCTGGCATATGGAAGTAGATAAACACCAAACTAAAGGTGAAGGGCAAAAATACTTAGTAAGCGACTCCGCTATTAGTTTAATAACACTAGAGCAAGGAAATTTAGCCCGCTATCAACTCATACATGGTGAAGGGCATTTAACTGAGTTTGATTTAGAAGAACAGTAATTTTTAATCAATAATTAAAGGCCTATTTGCGCAAAGAGAAGCGAAAGAGGAGTAAATGAGAAGACATAATACTAATAAAAACTGCGTTTGGTTTTTATTTCCTTCTCTAAAAGCGCGGCGCCTCTTAACCTCTTAGTGCATAAATTACTTATTACAGGCTTTGCTTGTCACGCCAACAAGTTAACCGTAAATTGAACCTTGGCGGTAGACGCAGAGCTTGCTCGCGTGAGAACCGCAGCTTCTAATCACTCTATATTAGGTAATTACTTGGCTTTGTATTTAACTATGCTCTTTTCGACTTCGTTTAGATGCGGGTAATTTACTACTTAATATTGCCAAACATAAAATAGTCATAAACAATATTGAGTTTGCACCGGCTTGCAAAGAATAATCTACCAACGAGTGTAGCAGCATATCTATAATTGCAATGGCACAACCAAAGGCAACACCCTGAAACAGCGCTGTTTTACGTTTTCGCATAGTCATAATGCATAACCACAAACAATAGAGTATAAGTGAGCCCAGTGCAGCTGTAGTAGGTATCCCCAGCTCTACTGCAAACTGCACGTAATCGTTATGGGCATTATCGTAATAACCAGAATAAGGCTCAGACTGATACGCTGGAAACGCAGTATAAAATGTACCACCACCAGAGCCCAATAAAGGCTTATCTAAAATGAGGGGTATTGAATCGCGTACTACTTCGTCACGGGTTTCTGATGAAATACTGGTTTCACTAATACGCTGTTTAACTTTTTCTACATCAAATATAGCGCCAATAATAATTAAATCGATTATAAAAAAACTAATTATAAGTAGTTTAAACGCTTTAGGTTTTTGCCTGTAAATAAAAAACGCGAGTAAGCTAACAACCATTAATGCAATAAAAAATGCCGAGTTGCCCATACGGCTACGCGTTAAAATTAACGCTACAATGATAATAATTAACGAAATACGTAAAATTATTTTTGTGCTTAAAAGTATGTCAGCCCACGCCCGAAGCGTTTGTTTTAATGTGTGTTTATAATCACTAGTAGAGCGCTTTAATTCGCTAACTAAAACGCCAATACCTAAACATAAGCATAAAGCTAAAAAGTTAGCTAAAAAGTTAGAGTAGGTAAATGTGCCAATAGCACGGTCTGTATGTTTATAGCCAAATAATGGGCTTATAATATCGGGCGATAAATTTAAATAAGTGGCATATAAAGCTTGAAACACGCCTGCACATATAATTGCATATATTAAATTTTTAATGCGCTTTTCGCTATTACAGTAAATAAATAATAGCCAACAAAATAAAATCATAAAACTTGTTTTAATAAGCATTTGTTTAGTTTGAAACGGGTCCACACTTACGGTAAATATTTGTACTGCGCATACGCCCGCCACTATACTGAGTACAGTAAATAAGGGCCAAGAATATAAAGGTGGGTATAAAGGGTGCTCGTTATTAATACTGCTGTAAACTAAATGGGTGAGAAAGGTAGCGCTAATTAATATCCCCATTGCTAAAATTGCCCAAGGGCGGTAACTCCCTAATGGTAAGGGCAGCAAAAATAAAATTGCGCAGAGTAAAAAAAATATAAAACGATTCACAGGACTCTCAAACAAGGAGCTAAAAGGTAGGAGCTTAAATTAATGGGTCTAAAATAAAAACGCAGCCCAAAGGCCGCATTTTTATTATTTAGATAACGGTTAGTTGCCGACTTCAGATATACCTGCATCGCCACCAGTACCGCCAGCACCTTGCGGTAGTGGGGTTGTTGGTAGGTTTACAATTACAGGGCCAGCTGGTGCTGTAGGCTCAGTTGGGCCAGCTGCAGTGGCCTCCGAAGCTATTGTGGCATCAACTCCAGCAGTAATCGCGGCAAGCGTTACTGCATCGCTATCAACACCCGCAGTTACTAACGCAGCTAAAAAGTCTGAAATAAATGGACTATCTACGCCAATTGCGGCAATTACTGCATTCATTATTATATCAAGTTGTTCCGGCGAGCAAGTCCCATTAGCTATTGGGGAGTCTAAATCTAATGGAGCAGTGTTCTGACAGAGCTGCTCAAGAGTTGCAACTAATTTTTTTTGTAGTTCTTCAGAAGGTATATCTGCAGATGCATTATTTAAAATATTAATTAACGTATTAAGGTTATCAGTCTGTACTATTACATCGTTGTCTGATTGTGCATAAACTGGAAACGTTGCAAAGGCAGATACGCTAACAAATAAACTAGCAAATAAAAGTGATTTCATCTTGTGTCCCTTTAAGAAATTATCTAATTACAAAATTTTAGCGCATCGGCGCAAAAAGTAAACTCTTTAGTTACGCCATTATTATTAGTTTTTATTATTTTGGTTGGCGGCATTATTAAATTACCCTGCACGCCATCGCAACCTAAACCTTCAAGTACCTTTAAAGTTTCAGGTTTTTCAATTAAACAGGCTAAAACCTTAATACCAAAGCCATGACAAATATTATTAACGGTTTGAATAAAAAATTGGCTTTGGGTGTTATCTAATAAATCTTGAATATAGCTACCATCTATTTTTATATATTCAATATCTAACCCTTGTAAGTATCTAAACGACGTTAAACTAGTACCAAAGTGTTCAATACACACATTTATACCAATATCTTTTATTGTATCTATATGTAACGAAGCAATATGTACATTATAAAGCAAGCTAATTTCATGTAATTCAAAAATCAAGTTTGTTTTAATAATTGGTTTAGTGTGAGCATAAAGAGTAAGCCATTCAATAAAATCAGTTGAATACAGCGAAGCTTTACTAATATTTAATGCAAATGTATCGTCAGGGTATTGCTCTTTAACGTTTACAAAGTTACGAATTATTTTTTTGTCTAACTCTTCGGTTAAGTTAAGCTTTTCGGCCATAGCAAATAAATGGCCATTATTAATCTTTTCGCCTTCATGCGTAAAATGAGCAAACACCTCAAAATAGCACTGCTTGTTTTGTGAGTTAGTGCGTTTAACGGGCTGCACCGAAAAACTAACTTCACCAGTAGCAATAATTGACTGAATAAGCGAACGCCACTCTTTAACACTAAACAATGTATCTTTATCTACTTTATTTACAGCCGAATCGCCAATAGTACAGCCGGTATCAAGCGCTGAAAGTACACTGCCAATAGATGAGCCTTTATCAACACTTACTAACGCTAAGTTAGCAAAACCATTTACGTGTAAGCTGTTTTTCTTTTGACTAAAAGCATCATTTATATCAAGGCGTGTTCTATTTAAAAATTGCATATCGAATGGGACTAAAGCAATAAAAGTACTACCATTAAGTCTAAATATTTTAGAGTTAGTTAAAGCACCAATTACATTTTGCAAAGTAACGCTTACATCATGTACGTGCTCATCACCATTTTGGTAACTTACAGTTTGGTTAATGTTAGCAAGTGAGGGGAGAGTAATCATCATTGCAGTGATTGGAGTGTCGCTAGTAATGGTGTCAACCACTGAGTTAAAGTGATTTTCAAACGAACGGCGGTTACCCAGTCCTGTGAGTGAGTCTACATATACCTCATCGGTAAGTGCTTGTGTTTGCTTTGTTAAAGAGTCAAAGGTGCTTTGTAGATTCATTACCATATTATTTATGGCTTTTGTTACAGTACGCAGCTCGCGCGCAACAGGTATTTCTTCGTTTAATGTAAAGCGTTTACGCGTTACCAAGTGTGCTTGGTTTTCTACTGCTTTTAAAGGTTTAAATACAGCACGTAATATCAAATATGCTACAGCAAGCGACGCTACCAATAATAATAAAGAACCATAAAAGCTGCGTTTAGTATGTTCCCATAGCGTTAAATACGATTGCCCAACATGGCTTGTTACTTCAAGCACTCCAGCCATAATCCAGCCATTGTTTAATTCTGACTGCATAGTCGGGGCGTTGAGCTTTACTGCTGTAATAAACCAATTAGGTACAGACTCAACGCGCTTTGGGCTTGTTAGGTTAAATACCACGTTACTATCGGCGTTAGTAAATTTTATTTGTTTGTAATAACCTGAGTCGAAAATAGCGGTTGCCATGGTTTGGGCAATCATTAAGCTATCTTCTTCAAGGTAGGGTGAAATAGAAAGCCCTAAGCTTGTTGCTGTATCTTGCGCGTGGCTACCCATTTGCGTTTGTAAGTATTGGCGAGTGGTATCAACATCAGTAATTACGCGTACAAAAAATGAAAGTACCGAAATCAATATAATAAGGCCATATACTTGGGTTTTTAAACTCAATCCATTTTTAAAAAGTCGAGACATAACTCGGTGTTCCTTTATCACTTTTGGCGGGCGCAAGCTCACCTTGTTCAATTCGCTCTAGCATGGTGTTCCAGGCAGAAACACCACGGCTATTTTTTACTTTATTGCCTAACCCTTTTGATTTGGCTAACCATAAACCTTGGCCATTAAAACTATAGATAGGTGTTAAATCAGGGCGTTTATTAGCGGGTAGTAGTTTAGTATTAAAATTGCCTAAAACAAAGGGGATTTGATTAGGTGTCTCAATATATATAAGCACCATGTGAGGTTGATTAACTGTTTTTTGGCGTACATACATTAAACGAATTTTATCTTCAGGAACACCTAGCGCGATTAACGTAAAGTATTTAGCAATTACGTAGTCTTCGCAGTCCCCCATGCCCACGCCTAAACTTTCAAGCGGAGTGGCCCAATAATCTTTTTGGTGCCAAAGTTCATCATCTGTTTTGTATTTAATGTGCTTATTAAAAAAGTCATTCACTAAATGTATTTTTTGCCATTCACTTTTATCAGCCGATTCATCAATAAAACTTAACCAGTTTTTAATGCGTTTATGGCCTTCATCACCATACTGTTTTTGAGCGTGCGCAATTATATCGCTATTGCGTAAATGCAAAAGCATATCTTGTGCGCATACAAAAAAAGACACTAATAATAAAATGCAAAACCCTAAACGCACAAATGTTCCTTTAAGTCTGTGTTCCCAAATAACTAAGCAAGCCTAGTATAGTATTGCTAGCTTTGAAAAGGTAGATCACCAAAAAGTATGAGGTAGTGAAATAGTGCGATGCAATCGAACTTAGTGCAACATAGCGTTAACAAAAAAACAATCAAAAAGTGCTCTTTAATTATTGAGTGCATTATTGTGTTGTGTATAATAGCAATTTCACAAGGCTCGTGAAGCGCTTAAAAGGGATTCAGCTTTAGTTATTCCTTTTTTTGCTGTTAGCAAAATAATGAAAGGAATTAAAATGAAAGTTTTAAAAGCAATATTACCTGTAGCAGGCCTTGGTACGCGTATGTTACCAGCCGCAAAAGCCATTCCTAAAGAAATGCTCCCTCTGGTAGATAAACCTTTAATTCAATACGTAATTAATGAAGCCGTAGCCGCTGGCATCAAAGAAATCGTCCTTGTTATACACGCCTCAAAAAACGCGATAGAAAACCATTTTGATACTAGCTTTGAGCTAGAAGCCACGCTAGATGCACGTGTAAAACGTAGTCTGCTAGAAGAGGTTCGTTCAATAGTACCAACAGATGTAACGGTAGTTTCTGTTCGCCAATCAGCACCACTAGGCTTAGGCCACGCGGTTTTAGCAGCGCGTCCAATTGTGGGTAATAGCCCATTTGCGATAATGCTACCCGATGTAATTATCGATAAATATAAATCAAATTCAAAAACTGACAATTTAAGCCAAATGATCGATCGATTCGATAAAACAGGCTTCAACCAGGTAATGGTAGAGCCAGTGCCTCAAGAGCAAGTGCATCAATATGGTGTGGTTGATTTAGCCGGTAAAAAAATAAACGCAGGCGAAAATGCTGCAATTAAAAACATGGTCGAAAAACCGAATAACGATAAAGCGCCAAGTAATTTAGCTATTACAGGGCGCTATGTTGTATCTACCGCTATCTGGGATTTGCTTGAATACACCCCACCAGGTGCGAGCGGTGAAATACAGCTTACTGATGCTTTATTACAATTATGCCACTTAGAAACACTAGAAGCCTACCACTTAAAAGGTAAATCACATGATTGTGGTTCTAAGTTAGGATATATGCTGGCTAATATTGAGTACGCAATGCAATCAAGCCACAGGGGTGAAGAGTTTACCGGGCGAGTTAAAGAATTACTTACTTCAAGTAATTAATAAATTAAATTATTTAAATTAAGGACAGTCATGGCTATTAAAATATTAAGTATTTTTGGTACGCGCCCTGAAGCAATTAAAATGGCGCCATTAGTAAAAGCATTAAACTTAGCTGATGGTATTGAAGCCAAAGTATGTGTTACAGCGCAGCATAGAGAAATGCTAGATCAAGTTTTAGACCTGTTCGAAATTGTACCAGAGTACGACTTAAACATAATGAAACCAGGCCAAAGTTTATACGATGTAACCACCAATATTCTTTTGGGCTTGAAACCTATTTTGGAAGAGTTTAAGCCAGACCTAATACTTGTTCATGGCGATACAAGTACAACACTTTCAGCAAGCTTGGCTGCTTTTTATCAGCAAATTCCGGTTGGGCATGTAGAAGCTGGCTTACGCACAGGTAATTTAGGGTCTCCTTGGCCAGAAGAAGGTAATCGTAAATTAACAGGTGCAATTACAAAACTTCACTTTGCACCAACCGATACTTCACAGCAAAACTTACTTAACGAAGGTGTTAATTCTAACGACATAGTTGTAACGGGTAACACCGTAATAGATGCACTATTACAAGTTGTTGATAAAGTAAAAACAGATGAAGTATTAATAAGTACACTAAAAGCAAAGTTTCCAGAATTAGACGAAAGTAAAAAGTTAATTTTAGTAACAGGCCACAGACGAGAAAGTTTTGGTGGTGGTTTTGAACGTATTTGCGAAGCACTAGCAGAAATAGCACTTGCACATCCAGAGGCGCAAGTACTTTACCCTATGCATTTAAACCCAAATGTACGTGAGCCTGTAAATCGTATTTTAAAAGACGTTAAAAACGTACAGCTTATAGAACCTCAAGACTACTTGCCATTTGTATACCTGATGAGTAAAGCCCACATAATAGTAACCGATTCAGGCGGCGTACAAGAAGAAGCACCAAGCTTAGGTAAACCTGTTTTAGTAATGCGCGATACAACTGAACGTCCAGAAGCAGTTGCTGCAGGTACAGTTAAATTAGTAGGCACCGATAAAAATCGAATTATAGCTGAAGTTAAAAACCTACTAACAAATCAAGCTGATTACCAAACAATGAGCCGAGCACATAATCCATATGGTGATGGGAAAGCGTGTGAGCGTATTATTTCAAAAATTAAACAACACTTTAACGTGCAATAAAACGTTTTTTAAAGGATTTTGTAATGACAATTAAAACAGTATCAGTAGTAGGTTTAGGCTACATAGGACTACCAACAGCAGCTGTAATAGCCTCAAGAGGGATCAACGTTATTGGTTTAGATGTAAATCAAAAAGCGGTTGATACAATTAACGCTGGTGAAATACATATTGTAGAGCCTGATTTAGATATTATTGTACGCGGTGTTGTTTCTACAGGTAACTTACGAGCAACAACGGTTCCAGAAAAAGCGGATGTATTTATGGTTGCAGTACCAACACCATTTATCCATAGCGAAAGCGGTGATCATAAAGCAGATTTAAGCTACATAGAATCTGCAGCTAAAACTATTGCCCCTGTACTCGAAAAAGGCAATTTAGTCATTTTAGAATCAACTTCACCAGTAGGTGCAACAGAGCAGTTGGCAAAATGGTTAAGCGAAGCACGCCCTGATTTATCGTTCCCTCAAGATAAAGGCGATGCAGCCGACATTAACGTCGCACATTGCCCTGAACGCGTATTACCAGGTTATGTACTACAAGAGCTGGTATCTAACGACCGTGTTATAGGTGGTATGAGTAAAACGTGTAGCGAAAAAGCAGTAAAATTATATGAAACATTTGTGCGTGGTGAATGCATCGTAACAAACGCACGTACAGCTGAAATGGCAAAACTAACAGAAAACTCATTTCGTGATGTAAACATAGCATTTGCTAATGAATTATCTGTAATTTGTGACAAGCTTAAAATTAACGTGTGGGAATTAGTTAAATTAGCTAATCGCCACCCTCGCGTAAATATACTTAACCCAGGCCCGGGTGTTGGTGGACACTGTATTGCTGTTGATCCTTGGTTTATTGTTGCTAGCTGCCCAGACGAAGCAAAAATAATTAAACAAGCGCGTTTAACAAATGATGCAAAACCGCATTACGTAATAAGTAAAATAGCTAAAGCCGCTGACGAATTTAAACGCCCAGTTATAGCGTGTTTAGGGCTTGCATTTAAAGCTGATATTGACGACTTGCGTGAAAGCCCTGCACTACAAATAGTACAAGAGCTAGCCACACAAAACGTAGGTAAAATTTTAGCAGTAGAACCTAATATACAAGAATTACCTGAAAAGCTTTCATCAAAAGGTGTAGAGCTTACAACATTAGAAACAGCATTAGAGCAAGCTAATATTATAGTAGTGCTAGTAGATCACAAACAATTTAAAGCAGCAGATAAAACAGAATTTGCCTCAAAAGTTGTTATTGATACACGCGGGATAATCTAAGAAGCCAAGATGATTGCCTGTAAATTAATTAAAAGTAATTTATGTGGAGATTCTGCATGCAACGTAGATCTTTTGTTAATAAGAAATTTAGTAATCTGTTTTATAAAGAAGAGCTATGCCTAAACAACATGTAGTATTGATTATGCCCCTCTCAACTTATGAGTGGGGTACAGAAAACTGTGGTGGGGTAGACAGTGTTTGCCAAATGTTTGCCGAATATTTGGTTAATCATTCTGACACTAGCTTTAAGTTTACTATCATTGGGCTCGATCCGCAGAGTAAAACATCCTACACAGGTGAAGTTATTAACTTAGCCGATAACGTGGATTTTATTTGGTTGCCAGCATCTAGTAAGCAAACTGGTTTAAAAATTCCAGGTATTCTTTGGCAAAATTGGCATATTCGTAAATTATTAAAATTACTCAAGCCAGATTTAGTTCATACACATCTTTGGAGCTTTTTATTGGGCTGCGGCTACAAAGGAAAGGCTGTTGTAACTGTTCATAGTTATAAAAAAATAGCCCGTCGTAATGTTGGTCTAATAAACAATTTATTACATGAAAAAGTTATTCCTAAAATAGTGAAAAACCGAAAGGATTATGTAGTTGTTGTTGGTAAGCAGTTAGAGAAAGCATTACTAAAAGATGGTTTTCAACCAGAAGTGGTTCATAACCCAATTGATCAAGAATATTTTAAAGCTGATTATATAAAACGTGAACGAAAAGAAATAAAGGTTGTGACCTGTGCATTATTAACACCAAGAAAGAGAGTCGAAGATTCTATCGTTTTGTTTAATAAATTAGTCAAAAGTGGTCTTGGGTCTTCTCTAATTATTATCGGGCCAGCCGCCGATAGACTATACACTGAGCAACTTAAAAAGCAGGTGACTTCTTTGGGCTTAGAAGGAAAAGTGAGCTTTTTAGGTAAGCTAAACAAAACCCAAATTGTTGAGCAATACCTTAATGCTGATTTAGGTGTTTTTACTTCTAGCGAAGAGACCTTTGGCTTAGCTCCTTTAGAGATGTTAGCTGTTGGTCTGCCTCTAGTTGCCACTGAGGTTGGCATACTTGAAGATGAGAAAGCTTTCTTTGAAAAAATGGGGGTTTTATATTTCTCAGACTCGTTGAGCCCCGACAAAATTAATAATCTTGTTTTAAAGCATAACGTAGACTACTCGAAACGCACTCTCGAAACTAAATTTAATATTGCATGCATTATTGAACAATACAGTGATTTATATATAAAAATTATAGATGAAGTTAAATGATGCTTAAACAACTATTAAAATATGCACCTGTTCAAATATTTGCAGCAATAAGTGTTTTCGCTTTAATTAGTATTCATACAAAGCTATTAACAACTACTGAATATGGTATGTTGGCCTTAATGCTACTTACGGTAGAAGTTGTGAGGGCAGTGGCAGCCCAGTGGATTAATTCTAGTATGTTGCGTTTACTTCCTAGTAAAAAAGAAGAAGAGCATGAACACTTTGCTGCTATAGCCACTTCAATCATTTTTTGCTCTACGTTACCTGCACTAGCATTAGTCATTTTAGGTTTGTATTTAACTGATTTATTAACGTTTTACACTTTTATAACTACATTTTTACTATTTTTAACGAAAGCTTTTTATCTGTTCTATTTAGAATTAGCACGAGTTATGGAACGTTTAAATCAATATAGGATGGCTGTACTAACTCAATCCATAATGTCTATAGTATTTACAGGCGGATTGTTGTTTTTTTATCCTGATACATTATCTGCACTATGTGCCTTATTTTTAAGTTATATTGCTGCGGGTTCAATCGTATTTAAACCTTTAAAGTTTAGTATAAGTAAACTTAGAACTGCTGACGCCCAGGCTATTTTTTCATATGGTTTACCATTAATGGCAAGTGGGTTGGTAGCAGCTATATCAAGTCGGTTAGATCGTTACTTTATTGCAGATCACCTTAACTTAGCACAAACAGGTATTTACGCGGCTATTTCAAATATTTTACTTGGTATTGGTGCACTTATTTTTATGGTTGTTGCTTTACCTAGTTACCCTGAGTTAACAAAAAAAATAAACGATAAAGCTGCACTTTACAAAGCCCATGGAGAGTACTTAACATTATTAAGCTTAATTGCAATGCCTGCTTTAGTCGGTTTTTGTGTATTAGCAGAACCGATAACACAGTTATTACTTAGTAGAGAGTACTTATCTCAAGGCTCGATAATTATTTATATTTTATGCGCGGGGGTATTTGTTGTTAATTTAAAAGCGCATTATATAGATCATGGTTTGCAATTTTCTTTAAATACTAAGTATCTCCCAAGGATTAGTATCTTTTCTTTAGTAATTAACCTTTCTTTATTAATTACATTAATCCCTCTTTACGGCTTAATTGGGGCAGCAAGTGCTTTTTTAATTGCCAGCATTTCATCCTTTAGCGTCACATTATTTTTATCTATTAAAAAAGGGTATAAATACACTATCCCAAGGCAAGTATATAAAATTGCTTTTTCAACAGCATGTATGGCTCTTTTTCTGCCTAAACTTCGTATACACAATTTTATAGTAATTAATATGCCGATTTTAAATATTATTCTTGATGTAATTATTGGCTTATGTATATTTTTACTTATACTCACTCTGCTTAATTACAATAAATGTAGAATAAGGGTGTTAAATAAATGAAAAGTGAGAATATATTTAAAATAATGCTTTTTACTTTTCTATCTTCTTTTATTTTAGGTGGGTACTTGCTTGAAAATTTAGGCATAAAGTATGTTTCAGAAGGGGGAAATCCCTTAATAAAGATACACATATCTACCTATATTTTAATGCTTACCGTTGTTTATTTTACATTTAGAAAAGGAATAAATACGCCTTTAAAAAATCTTAAAGAGCTAACCAATGCATGGTTAGCCAGCTTATTGAGTATAGCCATTGTTATAGTGTATGGATTATATACTTCAGGTACGTCTGGTATGGCTTATTTGCTCAACACTATGGTAACGCCACTTTTAGCTGTTTATCTATTAAGTCAGTTAAATGATAATCATAAAAATAAACTACTAAAGCTATTAGCCTATCTTGTATTTATAAATGCAATGATTGCTATATTAGAATTTATAGTAGGAAAAACAATGATTGCAGTTGAGTTTTCTAGTTTTAGTCACTTTCGGTCAACCGCATTTTTGGGTTTTCCTCTTAACAATGCACTAATTACCGCTGCGTTAGTACCCATTTTAATGTTTCATACTCGGATCCCAGCTTTAGTCTACTTTGCTGTAATAGTTTTAGCCTTGTTTGCCTTTGGTGGAAGAGCTGCAACAGGCATATTCATTTTAGGTGTATGTTTTTTAGTTACACCTAAAATACGTACCTTTATTGCTAAGGGGGTTTATATATCGAAATTACACTTTGCTATCCTACAAGCTCTCACTTTCTTTGTACTGATATTTACTACGCTAATTATTACATTAACACCAATAGGTGAGCGTATATTGAGTAAGCTGCATGTTGATAAGAGTGCTGAGGCAAGGTTCAATGTATATATTCTACTTGACAAATTAAGCCCTACTGAATGGGTATTTGGAGCATCCTCATCATTTAAGCAAAATATTGACTTCTATATTGGGATAAATGTTATTGAAAATTATATTATTGGCTGGATTGTTAACTTCGGATTGATTGGTACATTGTTACTTTTCCTAAGTTGTTACAGAGTTCCTGTGAGGCTGCTAGCAAAAAATAATATGGGAGTAAATGTTGCACTAATTGTATTCCTCTTTGTTTCTGTGACCAATAATGCATTAACAACTAAAACCCCAGCTTTATTGTTTTTATTTAGTGCAATGTACCTGAGCCGTTCAGTAGGAAATAGAAAATAGTTTTATATCATATTATTCAATATTGTTTAGGGACTGTAAGGCATTTATTAATAAAATTAAATGTAAATTTATGAAATTAGCATATTTATCATAGGTATGTACTGTAAAGGGACACCTGTTTCACATAAGTTTCAATGTGTTTTTATAACAAGTGAAGCCCAAATGTTCATAATGGTTATATAACAGAATTTATATTATCGAAAAGAGGTTCAATAATGCCCAACGCAATAATGTTTTATAGAGTAGCTAGGTGGTTTTACCTAAAGAATATACCTTTTGTTCCTAAAGTTATGCAGCTGATTATTTTTATACTTTACAGCTCTAAAGTGCCTGCTAATGCAGATATAGGTAAAGGGTCTTTTCTTGTCGTTAAAGGGATTGGAGTTGTAATTATTGATAAAGCTAAAATTGGAGAGCGTTGTCGCATTGGTATTGGTTGTAAAGTTGTAGGTAAGGGGCCTTATAAACGTGTTCCTGTTATTGGCGATGATGTTTTCCTTGGGCCTGGTTGTGTGATCGTAGGGCCAGTTATAATTGGTAATAAAGTGATTGTAGCTCCAAACTCTGTAGTTACAAAAAGTGTACCTACAGGTTGCATAGTTGGTGGAATTCCAGCAAAGATTATCGGTAGAGTTGATGAGTTAGAATACGACATATTTAAAAATGAAAGCTACCTGGATGATATAGCGCCATACATGGTAACAAAATAAAGGAAATAAAATGTTTAATAGCAATATATATCAGCAATGTCCCATTTTTATCCAGAACCTTTCGTTATCTCTTCGGGCATTAGCTAGGAAGTTAATGCGTGAAGGTAAGAGTCAGTTAGCTGTATTAAAAATAATTAAATATAATGAATATGACCCAGTAACGATTAAAGAGTTTAGTGATTCTCGGTTGACAAGTGTTCTAGAGAAGGCACAGGCTGATGTACCTTTTTACAAAAGTGATGTCAAAGGTATACCAGTTGATCTAGCTGAGTTTTCACTAATAAGTAAGTTTGATGTAAAAGATAGAGCCGATGATTTTTTAGTGGGAAGTAATCGAGGCGTATTTGTGACCGGGACGACTAGCGGCACAACTGGAACACCGCTAGCAATCAAGCAAAGTATGGAATCTATCATTCGAGAACAAGCTTTTGTTACGCGTCATCTAGAATGGGCCGGTTTTGCTGCAGGCGATAAAAGAGCATGGATAAGGGGCGATATGATCGTGCCTTTAAATCAAAAAAAAGCGCCATTTTGGCGTTACTCTTATTTTGAAAATATGATTATGCTTTCTTCATTTCATATGAGTCAGCAACATTTATCTAGTTATATAAAAGCGATGGCTGATTTTGATACGCAGATAATTCAAGCATACCCATCTTCAATAGTCACACTTGCAAAATACTTAGATGCTAATGATTTATATTATCCGGGTGTATTGAAGTCGATAGTTACCTCATCGGAGTCTTTGGCAAAAGAAGATAAAATATTAGTCGAAAAAAGGTTTCAATGTACAGTATTTGACTGGTATGGACTTTTTGAACGTGTCGCTGCTATCGCCAGTTGTGAGTATGGCCGTTATCACATATTAACAGACTATTCCCATGTAGAATTAGTCCCTGCAGGAAAAACTGAAGAAGGTAAGGAAAGAGCAGAAATTGTTGGCACTAATTTTAACAACTCGCTTTATCCCCTTATACGTTATAAAACTGGGGATCACGTTATATTGTCTGAAGAAGTAGCTTGTCCATGCGGTCGTGTATTTCCAATAGTGGATTCTATTGAAGGCAGAGTTGGCGATTATTTGGTCGCTGAAGATGGTCAAAAGGTACATATACTAAATCATATACCTAAAGGAGTTAATGGTTTATTAGGTACTCAATTCATTCAAAAAGAGCTAATGAAAATAGAAGTATTAGTCACTTGTAATTCAGATTTTATCGACTCTGAGCGCTTAAAACTAATTACTAATATTAAAGAGCGGTTAGGCCATAAGATGGAAGTCACTATAACTGTAGTTAATGATTTTATTAGAACTAAAAATGGTAAAATGAGACAAGCTATTTGTGAATTGCAAAGGTAGCAATATGAACATGTTGCAGTTATTAAAACATACAGTTATAGAAAAAATTAGGTGTCTTTATTTAATTAAATTTAATTATAGGTACAAAACTAACATGCAGCGTTTTAAGCAATCTACGGATAAAAAAGACATTGCTGTAATTAAGTCCGAAATTAAAGCATTGAAAAAGTATTGGGGGTGTTTTCCTTTGCAATATTTCAATCATGATTTTTACTCAGCTAACTGTACGTTGACCATCGATGAGATGAAGCAATTTATACCTAGTTATTATTTTTATAAGATTATATTTCCGCAGTATGATAACTCTAAAGCATTACTTAATATTGTAGAAGATAAAATAGTAATGGGTGTGTTGTTTGATGGAATGAACTTCCCAACGGCAAATGTCATAGCTAAGAAAAAGACTCACTATATTTTTAATTCAAAAGGTATTGCACTAAATAACGATAGTTTTGCAGAATTATTAAGCTCCTCCCATAGTGCTAAATTATTTATTAAACCTGCAAATGGGCGCGGGGGTAGCGGAATTTTAATTGCTAAAAAACAAGACAAGACTTATAAAATTAAAGGTATGGGTCTAAATTTCAGTTATGTAAGAGGCTTGATTGGCGATTTTGTTATTGAAGAGGCCATTGCTCAACATTTGGATATTGCAGCCGTCTATGCTCACAGTGTAAACACTCTTAGGGTTATTACAAAAAGAAATGCTCAAGGGCAAGTAGAGATAATAGCTACAACGCTAAGAATGGGGTCGAAGGGTAGTGAAATAGACAATACATCTGCAGGAGGCCTTGTTATAGGTATTGATTTACTAACCGGTCACGCTTTTAGAGATTATGCGACACATGAATATGGCTTATCCCGTTTTTATGAGCACCCAGACTCCGGTTTTAAATTTAAAGATTTAATAATTCCTAATTGGTTAAATATTCAAAATGAAATATTAGAACTTGCTAATAAAAATATAATTTTGAATTTAACCGGCTGGGATATTGCTATAACAAATAATGGAATTGTAGTGATTGAAATCAATACATTATTTGGTATTGATGGATTACAGTCCGCATTAGGGGGGTTGAAAAATAAGTTTATGGAAAATTATACGGTAAAACTGTAAGGGATTATAAAATTGAAAAGTAAAATTTTAGTCATTAGTGTTTCTAATAAAGCTAAGGGTGGTGTTGCCTCAGTAGTTACCACATTTATGAATAATGATTTTTTAAATAAAGAGCATGATATAGAGTATTTTCACTCTCACAACCCAAGTGGGCGGGGTAATAAGTACTTTTCGTTATTAATTTCGGCAATATATTTTCCTTTCTTACTATTATTTAAACGATTTAATGTTGCGCATATACATGGTTCGTTAAAAGGAAGTTTTCAGCGTAAAAGTTATTTTTTATTTTGGTTGAGACTTTTTTCCATACCAACGATTTATCAATGCCATGCAGCGCAAGTGGATATTTTTTTTGATAATTTAAATAGTAAACAAAAAAGCAGAGTAATTAATACGTTTAAAAAGTATGAATTATGTTTGTGTTTAGGATCTAGTTGGGTAAAAGAGTTTGAGCGATTAACGGATAGAAATTGGAATGTTTTATTCAACCCAGTTCCTGAAATTAAATTAAATAAAGTACAACACGATACTTGCAACTTTACTTTTATGGGAGAGTTATCACAGCGTAAGGGCATTAAAGATTTGTTAAATGCTTTTGCATTGTCATCTTGCGATAATGCTCGTTTATTAATTGCAGGTAATGGCAACATTCAAGAAATCCATGATTTATGTAGCACATTAAAAATTGCAGACAAAGTTGAAGTTTTGGGCTGGATCGATAAAGAACAAAAACTGGAGCTACTATCTCGCACTGACGTTGTTGTACTACCAAGTTATGCTGAAGGCCTACCTATGAGTATTCTCGAAGCTATGTCCGTAGGATTGCCTGTTATAACAACACCCGTAGGTGCAGTAGAAGATGCAATTACACACAATGTTCATGGTTTGTTAGTACAACCAGGTAACATAGAGCAAATTTCTGATGCATTGAATGAGCTCACACATAACATAGACAAGCGAATCCAATTTGGAAAGACTTCCAAGGGTAAGTTTTTAGAGTGTTTTAAAGACGATGTAGTAGCTAAGGAGCTCTCAGCTTTTTATGCAAAGCTTACAACAAATAATTAGTAGAGTATTTTGGAGAGTTTCATTGAATAAGAAGTACAATTTAACAATAGCCACTGATATAAAGGGTAAAGGTGGAGTTTCAAGTGTTCTAAAAGTTTTAGATGAGGCAGGCTTTTATAAAGATACGAATACAAAGTTGATAACTAGTCATAGTAACTATAATAATTTTAATTTATTTTTTCAACTGGTCACATTTTCTTTTTGTATTTTAAAATTATTATACAATTTAGTTTTTTTTAATATTACCCTAGTTCATATTCATTTAGCTTCAAGAGGTAGCTATAAAAGAAAGTCTATCTTGACCCGTATTGTTTGCTTTTTTAAAGTGAAAATTATAATACACCTTCATGGCGCTGAGTTTAAAGAGTTTTATAATAATGAATGTGATGATGCTAAAAAAAATCATATTAAAAACACCTTTAATATGGCTGATAGAGTCATTGTACTATCTACACAATGGTTAGATTGGATTGACTCTATTTTGTTAGATAAAAGTAAAGGTCTTGTGGTCTATAATGCAGTACCTGAGCTTCCTATATTTGAAACAAAAGTAGAAAAACATTTTAACTTTGTTTTTTTAGGTCGCCTAGGAGAGCGAAAAGGAGTAGCTGATCTTATATCTGCTTTTTCTCGAGTTTTAAAGTTACATCCAAACGCCAGACTTTTGCTTGGCGGAGATGGTGATTTAAATAAGTATAAACAAATTGTTCGTGATTTAAGTATTGAAAATGAAGTGAAATTTTTGGGCTGGATTTCTGGAAATGAAAAGCTTGAGATTTTGAAAAAAGCTAACTCATATGTACTTCCAAGTTACAACGAAGGTTTTCCTATGGGTGTTCTTGAAGCAATGTCTTGTAAAATCCCTGTAATTGCTTCAAGGGCGGGTGGTATACCTGACGCAATTACATCTAATGAGGAAGGTATATTAATTGATGCAGGTGACACAAATGCGTTAGTTAAGGCAATGCTCTTTTCTATTGAATCACCAGAAAAAGTTGAAAGCATGCAAAACAAGGCTTTTATAAAGTATTTAGAAAACTTCAGTCCAAATACGGTTGTTCCTCAAATAATAAAAATTTACAAAGATTTAGGTGCTATTTAAATGAACCAAAATTTATCTGAATGTAAAAAGCAAATTTTAAAGTCTGCGCAGGAAAGTAGTTATGCTGGTCAGGACCCATTTGATGGGCTGAATAGTCGTCTATTTAACTTTTTCCCAAAACTAAAAACTGGCATATTTGGCCTCGCATTTATTCAACTTAATAAGCGATTAGCAATAAATATTAGGCCTTTGCTGGGGGTACCTAGAATGCGAAACCCAAAAGGCATTGGTTTATTTATTTTAGGTTTATTGGAAGACTATAAAGCAACAAATGAGAAAATATATTTAGATGAAGCCAAAGAACTTGCTGACTGGTTGCTTACCCAACAAAGCGATAAAACTACTTGGTTACATAGCTGTTGGGGATATCATTTTGACTGGAATGCCCGCGCTTTTTTTGTGCCAAAGGGTAAGCCCAACGTTATTACCACTATTTATGTGGCACAAGCTTTATACGCATTAAGTGAAGTGACCGGCGAAAATAAATATAGAGAACCAGCACTTGATAGTGCTCATTTTATAGTTAAAACTTTATACAAAGAAAGTGATGATAAACAGTTTTTTGGCTACATACCAGGTGAAAATACATTTGTACATAACGCAAGTCTATGGGGCGCTGCATGGGTAGCAAAAGTGGCTACACTTACAAGCAATGAAAATTATAAGCAGCTTGCTTTAAATGCTGCGCGTCAGTCAGTAAAAGGTCAGGGAGCTGATGGCTCTTGGGTTTATGGCGCTCGCCATCATCATCAATTTATAGACGGTTTTCACACCGGCTACAATTTAGAAGCATTACGCTTATTAAGTGATGCTCTAAATACAGATGAATTTGAAGAGCCTATTAAGCTAGGATTACAATATTATAAAGAGCACCTATTCGAAAAAGACGGTACCGCTAAATATTATAATAACAACCGTTATCCATTAGACATGCATAATGTGTCGCAAGCTATTTTTACGTTATTAAAAGTAGGTAAAACAGTCGATGACTTTGCTATGGCTGAAAAAATAATAAATCGATCTATTGAAATACTGTACCTATCAAAAGAGCAGCGTTTTATTTATCAAAAAAATAAGCTTTTTACTAATAAAATAAACTACATACGTTGGACCCAAGCGTGGGTTTATTATTCGTTTGCTTATTTTAATCGTAAAAAAATGAACAGCACAAAAAGTGCGGCTATTGAACAACTTTAAAAGCGGACACAGCAATGAAACGTATTGAATTTTTAAAAGCGCCTATGGATATAGCAACAATGGAAGAAACAGTTTCTTTTATTGAAAGTAGAATAGAGAAAAAGCAATTTTTACAGCACGTGGTAGTTAATGTGGCAAAAATTGTGAACATGCAAAAAGATCCTGTTTTAGCTGATTCAGTAAGAGCGTGCGATTTAATAAATATAGATGGTATGGGCGTCGTGTTTGGGGCCCGCTTTTTAGGTCATGATGTACCAGAACGTGTTGCTGGTGTTGATTTATTCCATGAGCTGTTAGCCATGAGTGCCAGACGAGATTTTCCTGTTTTTTTACTCGGCGCTACTGAAGAAATTGTAAGCAAAACAGTGGAAGTAGTTAAAGCACAAAACCCTAATTTAAATATTGCTGGCTATCATGATGGTTATTTCTTTGGAAATAAAGAGGGGGATGATGAGGAAGCTGTTGTAAATAAAATACGTGAATCAGGTGCAAAGTTATTATTTGTAGCAATTACCTCACCCAAAAAAGAAAACTTTATCAATAAGTGGCAAGACAAATTAGGTGTTGATTTTGTTATGGGAGTAGGCGGTACATTTGATGTGGTTGCCGGTAAAGTTAACCGTGCACCACTGTGGATGCAAAATGCGGGCTTAGAATGGCTTTATAGAGTTATGCAAGAACCGGGTCGAATGTGGAAACGTTACTTAATGACAAATTCTAAATTTTTGTTTCTATTAATTAAAAATAAAATAGCTAGTTAATCTTATGCGCATAAACTACATTGATAATATGAAAGCACTAGGGATTTTTTTTGTAGTGCTGGGGCATGCCGCTTGGTTAGATGAAAATTTATATATTCTTATATATTCCTTTCACATGCCTTTGTTCTTTTTTCTTTCAGGTTATTTATTTTTTAAAAAAAGTTTATACAAAGTAGAGTTTCTTAAAATTATTCAAAGATTAGTAATTCCATTTTTATTTTTCTTTTGTATATCGTATTTATGCTGGCTTCCCTTGAGCTTATTTGGTAATGGTCAAGCTAGTGAAATGCCATGGTTTGATCCATTGCTTAGGGTAGTGACCTCAAAGGCTGATAGTTTTCATATTAATGGGGTTCTTTGGTTTTTTCCTTGCTTAATTGTAATATTTTTGGCTGAGATTACGTTTTTCACTAGGTTAAAAATAACTGTTTCTTTATTTTTCTCTATTTTTGTATACATCATTTATTTAGGAGTTATCTATCCAGTTCACGGACGTCTACCTTGGAGTGTAGACTCAGCAATCGCAGGAATGCTATTTTTTCAACTAGGAAAATACATTAAGTCTACAGAAATACTAAATCGTTGTATTTTTGAAAAAAAAACCTTCAACCTTAGCTTTTTGTTGATATTACTACCTGTTTTTTACTTTTTAGCGATCTACAATGGACGTGTAGACATGAGAGAGCTTAATTTTGGTTTCAATTCTATTTTCTATCCTATAATTGCAGTTATAGGTATTGCAATTGTTTTTCTAATAAGTAAGCTTTTGGGACAGAATTTACTGCTTCAAAAATTAGCTCTATCATCAATAGTTATCTTCCCATTACATTTGATTTTTTTCAGGTTTTTACAGAAATTTGAAAGTAAGACATTAGCAGATGATTCCCTACTGTATACCTTACTTCCTTATATAAACACGTTTGTCGCAATTTTGCTCTGCAAGTATGTTTTTTACTACCTTAAAAAAAATGCGCCAAGGGCTATTGGTTTATAAGTAATTATTATTGAGTATGGGTAATTATTTGGCTAGAGGAAGAACAATAATCATTAAAACAATTTTAAGTTAATTTGAGTTTTAAAGTGCGATCAAATGTCAGGTCTTAAGGGCAGGTTAATTGTGTGATAAGGTCATTTTAGCTGTTGTTTTTATGTTAGTTATCGCTGTGGACTACACATATCTTAATTGCTCGACTTATTCAACTTAAAACCAGATTGTTTAATTAAATTTATATTTATTAATGCGATTATTTATATTGGTTAAATACCTGGTGTAAAAAGTAACATTATGTAGTTATTTAGTATTGGTAATTTTAAAATTCATCTGTTTAATATCTTTTATTAATCGTAAATCATTGATATTTTAATCTCAAATGTTTAAAATTTGTTTTTATTGGTACTTTTGTTGTATTTTTTGTTTCATTTTCCTCCCCGGTATATATAATAGTCTGCTTGAGTTGTGGCTTTAATTAAGTCGATGGTTAAAGTTCATAGCAGAAAAATGATGTATACCTTTTATTTTCGAGGGAAGAAAATGACAAAAACTGTAGTGAAATTTAATAAACTAAGTGCACTGATTGCGCTTACTTTAGTGAGCTCGCAAACATTTGCAACTGACTTAGGTATTGCAAATAACTTTTCTGCATTTGTATTTGACGAGTTTAAGTCTCACGTAGGCCGTGCTGATGGCGCTATTGCTGCTGGCGATATTAATTTAAAAGGTGTGTATAGTGTTGGCTATAACCGCCCATCGAGCCCTAATGAATATTATTTAATCAGCGAAACAGGCATTGAATTTGAGCGCGGTCGCCAGTTTGTTGGTAGCATGTTTGCCGGTGGTGGTATTGACACCCATTGGAGTGTGCGCTGGGGCATGGAGCAAGGCTCGAGCATTAAAAGCCACCAAGATGAGTCTGCATTCCCGTTTAGCTTTGATGAACAAGAAGAATACTATAAAAATTTAAGCTCAGAACTCAATCAGCTTGACGAAACAGGTACAGCTAAATGGAAGTGGGGTGGGCTTTACCTAAAAGGTGATAGTACATCTGAAACTCAAGTATTTAATGTAGATGCTGAACGATTTGCTAAAGCTCATACTTTTAGGGTTCGTGGTATACCTAAAGGCGCTACTGTTATTTTTAATATAACAGGCGATCAAAATGTAAATGTAAGAAGTAAAAGCTTTGCTAGGTTAAGAAAGCATGCTTCTAAAACTGTATTCAATTTTGTTGATGCTCAAAATCTTAATATTAAAGGTAGCCGCTGGGAAGGGGTTATTTTAGCTCCTTATGCTGATATTAAAGCCTCTTTTGGTATCGCAAAAATGCCTGTAATTGGCCAGAGTTTTCGTGGTTCGATGGCATTATTAGGTGGTGAGTTCAAAGGGAACCTACCATCTGTTGCTGAACCAATTGCTCCATTTGCAATGGAACCAAAATGGCAATGGAATTCTAGCGACTTTATGCCGCAATACAATCAAGTAATGAGCACTCCAGTTGTTGTACAACTGAATGATGATAATAACGATGGCTTGATTAATGAACGTGATGTAGCTGATATAGTTGTAACAACGTTTAAAAATAATGTAAATAAAGCTGGGTTAGTCCGCGCACTTAACGGGATTGATGGCACAGAGCTATGGGATTATAAAAATGGTGGTGTTCTCAGTGATCCACGTAACTCAATTGCAGCCGCTGATTTAGATGACGACGGTATTATTGAAATTGTTTTAAATAATTACGCGTCAGATGTTATCCAAGTAGTTGACAACTTAGGTAAAGTGAAGAAGGAGCTTTCTAAATCTGGTAAGCCTTTAGGGGCTATTACCTTGAGTGACATTAACAATGATGGGATGCTTGAAATTATTACAGGCAATAATGTACTCAATTATGAGCAAGGATTACTTTACACAGCGAATTGGTCTGCTGCGTCTATAACATTTGACGCTGATAATAATGACTCTCAAGAAGTTTTGTCTGGAGGGGGATTATATGATTTTGATGGTGTGCAACTATGGCAGTATGGTCAGCCTGGTAGTATTTGGTTTAGTTCAATTGCCAATTTAGATTATGATTTAGAACCTGAAATAGTAATCAGTAATCCAAGTAGTGTTAGCGATGGTGTATTTGCAGTACTTGAACATAATGGTAATGTAAAGTGGGAAGTTAAAAACGAATTAAATCCAGGTGGTGGCGCGCAAGCTGTATCTAACTTTTTAGTTAATAAAGAATTAGGTATTGTTTACGCAGGTTATACTGCTGTTGATATGTATAGTAAAAATGGTGAATTAGTTTGGTCAGTACCTAATGACGACGAGTGGAGTGGTAAAATAGGCGTAAGTGCTTATGACTTTAATGGCGATGGTATTGATGAAGTAATAGTTCAAGATCATCTTACTGTTAGAGTGCTTAATGGTGTTAATGGTGAAGTTTTATCAACCGTTGATAATTCAACGGCATCACTTTGGGAATATCCAATAGTAGTAGATTTAGAAGGCGATAATAACGCTGAGTTAGTTGTTGTTTCTAATAACTATGATTCTCGCTGGTCAATTAACAACGGTGTAACTGTATATGGCGCTGCTGATAGTAGTAAACCATGGAAAAATGCGACTAGAATATGGAATCAGCATTCTTACCATCAAACTAATATATCTCAAGATGGTCAAATTCCTAAAGTCGAAAAACCTAGTTGGTTAAATAATAATACATATCGCTCAAGTACAATTAAGTAAATATTTACTTTTTATTTAAAAAGCCAATTAAGTTTTTAATTGGCTTTTTTTTATTGTTTATATTATTAACATTTTGTATTTCAAAAATAAGTAGGATTTACGTTTGTCGAAATTAAAAGCAGATCCAGCTATACGCAGTTTACTAAATCGTATGCCTAGTAATGTGCAAAAGAGCTTTACTGAAGAGCAGCTAGCTCATTTAAAAGTGGCTATAGGTGCAAGGCAGTGGGGTAAGCATGCTGTGGATTGCAGAGGTGTAATTAAGTTTTTTAAATACAGATACTATTTTGTTTTACTGGCTGGTCGTAACAGAAGAGAACTTAGTAAAAAAGAGCAAAAAATAGCAGCTATATCGCAGGCAATCACTATATCTATGTTTAGTTTTTTTGTTATTACAATTTTGCTGCTTATTATTTATTTAGTTAAGTCGGCTTTAGGTATTGATATATTTAGTAATTACTCTTTTGGGGTATGGGCTTGGTTTAAAGATTTGTTTAAATAAAAATAAGATGCTTCTGTTTGGAGGTGGTTTATAAATGTTTATGTAAGTTTATATTTGTTTTGTTTTGTGTAAGTTCCTCGCTACTTAAAGGCATTTTGCATAATATTACTATATATAAAGCCATCCTTAATGTTGAATACTTTAGTATGATACTGTAGCATTTGCCGCACAGTTTTGTGGAGCTTATTTCACTTTTAAGATATCTATAGGGATACATAGAATGACATCTTCAAGGACGTTTAAGCCTAATGGCTCGTCGGATGCAAATTTTTATCGATTATTCGATATTTTTGCATTGTTTTTAGCCTTTCAATGCTCAGCTTTGTTCTATAGTTTTGAGCTCACACCTATTTATATGGTTTCGGTTTTAACCGTTGCTTTAAGCTTTTTATATTGTGCTGAAATATTCTCCGCTTATCGCTCTTGGCGTGCTGGTAAATTTAGAACCATGGTGCTTTGTGCTTGGGGCTCCTTATTTGCTGCATTCTCTGTTTTATTAGTTATATCGTTTGCATTTAAGTTTACTGAGTCGCTTTCGCGTATTGGTCTGGGTTTGTGGTTTTTGTTAAGCGTAACTTTTTTATATTCTTGGCGCCTTGCTGCATACTTATTTAAAAGAAGTAGACGTAAACTAGGGTTGAATTTGCGTAATGTTGCTATTGTTGGGGCTACCGAGTCAGCAGTACATTTATATAACGAGATTGCTAAAAATGACGAACTTGGCTTTAAATTTTTAGGTTTTTATGACGACAGGCAACCAGAACGCCTTTTTGAAAACTCAGCAAAACACGATGTTGCAGGACGTATTCAAGATGTGGTTAATGCAGCGCGTAATGGTGAAATAGGTGTGTTGTATATTGCATTGCCAATGAAAGCTGATAAACGCATTGCTGATATTTTATTGCAGTTAGGTGATACAACGGTTGATGTGCATATAATTCCTGACTTTTTAATATCTAACTTAATACATGCTCGTATTGAGCATGTGGGGGATGTTGACACATTAAGTGTGTTTGAATCACCGTTTATAGGTGCTCGTGAATTTATAAAACGAACTGAAGATATAGTTGTAGCCTCTATTATTTTAATACTGATCTCTCCAATACTTGTTGCGATTGCATTTGCTGTTAAATTTACTTCAAAAGGCCCAGTGATTTTTAAGCAAGACCGGTATGGGCTTGATGGGCGTAAAATTAAAGTATGGAAGTTTCGTTCAATGAGCGTTACCGAAAACAGCGCAGTGGTAACGCAAGCCACAAAAAACGACGCGCGGATTACACCTTTAGGTAGTTTTTTACGCCGTACAAGCCTTGACGAATTACCGCAATTTATAAATGTTTTAAAAGGCGATATGTCGATAGTTGGGCCAAGGCCCCATGCTGTTGCCCATAATGAGGAATACCGTAAAAAAGTAGAGTTTTATATGTTTAGGCATAAAGCAAAGCCAGGTATTACAGGCTGGGCTCAAATTAACGGATGGCGCGGCGAAACTGATACGCTGAATAAAATGGAGAAGCGTGTAGAATTTGACTTACATTATATTAAGCACTGGTCGTTATGGTTTGATATAAAAATTATTTTTATGACAATTTTTAAAGGATTTAAGAATGCGAATGCATACTAAAACACTTGCACCTATATTTGCTTTGTTAAGTGTATGGGTTGCAGCTCCTGCAGCTGCTAACTTAAAACCAGGTAGTTTTATTACTAAAGATGGCGCCGAAATCACGCCAACGTTACAAACGGGTATAAGCAGTAATAACAACTTTTTTAGTACGCCAGAAAATGAAGAGTCGCGTACAATTTGGACCATTACCCCTAACATAAAGGCAGTGATTGAAGACGGTCCCGATAGTTATAAACTTGATTTAGGTACAAGTAGCTCTTTACATAACAAGGAGAGCGCTGATAATTTTACCCAAGTAAATATAGGTGCTGGCGTACATAAAGAGTTTACTAGCCAGCACCGCTTAGATATTAATGGTAAAGCCGACTGGCTTTATGAGCCACGTGGCAGTGGTTTAACAGAAGGCCTTGGCGATACGGTAAATGAGCTTGTAAAATACCACCAGCAAAATATGACAACACGTTATGAATATGGTGCGCAAAGCTCAAAAGCACAAGTTGCTTTAAACGCTGGTTTTTATAGTAAAAAATATCAAAATTTTAGAGCCGTGTCACAGTTTCGTGATTATGATAAATCGTTAGTTGGTATTACCGGTTATTATAATACTCAAGCTGCTACACGTACATTTTTAGAAATTAAGCAAGAAAATTACCGTTACGATTTTTTAGCAAATAGCGGTATATCACGTGACTCAGACGACGTAAAAGTGCTGCTTGGTATGGAGTGGGAAGCAACAGCACTTACTTCAGGTTCATTTAAATTGGGTTATCAAAATAAAGACTTTAGTGCCAATGAACGTGAGAGTTTTAGCGGTTTAAGTTGGGAAGCTGGGGTTAACTGGCAGCCACTTAGTTATTCTACAGTGCAATTAACAACAAGTCGCTCAGCTAAAGATCCGCTAGTACAAGGCGATTATATTAAAGAAAGTTTTTACGGTATTAATTGGACACATAGCTGGAGCGATTATTTAAGTTCGCTTGTAGGAGTTACTTATATTGACGAGCAATACACAGGTGATATTGGCCGAAAAGATAAAACTAAAAGTGCACGCTTAGGTTTAAATTATATTGCGAGTAGATTTGGTATGGTTTCTACTTATGTAGATTTTATTGATAAAGACTCTACCCAATCTGCTATTGAATTTGACCGAGTAGTGGTAGGTATTAATTTTACGTTTGCTTTAAAGGCTAATTAATGAAGTTTATTTTTAGTTTAACACTGCTATTTTTAAGCAGCGTATGTTTTGCTCAATCTGCGCAAAGTTATGTGATAGGCGCAGGAGATAAGGTTGAAATTAAAGTATTTGGTCAACCCGATTTAGAGGTAACTGCACTTTTAGGTAATAGTGGGGAAGTTAATTATCCTTTTTTAGGTAAAGTTAAATTAGCTGGTCTTAACACTTCTGAAGTTGAACAAGTTATAACGCAAGGCTTAAAGCCTGAGTATTTAATAAATCCCAATGTATATGTTCAGGTTATTGAGTACCGCCCTTTTTATATTCATGGTGAAGTTAAAGACCCCGGTGCTTACCCTTACCAACCTGCGATGACAGTTAATCAAGCGATTGCGCTTGCCGGTGGTTTAACTGAGCGCGCCTCTATTGATAAAATATACATATTTAAAGAGCAAACTAAACAGCAGCAACAAAAAGGTAGTTTAAATAGCCAAATTGCAGCGGGCGATACCATAAAAATTGAACAACGGTTGTTTTAAGCAGTTTACAGGGCAGTATTTAATGAACCAAACAAATGAAAACCTAAGTAATAATGAAGAAATTATTGATTTAGGATCTTACCTTAATGTAATTAAACTCGCTAAATGGCGTATTTTAGGGTTTGCTACCGTAGTTACTTTGTTAACTATTATGGTGGCTTTGACCTTAGTGCCAAAATACATTGCAACTGCTACTTTACTCATAGAAGCTGAGCAAACTAAGGCAGTAAGCTTTGAAGAGATATACGGCCTTGATTCGACAAAAAAGGAATATTATCTCACTCAGTTTGAAGTAATTAAGTCTGACAGTATTGCCCGTGAGGTAATTACCAAACTGAATTTAAAAGCGCATACAGACTTTATTGCTAAACCGTCTGCGTTAGGTGAACTTAAAACAGCGATAAAAGAGCAACTCCCTTTTTTAAATAAAAAGGAAGAAACGGTATATGATGCACAAGAACAAGCAGAACGAGAAATGCTTGGTTTATTAGCTGTGTTTAAGTCACGTCTTTCAGTCTCGCCTATTCTTAAAACTCAATTAGTGCGGGTTAGCTTTGAATCGAGCGATTCTAAACTAGCAGCGCTTGTAGCGAATACCGTTGGTGAAGTTTATATAGATAGCCAAATGCGTGCAAAAATGGGGATTACTCAACAAGCCTCTAACTGGTTAAATACGCGTTTATCGCAACTACGAATTCAACTCGATGACTCAGAAGTGCGCTTACAAAACTACAGAGAGAAGCAAAAACTAGTTGATATTGAAGGTATAGCTGGGCTCGCCACACAAGAGCTTGAGCAAATATCACAACAGTTAATTGTAGCGCGCAATGAAAAAAATAATCTTGAGAGTATAAATCGCGTAATAACTGAGTACGGCAATAATAACTTGGAGTTATTAGGGAGTATGCCTGAAATTACATCCCACAAAGTAATACAGGACGTAAAGCGCGAAGTTATATTAGTAGAGCGTAAACTCAGTGATTTAGGCGAAGTGTACGGCTCTAAACATCCGCGTATGATCTCAGCTAAAGCAGAGTTAGCAACGGTAAAAAATAATTTAAACAAGCAAATTAAAGGCCTTATTACGGGTATTGAAAAAGAGCTAAACCGGATAACACGTACCGTTAGCGCGCTTGAACGTGACTTAGTTAAAATTCGTGCCGAATATCAAGATATTACCCGCAAAGAAACTCAATACAACCAATTAAAACGTGAAGTAGAAACAAATCGCAGTATATTTAACACGTTTTTATCTCGCTCAAAAGAAACAGAAGTAACGAGTGATTTTAGCTCTGCTGCTGCACGTTTTACTGATAGAGCTTATGCCCCAAATGATCCAGCAAAACCAAATAAAAAATTAATTGTTATTTTAGCTTTTGTGGCAAGTTTTGGTTTTGCAGTAGTCATGAGCTTTATATTTGACGCGCTTAACGATACCGTTAAAACGAAAAGTGATGTTGAAAGTAAGTTAGCACAGCGTATGCTTGGGCTTTTACCGCATGTACAAACACCCAAAAATAGCGTGTTTCCGATACATGCTTATCTGGATGATAACTATAGGCGTTTTGCAGAGTCGGTACGAACGTTCAGAACTAGTTTGCTATTAACTCAGTTAGAGCGCGATCATAAAGTAATAGCCGTAACATCAAGTGCTCCGGGTGAGGGTAAAACAACGACCTCAGCTAATTTAGCTATGTCGCTTGCTCAAATGGGTAAAGTATTGCTAATTGACGCCGATTTGCGCAAACCAAGTATAGCTAAGCGCTTCGATATACCGGTATTTCATCCGGGGTTAAGTAATTTAATCGTAGGTACTGAGCAGTTAAGTGAGTGTGTTCATGTAGATGGGCAGTCGGGTGTTGCTATTATGCCAAGCGGGCAGATCCCAGGTAATCCATTAGAGCTTTTATCTAACACGCGCTTTAGTGAAGTACTCG
The DNA here is from genome assembly GCF_015864395.1 of Pseudoalteromonas sp. SWYJZ12. Classification (NCBI taxonomy): domain Bacteria; kingdom Pseudomonadati; phylum Pseudomonadota; class Gammaproteobacteria; order Alteromonadales; family Pseudoalteromonadaceae; genus Pseudoalteromonas; species Pseudoalteromonas sp. SWYJZ12. The sequence continues at coordinate 165,650 of NZ_JADYXH010000003.1, forward strand.
ATATATTAAAAACTAAGTATGACCATATAATTATAGATACACCACCAACACAGGCTGTGAGTGACGCTTTAGTTATTGCACAGAGTGTAGACTCGGTAATTTATGTTGTTAAGTCGGATATTACACGAATTAAACCGATTAAAGCGGGTATTGAACGTCTGTTTGAATCTAAAGCTCATGTTGCAGGTATTGTGCTTAACCAAGTAGATATGAGTAAAAGTAAAGACGAGCATAGCCATGGTTATTACGACTATTATGATTACTCGCAAAAACCTGAACAACCTAATGCATAGTTAAATGCAAATCTATGATTGATATTCATTCTCATATTTTGCCAGGAATAGATGATGGCGCTAAAGATTTAAGTGATTCTTTAGCGCTATTGAATATTGCACAAAATGATGGAATAACCCATATGGTTGCCACGCCACATATACATATTGGGCGATTTAATAACTCGGCCTCGCAATTGTATAGCGAACTTGCTAATTTAAAAGCACAGGCATTAGTAAATAATATTGGTATTAAACTAGCTGTGGCCGCTGAAGTTAGGCTTGATGTAGAGCTAATGAGTTTAGTGCTTAGTAATAAACTCCCGTTTATTGGTACACTTAATTCAGTAAATTATTTATTATTAGAACTCCCGCACTCGCATGTACCGCAAGGTTACGATAAGTTTATAAATTGGCTAGCTAAACAAAATATAAAGGTGATTATTCCTCACCCTGAGCGTAATCGCGATATTCAAGCAAATCCTTTTTATATTGAGCGTTTAAAACAGTTAGGCTGTGAGTTTCAATTAACGGCTTCAAGTATTGAAGGTGCGTGGGGCGAAACTGCAAAAAATATTAGTATAGATATGATAAAAAAGGGTTTAGTAACTTATGTTGCATCCGATGCCCACTCAGTTAAGCGTAGGCCTCCTATTTTGAGTAAAGCTAAGCAAATAGTGAGCGAGCTAATTGGTCAAAATGATGCAAATGATTTATTTTTTACTAACCCTAAGCGTTTAACTGAGTCGTTGTTTAATGATTAATATAAATACAAACCGCCTCACACAAATTGCCATACTTGCAGTTATTACATTAGTAATAAGTTATCAAAGCTTACAAAGTATGCGTGCAAATACATGGTATTTTAATGCACTCAATATTTTAAAGCAGCCAGAAGGTTCAATTACTCCTGTAGAGCTCAAACTTGCTAATGATGCTATTACCCTTGCGACAGAATTAGAACCAACTCAACCTCATTATTGGCAGTTAAGTGCATATGTAAAAATGCTAAATTTAGCTGTTACCAATGATCCAATGATTGATAAATCTCTGGTGTATAAGCGAACTGAAGTAAACTTATTAAAATCATTAGAACTAAGACAAACATGGGCCGAAACTTGGATTGCATTAGCACAAGTTGTAAGTTACCAAGAGGGGCCGAGCGAACGTGTATATGAGTACATTCAACAGGCTAAAAAAGTAGGTCCTTATAAACTCGACGTACAGTTTGGGATCATTCAAATAGCATTAATGAACTGGCAGAAACTATCTCCAAAGTATAAAGCATTGTATGTTGCTGAACTAAATTTAGCCGTTAAATATGGTTATAAATTTTATCAAGTTTTTGATTTGGCTAAGCAAGTTGATGCTCTACCTATTTTATGTCTATCGCTTAAATTTGGCCCCCACTTTGAAGCCGTTAGAACAAGGTGGATGTTTAAAAAACATTGTAACTAGGTTGGCTTTGAATGCGCTGAGTTTGTTTACGTTAAAGTAAAATGTAAAAAACCAATTGCTCAAAGAGAAGAGAATGAGGAGTAATGAGTAGACACCAAGTAAGCTATTCACGAATTGATTTATCACTTATCTAAAAGCGCAGTGACTCATAACCTCTTTGTGAATATTTTTTCGGTAAACTCGTTGTTTTTAAACGCCTGCAAGCAGGACGTCTTGTATCTCTACAAGAGAATTGTGCTTACTTATAATCGTGAAGCGGGTTCACGTTAAAGTTAAATCTGAAAAACCAATTGCACAAAGAGAAGTGAATGAGGAGTAAATGAGCAGAGACCAAGTGATCTATTCAATTAACTGATTAATCACTTCTCTAAAAGCGCAGCGTCTCATAACTTCTTTATGAATACTTGTTTTTTGGTAAAGCTAAATTGTTATTATACTGCGCAAAAAATTGCCCAGAGGTTTATAAAAAACCTCTGGGCTATAAAGTGACTCTAAATTGAGTCTAGCGTTAACTAAAAACTTTCTGGTTCGTTAGGGAGAAGAAGAAAGTACTTAAAACTATAGTAAAGCTACTCAATAAAGTATAACTAATTTTGCCATCTAGTTACATTTGATAACAAAGGATTAGATTAATTATGCGTAATTTGTACTTTAGTTTAACCCCAGCTTATTAACTGCGTATTTTGCACTAGATCGCGTGGTAGTGAGTTTTTGATCTTATTTTTTTGCCATTTCCCGAGCCCGATAGGGCAACCACACAGTGTTAAAACTACTTCACCTATTGTTTGAGTTGCCTCAGCTAAGCGTATATCTTTACCTTGAAAGTAATCATTTGCTTGCTCGTTATTTAAGGCAAATATATTAGTTTTACACTCATTGCCAAACACGGTTGCATACTCGTGCGTTAGTCTCACGCCATTTTTATGAATAATGCCAATTTGAATACCTAAACGTGCGTACTTAATTTTATTTTGTACGGCTTCAAACCCTTGTGGAAATAACCATAGTTCTTTATCACGCTGCATTAAGCTGCCAGGCAGGGTAGTTATCCCAAAGTGTTTTTTAAGCGATTGCATAAACGCGGCACATTGTTTTTTATCAAACTCGTTAAACGGGAATGCACCTTTTTTAACAGTTTGATTTGAGTTATCGCAACTTGCGTACTTTTTAAATTTAGCAATAAAAAAGCCTTCGCTATCGAAGGTTTGCGGCCAAACATGCAAATAGCCTTCACTTGTGGTGGCTTTGCTGGCACCTTGAAATAAATCACTTAGTGACTCAGGCGCTATATAGTCGCCAAATTCACTGAGTAAATAATCGCACACTTGTTGGTTTTCGAGCGGGGTAAGTGTGCATGTTGAATACACTAAGGTGCCACCTGGCTTTAATGCATAAAATGCGCTTTTAATTAAGTCTTTTTGTACTTGGGCTATTTGTATGTTTGATTCTATTGACCAATTTTTTAGTGCGTCGGCATCTTTACGTACTGTGCCTTCGCCAGAGCAGGGCGCATCTAGCAATATGCTATCAAAGCATTCAAACATGTAGTTGCCAAATATAACGCCATCAAAGTGTGAGAGCGCACAGTTACCAACCCCCATGCGTTTTAAGGTAGCGCTGAGTACCTTTAAACGAGATGACGAAAGCTCATTTGCAACAAGCACGCCTTGGTTATCCATAAGTGCTGCAAGCTGCGATGTTTTAGAGCCCGGTGCTGATGCCATATCAAGTACGGTGTTATTTTGAGAGTCTGCGAGTTCAATACTTTGCTTTAATGCGATAGGGGGCAGCATTGAACTTGCTTCTTGTACGTACATAGCCCCGCTTAGATGTAAGTCGGTATTACCAAGGGCTAGGTTTTGCTCTTCATCGCTTGGGCGCTCTAACCAAAAGCCTTCACTGCACCATGGGATTGGGGTTAGTAGCCAATTTTTTTTAGTTGCACGTTCTACAAATTCTTCAATGGTAATTTTTAATGTATTAACGCGGATAGATTTTCTGAGTGGCCTGCGACACGCATTTAAAAAGTCATCTAAGTTTAGATGCGCTGGTAAATAGGTTTTTACGTCATCAATAAAGTGCTCAGGAATAAAAGTGTTGGCGTTCACGCGTTAGCTCATACTATAAAAATAAAGCGCGATAATAGCATTTATGCGAGGTGTTTTCAGCGCTAAAAAGCGTAACATCTGATTTATTACGCTGTCGACACTTCACTGTTTTAGTCCATTTTAAAACCATTTTTATGCGACTTTAGGTTAATAGTGTCGACAATGAGCGTGTTTTTTAGCCATTTTGATAGGTTTAAGGGTTGACATGATTTTTTAATAAGCCCATAGTAACTACATCAATTGTCGACAATCTAAAAAATAACTTATGACACACACATTTTTAAACGAAGCGCCTATAACTACCGCATCAGATCAAGTATTTGTAGATATGCGCCGTGAGATTGTTGAAGGCAGTATAGTTCAAGGCAGTAAAATATCAGAGCCTGAGCTTGCCAAGCGTTATGGTGTAAGCCGTGCAACGCTTAGAGAGGCGTTAAATCGCTTAGAAAGTTGCTACCTTGTTGAGCGTAAAGCTAACGTAGGTTGCCGAGTAGTAGCACTTACTGCAGAGCGTTTGATTGAAGTTTACCAAGTTCGCAGTTCGCTTGAAGGCTTGGCATGTAGGCTTGCTGCCGACAATATGGAACCCGAAGAAGTAAAAGGCTTAAAGCAATTACTTAATCAGCACCTACAAACACAACGTGTTAAAGAAGGCGAATCTTACTATCAAGAAGCCGGCGATTTAGATTTTCATTACCGTATTATTCAAGGCAGTAAAAACGCGCATTTAATTCATTTACTGTGTAATGAGCTCTATCAATTAATACGGATGTACCGTGTACAAATGGGCATGGTGGGGCCGCGTGTATCAAAAGCGTTTGATGAGCATTTAGCTATTATTAACGCCATTGAAAACCACGATGGCGAGCTGGCCGAAATGCTTATGAAGCGCCACATCAGCGCATCGCAAGCAAATATCCAAACCAAATTTGATTTATTAGCTAAGCAAAAAGCATAAGCTGTTAAAAGTTAAAAGTTAAAAGTTAAAAGTTAAAAGCTAGCAAAAGCAGTTAAACAGTCACAATTACAGATTAAAACTATAAGTTACTCCACGTAGCAACCGTTCAAAGTGAGGAGAAAGTAATGTCAGCAGGATTAAAATTTAAACACGCTATTGCCAATAACCGCCCGTTACAAGTGGTAGGTACTATTAACGCCTACACAGCGATGATGGCTGAAAAAATGGGTCACCAAGCTATTTACCTCTCAGGTGCCGGTGTTGCAAACGCTTCGTTTGGTATGCCTGACTTAGGTATGACAAGCCTTGATAACGTGCTTGAAGATATTCGTCGTATTACGGGTGCGAGCGATTTACCACTACTTGTTGATGCCGATACCGGTTGGGGTGGGGCGTTTAACATTGCACGCACAGTAAAAGAAATGACTAAAGCCGGTGCGGCGGGTTTTCATATAGAAGACCAAGTAGCGCAAAAACGCTGTGGTCATCGCCCTAATAAAGAAATTGTAAGCCAAGGTGAAATGGTTGACCGCATTAAAGCGGCGGTTGATGCAAAAACCGACAGCGATTTTTATATTATGGCCCGTACCGATGCATTTCAAAAAGAAGGTTTAAATGCCGCTATTGACCGTGCAGCTGCCTGTGTTGAAGCGGGTGCTGACGCTATTTTTGCAGAAGCCGTACACGACCTTGCTGATTACCAAGCATTTGCAAAAGCGATTAACGTTCCAATTTTGGCAAACATTACTGAATTTGGCCAAACACCTATTTACACTAAAGAGCAGTTAAGCGATGTAGGCGTTGAAATGGTGCTTTACCCACTAAGTGCATTTAGAGCCATGAACAAAGCAGCATTAAACGTGTATTCAGCAATTTTAAATGAAGGTTCTCAACAAAGCCAAATTGAAAATATGCAAACGCGTTCTGAGCTTTACGACTTTTTAGATTACCACACGTACGAGAAAACACTCGACACCCTTTTTTCATCAAAATCTGACAAATAATAATTATTAAAATAGATATCACACACAAATTTAAGATAGGAGAAGATCATGGTAGATAAAGCATTAGGCGGCGCGGGTTTACGCGGACAAGTGGCTGGTCAAACAGCATTGTGTACTGTTGGGCAAAGTGGTTCTGGTTTAACGTATTGTGGTTACGATATTAGCGAACTTGCTGAAAAAGCGCAGTTTGAAGAAGTGTCTTTTTTACTTTCACGCGGTGAGTTACCTACAACAAACGAACTGGCTGAGTATAAAGCTAAACTTAAAAGCTTACGCGGCTTACCAGATGCACTTAAAACCGTGCTTGAAAATATTCCTAAAGATGCGCATCCAATGGATGTAATGCGCACAGGTTGCTCAATGTTGGGTAACCTTGAAATGGAGCTTGATTTTAGCGAAGCTAATGATGCAATCGACCGTATGGTTGCTGTGTTCCCAAGTATTATTTGTTACTGGTACCGCTTTACACATGATGGCGTACGCATTGAAACACAAACTGATGACGACTCTGTTGGCGCACATTTTTTAACACTGTTACATGACAAAGCACCTAGTGATTTATTTGCACAAGTGATGAATGTATCACTAATTTTATACGCAGAGCATGAGTTTAATGCTTCTACATTTGCGGGTCGTGTGTGTGCATCAACGCTTTCTGATATTCACTCTTGTGTAACAGGTGCGATTGGTACGCTGCGTGGTCCACTTCATGGTGGTGCTAACGAAGCAGCTATGGATATGATTCAAGGTTTCACAAGTGCTGAACATGCTGAGCAAGAAGTAATGGGCATGCTTGAACGTAAAGATAAAATTATGGGCTTTGGTCACGCGATTTATCGCGAGTCTGATCCACGCAATGTAATTATTAAAAAGTGGTCTGAAAAACTAGCTAGTGAAGTAGGCGATACGGTGCTTTATCCTGTGTCTGTTCGTTGTGAAGAGATTATGTGGCGCGAGAAAAAGCTGTTTTGTAATGCCGATTTTTTCCATGCGTCTGCTTATCATTTTATGGATATTCCGACTAAATTATTTACGCCAATATTTGTAATGAGCCGTGTTACTGGTTGGACTGCGCATGTAAAAGAGCAACGCGCTAACAACCGTATTATCCGCCCAAGTGCCGATTACACAGGCCCTGATGCACGTAGTTACACACCAATAGAGTCACGTTAAAAAATGAGTGAGCACGCATGTGCTCACTTTTTTATTGCACATAGCCACTAGCGAGCAGTTTTTCTCAAACTTTTCATTAAACACGTTAGCTGTGAGCAAACACCGTCACCAAATTAGCGAACCCTTACCATGACCATAATTAATAACACCCAATACCGTAAACCCTTACCAGGCTCAAATGTCGACTACTACGATACGCAAGAAGCCGTAGATGCAATTAAGCCAGGTGCATACGCCACGCTACCTTATTCATCACGTGTATTTGCCGAAAACCTAGTACGCCGATGCGACCCTGCCATGTTAACCGATGCACTTAATCAGCTAATTGAGCGCAAGCAAGATTTAGATTTTCCGTGGTATCCGGCGCGCGTAGTATGCCACGATATTTTAGGCCAAACGGCACTTGTTGATTTAGCAGGTTTGCGTGATGCAATTGCAGCTAAAGGCGGCGATCCGGCAAAAGTGAATCCTGTGGTACCCACGCAGTTAATAGTGGATCATTCACTAGCGGTAGAGCATGCCGGTTTTGATCCTGACGCATTTGAAAAAAACCGCGCCATTGAAGACAGACGAAATGATGACCGTTTTCACTTTATCAACTGGACAAAAACTGCCTTTAAAAATATTGACGTTATTCCACCGGGTAATGGCATTATGCATCAAATTAACCTTGAAAAAATGTCGCCGGTTATTCAAAACCGAGATGGCATTGCATTCCCAGATACACTAGTTGGCACCGACAGTCACACACCACATGTTGATGCGCTGGGCGTTATTGCTGTGGGCGTAGGTGGGCTTGAAGCTGAAAGCGTAATGCTTGGCCGTGCTTCTTATATTCGCTTGCCTGATATTGTCGGTGTTGAGCTAACAGGCAAGCGCCAACCCGGTATTACCGCAACCGATATTGTGTTGGCTATTACTGAATTTTTACGTGAGCAACGTGTTGTTTCTACTTATTTAGAGTTTTACGGTGAAGGTGCCGACGCGCTTACTCTTGGCGACAGAGCAACCATTTCGAACATGACGCCTGAATTTGGCGCAACTGCAGCCATGTTTTATATTGATGATAAAACAATAGATTACTTGCGTTTAACAGGCCGTGAAGAAGAACAAATAGCCCTTGTAGAAAACTACGCTAAAACAGCAGGCCTTTGGAGCGATAGCTTAAAAACCGCAAAATATGAGCGTGTGCTTAAGTTTGATTTATCAAGCGTGGGGCGCAATATTGCCGGTCCATCTAATCCACACCGCCGTGTATCGACAAGCGATTTAGCTAAAGAAGGTATTTCGGGTGTTGTTGAAAATGAAGAAGGCTTAATGCCAGACGGCGCGTGTATTATTGCCGCTATTACTAGCTGTACTAATACGAGTAATCCACGCAATGTAATTGCCGCTGCACTACTTGCCCGTAACGCAAATGCTAAGGGTTTAATGCGTAAACCTTGGGTTAAAACTTCATTAGCACCGGGCTCAAAAGCAGTGCAATCATACCTTGAAGACGCAAACCTACTAACAGAGCTTGAGCAACTTGGCTTTGGCATTGTTGGTTTTGCGTGTACTACCTGTAATGGGATGAGCGGGGCGCTTGACCCTGTTATTCAAAAAGAAGTAATCGATCGCGATTTATACACTACAGCGGTGCTTTCGGGCAATCGTAACTTTGATGGGCGCATTCATCCTTATGCTAAGCAAGCATTTTTAGCTTCACCTCCTTTAGTTGTTGCGTACGCTATTGCAGGTACTATTCGCTTTGATATTGAAAAAGGGATACTAGGGCAAGATCAACAAGGCAACGATATTACGCTTAAAGATTTATGGCCGTCTGACGAAGAGATTGATGCAGTAATTAAGCAAAGCGTTAAGCCAGAGCAATTTAGAAAAGTGTACGAGCCAATGTTTAATTTAACCGTAGATTACGGTGAAGATAACGACCCACTTTACTACTGGCGCCCAGAAAGTACGTACATTCGTCGCCCTCCTTATTGGGAAGGTGCACTTGCGGGTGAGCGCACAATGACCGGTATGCGTGCGCTTGCTGTACTTGGCGATAACATTACAACGGATCATTTATCGCCATCAAACGCAATTATGGCAAGCAGCGCTGCTGGCGAATACCTGACCAAAATGAACGTCCCAGAGGAAGACTACAACTCGTACGCAACGCACCGGGGCGATCATTTAACAGCGCAGCGCGCAACCTTTGCCAATCCAAAACTACTTAATGAAATGGTACTGGATGAAAACGGCAACGTTAAACAAGGTTCTTACGCACGCTTAGAACCACAAGGCACTAATACCCGTATGTGGGAAGCAATCGAAGCCTACATGGAGCGTAAACAACCGCTTATTATTGTAGCCGGTGCCGATTACGGCCAAGGTTCGTCGCGCGATTGGGCTGCAAAAGGCGTAAGACTTGCAGGCGTTGAAGTAATAGCAGCTGAGGGCTTTGAGCGTATTCACCGCACTAACCTAATTGGTATGGGTGTTTTACCGCTTGAGTTTAAAGCAGGCACAACGCGTAAAACTCTAAAGCTGGATGGCAGCGAAACGTACGATGTAGCAGGCGATTTAAAACCAGGTGCCACCGTTAATTTAAGTATTACTCGTAAAGACGGTGAAGTACTCACTGTGCCTATGAAGTGCCGTATCGATACCCAAGAAGAGCTTTCTATTTACGCGGCTGGTGGTGTGTTACAACGCTTTGCACAAGACTTTTTAGAAGCAGCACAATCTGCATAAGGGCAAGCATTATGTTTAAACCGCAAATTAAAGTGCCTGCAACCTATATGCGTGGCGGCACCAGTAAAGGTGTGTTTTTTAATTTAACTGATTTGCCAAAGCCTGCTCAAGTAGCAGGCGAGGCGCGGGATAATTTATTACTGCGTGTTATTGGCAGCCCCGATCCGTATGCTAAGCAAACGGATGGCATGGGTGGTGCTACATCAAGTACCAGTAAAACTGTAATTTTAAGTAAAAGTGAACAAACTGACCACGATGTAGATTATTTATTTGGTCAAGTGGCAATAGATAAACCTTTTGTAGATTGGAGCGGTAACTGCGGTAACTTAACCTCAGCAGTGGGTGCTTTTGCCATTAGTAATGGTTTGGTCGATAAAAGCAGAGTACCCGATAACGGTGTTGCTATCGTGCGTGTGTGGCAGGCTAATATTAAAAAAAGCATATTAGTGCATGTCCCCATGACAAATGGCGAAGTACAAGAAACCGGCGACTTTGAGCTCGATGGCGTTACATTTGCAGCAGCTGAAGTAAAACTTGAATTTATTGACCCCGCTGATGGCGATGGCGCGTTATTTCCAACTGGTAATGTAGTTGATGATTTAGAAGTACCGGGTGTTGGTACTTTAAAAGCAACAATGATAAATGCAGGTATTCCTACCATATTTATTAACGCCACTGATATTGGTTATACCGGCACAGAGCTGCAAGACGATATAAATAACGATGTTGCAGCGCTTGAAAAGCTTGAAACCATTCGTGCTTATGGCGCTGTTAAAATGGGTTTAATCACTAACATTAGTGAAGCGCAAGCTCGCCAACATACGCCTAAAGTTGCGTTTGTTGCAGCGCCTTTAGATTATACAGCGTCTAGCGGTAAGCTTATTGAGGCTGCAAATATTAACTTACTCGTGTGCGCTATGTCGATGGGTAAGCTGCATCATGCCATGATGGGCACAGCTGCGGTTGCTATTGGCACTGCTGCCGCGATTGAAGGCACACTCGTTAATATAGCCGCAGGTGGCGGTGTATTGAGTGAAGTTAACTTTGGTCACCCGTCAGGTACGCTAAAAGTAGGTGCTGAAGCTAAAAATAATGCAGGCAACTGGCTAGTTACCAAAGCAAGTATGAGCCGAAGTGCACGGGTATTAATGGAAGGGGTTGTAAGAGTCCCTCAGTAGTTCCTCATTAATAACTATCGTACAGCCATCGCATAAGTATTGTGATTAATTTACAGCATCAAAATACTTATGCGCTTTGTGCTTTCATTATTGTCATAATTAATAACAAAACAGCACTAACTCATAGTGCCTGAATCAAGGTAGCTGCCGATCCCGAGTGTAAACATCCATATCCCCCATAAACTATGCTCAATAACACACACGACGGTTGAGCGGCTTTGTGCATAGGTATAAGCAAACAGTAAGCCACCTAAAAAGGCTAAGGCTACTGCAATCCAATTTGCATACACAATATGCGCCAACGCAAATACACTCGCACTAACTACAATACGCACTGCTTTTTTGGGCATGATGCGCTTATAACGATGAAAAAAATACGTTCTGAATATTAATTCTTGAGGAATAACCGACAGTATTGGGTAGAGTAGCAACAGTAAAAGCCAATCATTAAACGAGTTACGGGGAAGGGTAAACCAGTTGCCTTGATGAATAATCCCGTAAAACATACCTGAGAACAGTGCACCTAAAAAAAAGAAGCTAAACACACGTTTTTTAACAGCAGAAAATTGCCCAAGGCTTGTAAGCCTAAAACGTTTAAAATGCGGATCGCCCAGTAGCAACATACAACACACGCTCATTAAAATAATAAGCGCAGGAATAAGCCAGTTAGCTAAATACTCGCGTAATACAAAACCCAACAAGGGTAGTAACACAAAAATGAGGGTAAATTCAAACCAGCGATATTGATTGGCGTTCAAGGTCGTCTCAACTTGTTTTTTTAATAAACTATCAAGCTAAGACGACATTTTTATGACGAGGGGGCTTACTTTGCTGGTTCTTCACTAGGGAGGTATTTGTACAAGGCAATAATAGTGGCAAAAATACTCACAAAGGTAATACCCATTAAACCAAACACTTTAAAATTAACCCAAAAGTCGAGCGAAAAATTATATGCAATATAAATGTTTAGTGCTGCGATGCCAGCAGTTATAGCAACCCACATTAGGTTAAGCTTATCCCATAATGGTTCTGGGACAACAATGGCTTGTTTTGTATCATTAGCATTTTCGAGTATTGAACTAAGCGCTTTTTTAACGAGATTTTTCTTAAGTACATAACGGCTAACAAGTAACGTTAAGCTTAAACCTGCGTATATGAGTGTTGCTTTCCATTTTATGTATTGCTCATCATGAAGTACCAGCGTTAACGTACCAAACACAGCAGCAATGCCAAAAAATATCCACTGACGAGTAGGCACAGTTCCATGTTTAAAGTAGCTATAAGCAACTTGAATGAGCGTAGTGGCCATTAATAAACCGGTAGCCCAGTAAATATCGACTAGCTTGAAAACTGCAAAAAACAGTATGAGTGGAATGTATTCAATTAATGCGTGCATATACTACCTAAATTATACAAAAAAGAGTCAAAGGCTTTTTACCACATAAAGCTTAGCAACTACAAGGTTGACTTGTTGCCCTGTAACCCTTAGCCTGCGTGGCTTTATTGCCAATTTGGTTTGGTATTCTTTATATCATCATATTCCCACGCTTAACCAACACTGATTTGGCGTGTATTTAGGAGCCTAAAATGAATAAAGCAGAACTCGTTGCTGCCATTGCACACAAAAGTGAATTAACAAAAAAAGATTCTCAAGCGGCGCTTTCAAGCTTGCAAAAAGTAATTACTAAATCGCTTTCTGAGGGCGATCAGGTTCAAATTAATGGCTTTGGTACGTTTGCACTAAGTTATTACCCAGCGCGTACTGGGCGTAACCCGCAAACAGGGGCTGCAATTGAAATAGAAGGCGCAAATAAAGCGGTTTTTAAACCGGCTAAAGCGTTAAAAGATCTACTTTAAATTTATTTAAGGTTTTAAACCCCGTATTGATAGATAAGTTACATGAGCGCGAAGTAAATTCGCACCTACGGGTATATGTCGTAGGTGAGGTTTTGCACCTCGCGTTTGGTGGCTTTAAATTATATGAGCTGGAAATAAATTCGCACCTATGTAGATTATTCATAATCTCTAAATGATTTACATGGCATTATAAATCCCACAGACATTAAATCCTTTATTTTCAATTGCTTGTTATCGGCATGCATTATGCTGTTTAACTGTGTGTTTCGAACATATTTTTAAACAATACCAATCAGCTTATATATGGGGTCTATTGAACGTTAAGAAAATCACGCTAGAACTAGGCAAAAATTTTTCGTATTTAGTTGTTCTAAATGAAAGATTTTTAACAACGTTATAGTGCGATTTAATTCGTTAAATTGCTCAAAGATTTATGCAGGTTGGTATAACATAAGGAGATCTCAATGAGTACATTACAAACAAGCACGCGTTTACAAGGCAAAAAAATTGCAATTCTAGCCACTGATGGATTTGAGCAAAGTGAGCTTTTATCTCCACGCAGCGCATTACTTGATGCTGGTGCAAACATCGAGATAGTATCAATTAAAGAAGGCCAAATTACGGGCTGGGATGAAGACAAGTGGGGCGATAAAGTAACAGTAGATAAACTAGTTACAAACGCAGACCCCGCTGATTATGACGCGCTTATGCTACCTGGTGGTTTATTTAACCCAGACAGTTTACGCCAAGATAAAGATGCTAAAGCCTTTATTGATGGCTTTTTTGGGGCAGAAAAAAACAAACCCGTTGCTGCTATTTGCCATGCGCCGTGGCTGTTAGCCGAAATTAATAAACTGCGTGACCGTACTATTACCTCTTTTCCAAGTATTAAAAGCGATTTAATTAATGCAGGTGCCAATTGGGTTGACCAAGAAGTATGTGTAGATAAAGGCTTAGTAACGAGCCGAAGCCCAGCTGATTTAGAAGCATTCAATGCTAAATTTATTGAAGAGATTTTAGAGGGTAAACACCAAGCTCACTAATTTTCTTTTTAAAACGTTTGGATATTGATACAGCGTTTGATTTTAAAAAACAAAAAAGGGCATTTTAAATGCCCTTTTTTTAATGCGTATAAAACACGCCCTAGTTAGCTTATAGCGATGGCTTAAAGCGATGTAGCTGCTTTCATATCGGCTACAAATGCTTTTAGTTGCGCGGTCATTGTTGGTAAATCATTAAGGTTAGCTTCAATAATTTTAACTACAGCAGAGCCTGAAATAGCACCGGCTGCTCCTGCATTAAGAGCCGCTTTTACATCATCTGGTGTTGAAATACCAAACCCTAAAAGAGCAGGGGCTGCATGGTATTCTTTTAATTTAGTAACAATATTACCAGCAGGCATTTGTGCTTTAGTATCGGTACCGGTAACACCTGCGCGCGATAGTAAATACGTGTAACCACGACCGTAAGAGGCGCACTGGCGAAGTGTGTCGTCATCGGCATTTGGTGTTGCAATAAAAATTGGGTCTACACCGTTATCCATAGCTGACTTTCTAAACATTTTAGATTCATGCAGAGGCACATCAGCCACTAAAATTGAGTCTACGCCTACTGCTTTTGCATCTTTATAAAATGCTTCTATACCGCGTTTAAACACAAGGTTTGAATACAATAATAAGCCAATTGGAATATCGGCATTATACTCACGTATTTCTTTAATAATATCAAAGCAATCTTGTGTATTAATGTGCACATCGAGTGCGCGAATATTAGCTTTTTGAATTACTGGACCATCTGCAATTGGGTCAGAAAACGGAATACCAAGCTCAAGCGCATCTGCTCCGCCGTCAATTAGACTTTTAATAATCGCAATACTTTGCTCTTTACCTGGGTCGCCAATCGTTACAAATGGTACAAAAGCACCTTGTTTTTGCTCGTTAAGCGCTGCAAACATTTTGCCGTAACGATCCGTTTTTACTTGGCTCATAGCTGACCTCTTTCAGTTAGTACATTGTGAACGTGTGCTAAATCTTTATCGCCACGACCACTTAAATTAATCACTATAACACTTTCCTCGGTTAGCTCCTCTGCGTACTTAAGCGCATAAGCTAACGCATGGCTTGATTCAAGCGCCGGAATAATCCCTTCATTTTTAGCAAGCGACTGAAACGCATCAAGCGCTTCTGTATCGGTAATACCCACGTATTGAGCGCGACCAGTTTCGTGTAAAAATGCATGCTGAGGACCAACAGCTGGGTAATCAAGGCCCGCTGATACAGAGTAAGACTCTTCAATTTGGCCATCATCATTTTGCATAATGTACGTATAAGTACCGTGCAATATGCCTTTTGTGCCTTTACAAATTGTTGCACCGTGCTCATTTGTATCAAGACCTTTACCAGCAGGCTCAACACCAATTAATTTAACGCCTGGCTCGTCAATAAAATCAGTAAACATACCAATTGCGTTTGAACCACCACCAACACAGGCAATAACAGCGTCAGGTAAACGACCTTCTGCTTTAAGTACTTGTTGCTTAGCTTCTTCACCAATAATTTTTTGATACTCGCGTACAATTGTTGGGAATGGGTGAGGACCCGCAGCTGTACCTAGTAGGTAGTGCGCGTCTTGGTAGTTTGCTGACCAGTCACGCAGCGCTTCATTTACTGCATCTTTTAATGTGCCAGAACCCGCTGTTACTGGAATAACCTCTGCGCCCATTAACTTCATTCTAAATACGTTAGGTTGCTGACGATCAACGTCTTTTGCACCCATATAAATACGACATTTTAAACCCAGTAAGGCACACGCTAGCGCTGTTGCAACGCCGTGTTGACCGGCACCTGTTTCAGCAATAACTTGTTTTTTACCCATACGCTTAGTAAGTAACGCCTGACCAAGTACTTGGTTCGTTTTGTGTGCGCCGCCGTGTAATAAGTCTTCGCGCTTTAGATACAGTTTTACTTTTGGGTTTTTAACTAAATTGCGCGTTAAAGTAAGTGGGGTAGGACGACCCGCATACTCGTTTAATAATTTACTTAGCTCTGCCTGAAACTCAGGATCTTTTTGTGCTTTGTTAAATTCATTTTCTAACTGCTTAAGCGCAGGGACAAGTAACTCGGGTACAAACATACCGCCAAACTCGCCAAAATAAGCTGGATTTTGCATTTTAACCTCAATAATTTCTGATGCTTGTAAAAGCATTATGTAATTTGTTAGGGCACTTTTTACCCGCAGATTCTTCAACGCCTGAGTTTAAATCAAGGCCTAAGGCACCTTTAAAAAGCGCATCTTTAATATTGTCTGGATTTAAGCCTCCAGCGAGCATAAATGGTGTAGTTGCGCCGCTAAGCACCGACCAATCAAATGCTTTACCAGTACCGCCAGCTTGTGTATCACTGTGCGTATCGTAAAGGTGTCGATCAACCCCATTTACAGGCGTTGGCAATGCATCTTTTATTGCTTGGGCTTTCCAAATTTCGCAATTAGTTGGAAGTTGTGTACGCAGCGCAGCAATGTAATCGTCACTTTCTTGGCCATGTAATTGAACTGCCGCTAATTTTAGCACACTTGCGTATTGAGCAACTTGCTCAATGGGAGCATCTACAAATACACCAACAAAGTTAAGTGGTGCGCTTTGGCTCAGCTCTCTTGCACAATCTAAATCGACATAGCGAGGCGATTTAGGATGAAAAATTAAACCACCATAAACAGCACCGTTTTGATATGCCGCTTGTGCATCTTGGCTACGTGTTAAACCACATACTTTATTGTCGCCTAAAATAACACGGCGACATGCTTGCTCTAAATCACGCTCGCCCATAAGTGAGCTGCCAATTAAAAAGCCATCGCATAATGGAGCTAAACGTTTTACGTCTTGATGGGTGTAAATACCCGATTCCGAAATAACCACTTTATCAGCCGGAATAAGCTTTCGTAGTTTTTCAGTAGTGGCTAAGTCGGTGCTTAAATCGCGTAAATCGCGGTTATTAATACCAATAATTTGTGCATCAAGCGCAAGTGCGCGGTGTACTTCTTCTTCATTACTTACTTCGGTTAACACCGACATATTAAGTGAATCGGCAACAGCATGCAGTGCTTTATAGCTTTCGTCATCGAGTACCGAAAGCATCAGTAATATAGCATCACCGCCATAAATACGTGCCATGTACACTTGGTACTCATCTATAAAAAAGTCTTTACAGATAAGCGGTTGTTCTACTTGGCTGCGCACAAATTCAAGATAATCAAAACTGCCTTGAAAATATTTAGCATCAGTTAACACACTCATGCAGGTAGCGTATTTTTTATAAACTGAGGTAATTTCAGTTAAATCAAATGGGTTTCTAATTAACCCTTTTGAAGGCGATGCTTTTTTACACTCTAAAATAAACTGAGTGCCAGGTGCTGCAAGTGCTTTATAAAAGCTACGACTTGTAGGCACTGCAAGATACTTAAAGCTTTCAAGCGGACGTGCAGCTTTTCTCTCAATTAGTTCTAATTTTTTATCAGCAACAATTTTGTCTAATACATTAGCCATTACTTACCTCAATAATTGCACTTAGTGTGTTCATGGCTTGCCCTGAACTTAATAATGTTTGTACTTGTTTTGCCCCTTCTTTTAACGTTTCTGCTTTACCTGTTAGGTATAAAAGGGCAGCTACGTTAACCACAATAGCAGCATTATGTGCATCTGTGCCTTTGCCTTGCAAGATGGCGAGGCTAGCATTTGCGTTGTATTGTGGGCCTTCACCAGCGAGTTGTTCAAGTGAATAGTTTGCAAGGTCGAAGTCGCTTGGGTTTAGTGTGTACTGCGTAATCTCGCCATTATTTAGCTCAACTACCGTTGTTGGGCCGTGTAGGGCTATTTCGTCAGTGCCCGAGCCGTGAACAATCATAGCGCGCTTTGTGCCAAGGGTTTTAAGTGTTTGTGCCATTGGCATACACAATGCTTCGTTATAGACGCCGAGTAATTGCACTTCAGGTGCAGCAGGGTTAGCAAGCGGACCTAAAATATTGAAAATAGTGCGTGTTTTAAGCGATGTTCGTACGCCCATCGCATGGCGTACGCCACTGTGATAGTGCGGTGCAAACAAAAAGGTAAAATTGGTTTGCTCAAGACATTTTGCTGCTTGCTCTGGGCTCATATCTATATTAATGCCCAGGGCTTTGAGTAAATCGGCTGAGCCTGAATTACTGGATACACTGCGATTACCATGTTTTACCATGTTAATACCGGCAGCAGCGGCAACAATTGCAGCCGTTGTACTTATATTAATTGTGTTTGAACCATCGCCACCAGTGCCACAGCTATCGGCAAGTTGCGTACTGCTGGTAGTAAAAGCAACGGCGTTTTCGCGCATTGAGGCTGCAGCGCCTGCAATTTCGTCGCTTACTTCGCCTTTAATTTTAAGGCTTATAAGTAGGGCGGTTAGCTCAATTTCACTCATATTACCTTGCATTATTTCATCAAAAAGCGCTTTGGCGTCTGCGTAACTTAATGATTGCCCCGTAATTAGTTGTTCAATAGCGTGTTGAACATTTATGGGTTGTTCTGGTTGTGTACTCATAATGTCCTCTTTTATTTGGCACGTGTTAAGTAGGCTACACTTTGCTGAAGTAGCATTGCGCCGTTCGGCGTTAGTATTGACTCTGGATGAAACTGGTAACCCAATGCGTTGTCATCATGATGATAAATAGCCATAGGGATATCTTCATACTGGGCAATAACCTCAATATTATCAGGTACCTTTGTTGCCATTAAGGAATGATAACGTGCAACAGGCATTGTATTGCCCATACCATCAAATACAGGGTGCTCGCCTAAATTAATAATTGAAGACTTACCATGTACGGTTTCACCGGCATGACCGATTACTCCGCCATAGCTTTGGGTTAACGCTTGTTGACCCAAACAAATACCCAGCATAGGGAAGTGCCCTTTAGAGAGCTCAATAAGCTCCATCAAACAGCCTGCATCGCTTGGTGTGCCAGGACCTGGCGAAAGTACCAATAGCACTT
Organism: Pseudoalteromonas sp. SWYJZ12; assembly: GCF_015864395.1. Classification (NCBI taxonomy): domain Bacteria; kingdom Pseudomonadati; phylum Pseudomonadota; class Gammaproteobacteria; order Alteromonadales; family Pseudoalteromonadaceae; genus Pseudoalteromonas; species Pseudoalteromonas sp. SWYJZ12. The sequence continues at coordinate 184,418 of NZ_JADYXH010000003.1, forward strand.
GACCTTGTTCTTGGCGCATTTTGTTAAAAATAACCTCAGCGCTAATGTTGTTTCTGTAAACAACCAGTTCGCAGCCAAGCATCGTTAGCTCATCAACAAGGTTATATGTAAATGAGTCAAAGTTATCTAAAAAATAGATTTTAATAGGATTCGCTTTACTCATTTTATACCGCCTTATACGTAGATTTTATGGCGGTGATAACCGCTTGTGCTTTAGCGCGAGTTTCATTTGCTTCAGAAATAGGATCTGAGTCAAACACCACACCGGCACCAGCCTGTACATAAGCTATATTATTTTTAACAAAAGCTGAGCGAATAACAATACAGCTATCCATTGCACCGTCACCGGTTAAGTAACCTACAGCGCCGCCATAACTGCCACGGCGTTTACCTTCAGTTTGACGTACAAGCTCAGCAGCCCGAACCTTTGGTGCACCAACAAGCGTGCCCATGTTCATACAAGCTTGGTAAGCATGCAGTGCATCAAGCTCGGGTTTTAGTGTGCCAACAACGCGTGACACTAAATGCATTACTTGTGAATAACGGTCTACTTTTAATAGCTCTTTGGCAAAACGAGTACCTGCAACACTAATACGTGCTACGTCGTTACGGGCTAAATCGACAAGCATTAAATGCTCGGCGCGCTCTTTTTGATCGTTTCTAAGTTCAAGTTCGATACGGCTGTCTAGGTCTGGGTTTATTTGCCCATTAGCAAATTTGCCACGTGGGCGAGTGCCAGCAATTGGGTATACTTCAACTTGCTGAGATTGCACTGTGTATTTAAGTGCTGATTCAGGCGATGCGCCAAATAAAGCAAAGTCTTCATCGCGCATATAAAACATATACGGACTTGGATTTTGCTTTTTAAGCTGGCTATAAGCATGCAAAGCGTCAGGACAAGGTAGTGAAAATGTACGCGATGGCACTACCTGAAAAATATCACCGTCTACAATATTCTTTTTAAGCTTAACTACTTGCTCGCAGTAAGTGTCATCGTCTATATCAACGCTTACCTCACATTCGCCACTTTGCATATCCGCACTAAATTCTGAGGCGTTATCGCACAGTGTATTTAATCGCTCTAGCTCTTTGCCTACTTCAAAGCAATTTGCATGTACGTCAGGGCCGTTAAATACATTACCAATGAGTTCGGTTGTTTGTTTTTGATGATCAATAACAACTAAGGTTTCGGCTAAATAAAATACGTAATCTGGGCACGTATTTTCGCCATCAGGTACATCACTTAACTGCTCAAAGTTTGCTACCATATCGTAGGCAAATACACCGCCTAAAAATAACGAAAATGGATTGTTAGTTGTGCTTTTAATACTGTTAATACAAGTACGAAGGGCGCTAAATGCGTTATCTGCAATTAGTTTACTCGCTTCGTCAGTATCGCCGCTAGTGTCTAAATAACACAGGGTAAGTGTTGCGCCGTCTAAAGTAGCGTCACAGCTTTTAACATTTGCCTGCAAGTAGCTTAGAAGCTGTTGCCCATTATTGGATTGAGCAGTAATAGTAACTGTTTTACCTTGGCATACAATGCGCAGTGCGCAGTCGACTAAAATTAAACTTTTTACACTGTCTTTAGAATCAATCTCAGCCGATTCAAGCAGTAGTGAGTTAGGCTTATCAAGTGCCGCGTATAATGCAAGAGGGCTACTAATATAGTCGCGTACTTGCGTAATGCTTGTTACTTCGCCTGGTGTGGTAGTTATATGACTAAAAATCAAACCTCATTCCCTCAAAAAATTAAACCCCGCAGTGCTTTTGCAATGCGGGGTTTGACTAACGATATCTAAATTACAAACAGATCATTACCGTCCCGCTATATCAGGCGCCACCACCAACGATGTGTAAGAGTAAGACCGTTATTCATGTTTTTCTGCCTCAAAATTTATTAAATATTTTTAACGTATACGTTTCGTAAAATTTAGTTATAAAAAAACCCGCATAGTTGCGGGTTTTGAATTTTTGTTAGACACGACAATTCATCACCCGATAATTACGAGTGCCACCACCAAATAGTGTTTAAGTTTGAATTGATCATTATTGTTAATTCTTAATGTGTCTGAAAGTGGCTACAGTAAAACGTATCTTATGCTTTTGTGTCAAGTGTTTATTTAAAACAATTTAGTCAAAAAAGTTGTTATACTTACATAAACACTAGTAACCCTTAATTTTAAGCAGTTTTCTTTTGATAAAATATGATTTACATAGCCATACCACACATTCAGACGGGCGTTTAACGGTTGAAGAATTATTGCATCGCGCTGTTGATAAAAATATTGATGTGTTTGCTATTACCGATCATGACACTGTGGCAGCCATTAAGCCTGCGCAGCAATTTATTAAAACCGAAAACTTACCGCTTTCATTAATAACGGGTACCGAAGTGTCTACTAAATGGGAAAGCTTCGAAATTCATATTGTAGGTTTAAATATTGATATTAATAATATTGACCTTACCTCTTTATTATCAGCTCAGCAGCAAAAGCGAGAAGAGCGTGCACTAGAAATTGGTGTTCGCCTTGCAAAAAATGGCTTTGATGGCATTTACGAGCAAGCTAAAGAGCTGGCAAAAGACGCGCAAATAACGCGTGCACATTTTGCACGCGCCCTTATTGAGCGCGGTGTTGCTAAAAATTTCCCGGGTGTTTTTAAAAAGTACTTAGGGCGTGGCAAAACAGGCTACGTACCAAGTTGCTGGTGCACCATGCAAACCGCTATTGAGGCCATACATGCCGCTGGTGGTGTTGCTGTACTTGCGCATCCAAGTAGCTATCAAATGTCAAACAAGTGGCTACGCAAATTATTAGTAGAATTTAAAAGTGTAGGAGGGGACGCAATGGAAGTTGCACAACCTCAACAGGCGCCAAGCGAACGTCAATTTTTAGGTGAACTCAGCCGTGAGTACGGGCTACTTTGCTCGCAAGGGTCTGATTTTCATTTTCCGACAAGCTATTTAGAGCTTGGCAAAAATTTATACCTACCAAAAGACTGCCAAGGTGTTTGGCAAGCTTGGGAAGGAGAAGAAGGGGCATTAACATGAGTCAATTATTTCATATTCATCCTGATAACCCGCAACCGAGACTGATTAGTCAAGCCGTTGATATTATTAAACAAGGCGGCGTTGTTGTTTACCCAACAGATTCGGGTTACGCCATCGGTTGTAACATTGGTAATAAGCAAGCCAAAGAGCGCATAGAGCGTATTCGTGGTATTGAAAAAAACGATAATTTTACGCTAGTTTGTCGTGATTTATCAGAGTTATCTACTTATGCACGCGTAGATAACCAGCTATTTAGACTCATTAAAAATAATACGCCAGGGCCATATACCTTTATTTTTAAAGGCACAAAAGAAGTCCCTAAACGTTTATTAAACGACAAGAAAAAAACCATTGGCATGCGTGTAATTGAACACCCAATAGCCTGTGCGTTGCTTGCCGAACTTGGTGAGCCGTTAATGTCGTGTTCTTTAATTTTACCAGGTGAGCAGTTTACAGAATCAGATCCTGATGAAATATTAGAGCGATTAGATAAACACGTTGATTTAATTATTCACGGTGGCCACTTAGCCGAGCAAGCAACCACGGTAATCGATTTGTCGGAAGATGAAGTCAAGATTTTACGTGTTGGCTGTGGTGATACAAGCCCGTTTGAGTAATAGCGAGTGAGCGAAAGCACTGCGAATACAAAAAATAGTGAAAAGCCAGTGCAGCAAAAGCTGCCACTGGCTTTTTTGCATGGTAAAGCGGTTGTAGACAAACCAGAAGATTTATACATTCCACCTGACGCGCTCGAAATAATATTAGAAACCTTTGAAGGCCCGCTCGATTTACTGCTCTATTTAATTAAAAAGCATAAGCTTGATGTACTCGAACTTTCTATTTTTAGTATTACAGAGCAGTACGTAAGTTATGTAGAAATGATGACCGAGTTTCAACTCGAACTTGCCGGCGAATATTTAGTAATGGCTGCGTTACTTGCGCAAATTAAGTCGCGCTTATTATTACCTGTACACGAAGAGCTTGAAGAGGAAGAAGATCCTCGCGCTGAGCTTATTAAACGCCTGCAAGAGTATGAGCTGTTTAAACAAGCCGCCGAAAACCTCGACGATATTCCTCGTGTTGGTCGTGATATTTTTATAGCGCATGCCGCTATGCCAATAAGTGAAGATACAAGTCAAAACCTCCCCGATATTGAACTTAAAGACTTAATGCTGGCGTTGAGTGATGTAATGGCGCGAGCAAAAACCTTTGAGCATCATCAAATTACTGCCGAAGTACTCTCAACCCGAGAGAGAATGAGCCAAATATTACAGCAACTATCGCAAGCAAACTCGGCATTGGTATTTAATGCGCTTTTTACCCCAAATGAAGGGCGAAGTGGTGTAGTGGTTAGTTTTATAGCTATGCTTGAGCTCATTAAAGAAGGGCTTGTTACCTGTTTGCAAGTAAGCCCTGAGAGCTTAATTTATGTCAGCTTAAGCGAACAATCCACCCTATAAAACTATTTGTTTAATCATCTCATACCAACCTGCATGAATATTTGAGCAATTTAACGAATTAAATTGCACTATTACGTCGTTAAAAATTTTTTATTTACGACTGCATGGATGCAGGAGGTAGAGCAATGCAGGGAGCAATTGCCGAGAACAACTAGATACAAAAATTTTTGCCTCGTTCTAGCGTAATTTTCTTAACGTTAAATAGACCCCATATACAAGCAGATTGGTGTTTTTTGCAAAACTGACTTTAAATAATAAAGTTCTGTGCGTATACGCACGTAAAGTGTTTGTAAATGTTATTTTCATTTACGGCTGTGCACTATATTGTAACGTCATAGCATTATAGGAACTTACACATGTTTAAAAATACACCTTCATCTTACGGACTTGTCGCCATTATTTTACATTGGCTCATGGCGCTGACTATTTTTGGCCTGTTTGGTTTAGGTTTATATATGGTTGAGCTTACTTATTACGATAGCTGGTATAAAGGTTCACTCGATTTACATAAGAGTATTGGTATTACGCTTGTGGCCGTATTTTTATTTAGAATTTTATGGCGTGCTTTATCTACACAACCTAAACCATTAGGTGAGAGTAAAGGCATGAACCAATTAGCGCATACGGCGCATATTGCTATGTATATTATTTTGGCTGTTATTGTTGTTGCAGGGTATTTAATATCAACCGCAGACGGGCGTCCAATAGAAGTATTTACTTTATTTAATGTATCAGCGCTTGATTTTGCCTTTGATGACCAAGCCGATATTGCAGGAAAAGTACATTATTACGGCGCGTGCACATTAATCGGGTTTGCAGTATTGCATGCACTAGGAGCGTTAAAACATCACTTTATCGATAAAGATAAAACCTTAATTAGAATGATCAAACCATTAAAGGATGATTAAAATGAAAAAATTATTAGTAAGCGCAGCCGTTTCGGCTGCAATGATGTTATCGGCAACAGCCGCCAATGCAGCTGATTATGTAATTGATACAAAAGGCGGGCATGCATCTGTTAACTTTAAAATTAAACACTTAGGTTACAGCTGGTTATATGGTCGTTTTAATACTTTTGACGGCACATTTAGTTACGATGCTAAAAACCCTGATGCGTCAAAAATTATGGTAAACATTGATACCACAAGTCTTGACTCTAACCATGCAGAGCGCGATAAGCATTTACATGGTAAAGATTTTTTAAATGTAGATAAATACCCAAAAGCGACATTTAAAAGCACGAGTATTAAATTTGATGAAGACGGCGAAGAGGCTGATGTAACCGGTGAGTTTACGCTGCACGGCGTAACTAACACTATTACCTTTGAAATAGATAAAGTGGGCGAAGGTAAAGATCCGTGGGGCGGCTACCGCGTAGGTTTTGAGGGCGAAACCAGCCTTAAACTTACCGACTACGGTATTGATTATAACTTAGGACCTGCATCTACTCATGTTGATATTATTTTATCAATAGAAGGCGTTCGTCAGTAATACCATTATTAAATATAAAAACGCCACTTACTGTGGCGTTTTTTTTGCTTAACAGAAACTCAAATTAAGCGACTTCGAATTTGCTTATTTTGCGCTATTAATACGTGACTGTAATAGCGGCCTTAAATGCTCGGGCAACCAGCGCATGAGTAAATCATTATAAGCCTGCGTTTTTTTAATAACTTTAAGCTGCTCATTAAGAATAGCAATGTCTTCTGCGCCTTGCTCGTTTTTAGTACAGCCAATAAAACCATAACTTAGCGCGGGTGATTCGGTTAATGGACGCTGCGTTAAGTTTTCTTCAAAGTGCATTGATTTAGCTAAATAGTAATGCTCGCTTGGGTAACCCAGCAAAATATCAATTCGTTTTAGGTTAAGCATATATGTGAGGCTCGCTAGGCTATCGCGAGTGGGTCTAATTACTAAATCTATATTAGGCGTACTGTTTATCAATGTATCTATCTCTTGGCCATAAGAGCGGCTCATAGAGATCCCAAGAGTTAGTTTTTTATCTTGTATTAAATCTAATAGTGATACTTCTTTTGATTCCGCTATATTTAGCGCTTTGGCGAGTCTTTTGTGCATTGCTATTGAAGGCGAGAGGCCCGTTGTTGAGCTCTCCTCTGTAAAATAAATATGCTCTTTTCTGTAATCATTTTTATAAAGCGATAACGCACAAACATTATTTGAAGTATTAGATAGCTCTTGGATTACTTTACCTGAAGGGATAAGCATGCGGTTAAAGGTAATATTAGGAAGTTGTTTTTCAAGTAATGAAATTATGCTTTCGTCACGGCCTTGGTGTTGATATTGACCATTTAAAATATAATAGGGTGCAAAGTCGTGCGCTAGCCAGTTTATGGTTCTAGCATTGCCTATTGAGGTCAGACAGAAAAAAAGTAAGAAAGTTAAAAATATACGGAGCATTACAACAGCTGCCAGTAATTATTATTGTAAAACTATTGTAACCAATAAAGAGCTAAAAAGTAAAATGCCAGCAACGAGGCTGGCATAATATCTTATCAATAATTGCAATAATAAAAGGGCAATTAAAGTTATGTGTTGCTTAGTTAGCTTTTAGCCACTTAACAAACTGGCGTGCATCACTCGCTTTTTGAAACAATGCATTTTTTAAACCTTGTGTATCACTAAAGATTACACGATGTTTGTTTACTGAAATTGATTGCACTGGATGTGCGATTTGGATCATAGACCCATTATATTTATAAGACATAATAAAACTCACTTTATTCTTGTTATTTATTCTGCGCTATATTTTTATAGCAAATTGCAGTTAATAAATTAACGATGTTGTGTTTAGCTTCATTACAGTGTTGACGATCTTTATGACACTTTTGCGATGATAGTAAAAAATCATCTCGGTATTATTCAAGGGGTTCTCGCCGTACAATAACTTAGCTTTCAAATATACGTTTTGCGGGGCTTACTGGATCAGGGTAAATGGTTAACCGCGGCGGTTTCTTTAAACCAGAGAGGGAAGGTAACTTATATATAAATTGTGTGCAAGCTATTTTTGTAAAAATATTTATAATAAATCTTATCAACTGCTTACAAAGCCCATTTTTAGTTACCAAAGGATAAGTATGAATTACCTAATAGTGAGTGATATTTATGGTTTAACCCCTGCTTTAAGGAGGTTATCACAGGCAATTAGTTCAAATTTGGTGATTGTTGACCCTTACAATAACAAGTTTCAAGCTATTGAAAGTGAACAAGATAGTTACAACAATTTTATACAGCAGTGTGGCCATGATAAATACACCGACAAACTTCAAAAATGCTTTGAGAGTTTAAAATTGCCAACGACGTGTATTGCTTTCAGTGCAGGGGCAAGTGCAGCATGGCGGGCACAGTTATTAACAGGCAATACACACCTTAAAAAGTTAATTGGCTTTTATCCGTCGCAAATTAGACATAATTTAAATTTAAGCGCAAAAGTACCCTGTGAGTTCATATTTCCAGCAAGTGAGAGTCACTTTAATGTTGATGAAGTTATTAAAGCTTTAAGCACCAAAGCGAATGTTAAGTGCTATAAAACCAATTTTTTGCATGGTTTTATGAACGAGTACTCAACCAATTTTAACGCGCAAGGGCTTGTTGAATATAGTAACTATATAAAACAGAGCAGCCGTTAAAGCGTGTTTAGCTGCTCTTTACTAATATCAGGAAAATCGGTGCGGGTATTATATTTTGCATACAGCGTTGTAAAAACGCTACTACCGGATAGCTTATCTAACTCTTTTATAAAGGTTTTAGCACTAGAGCGAGCGGGTCTACAGCATACTTGATACTGTTTTATTATACCCGCGACAGATAAACCTTGTTTTTGTAGCTTCAAATCGGCCTGTGCAAAAAAAGCCGCACCCGTCCAATAAACACGTTGCTGGGCTCGTTGTTTCCACATATCGGCAGAGAGCTTATTAAGTGGCTGTGTTTTAGTTTTAGTTTGCAGGCGGGCACGATCAAATCCTGCATTTAAACGTTGTACAAATTGCGGCTGGGTAATTATACCGCTGTCACGCATTATTACGTTTTGCATATAACTGGCAAAACCCTCGCTAAGCCAAAAACCGGAGTAGGGAAGTAGCGGCAAATATAAATGTGAAAGTTCATGGTATAGCGTCCAATCTTTAGTGAATGCATTTAAACTGGCATAGCGATCTATATGAAGTTCAAGCCCATCGGGGTTATTGCGCTTAACTGTAGCCCAAGGTACAGGCTCAAAAGCAAAGTATTGCGGTTTTAAATAAATAGGCAATGTGGTTTGTTTTAAAGGTCCCAGTGTATTTTGTGTTTTTTCAACACTTTGATTAACCCATATAGACACCGTATTTTGAGCATTACTTGAGAGCGAGCTAAGGTTATGTATGACTACTTCAACGGCTAATGCGTTAAAAGAGCTGATTAATAGTAGCAGTACAAAAAAGAATTTCATTAAAATGCTCCACTGTAATTTAATAATTGGTACGAAAATTCTAATACACAAGACCAACTAAATGGATAAATAATCACGTCTAATTCTTTATTTTTTAAAATGATAGTAACTATAAAAGCACAAATACAGACACTCCTAGCTAAGCATGGTTTAATCAATTAATCGTTATTTTAAGTTAGGTTTAGCCATGACGTATCAGCATATTCACGTTCCTGAGCACGGCCAAAATATCACTATTGATGCACAAGGACACTGGCAAATACCGTTAGAACCTATCATTGCTTTTATTGATGGCGATGGAGTGGGTCTAGATGTTATGCCGGTAATGCGCCACGTTGTTGATAGTGCAATTGAGCATTGTTATAAAAGCGCACGGAAAATTCATTGGATGCAGGTTTATAATGGCGAGCAGGCCGCAAAGCTGTATGACGGTGACTGGTTTCCACAAGAAACAATTAACGCGGTACGTGCCTGTAAAATTGCCATAAAAGGGCCGCTAACCACACCACTGGGTGGTGGCTTTAGATCGCTTAATGTTGCACTCAGGCAAGAAATGGATTTGTTTGTAAATATGCGCACTATAAAAGGCTTTAGTGCACTCCCTTCTCCTTTAAAAAACCCTTTTTTAACAAACATAACAGTGCTTCGTGATAGTAGCGAAGACGTGTACTCAGGTATTGAGTGGCAAGCAGGCAGTGTAGAGAGCGAAAAAATGCTCGATTTTTTATGTGAGGAAATGGGCGTAACCCGCCTAAGGTTTTCACAAGAGTGTGGAATTGGTATTAAAAATATATCTAAAGAAGGCTCTGAGCGATTAATGCGCTTTGCAATTAACTATGCACTTAAAAACGATAGTGAATCATTAACGCTAGTACACAAAGGTAATGTACTTAAATTTACCGATGGTGCATTTAAGCGTTGGGGGTTTGCACTTGCACAAAACGAGTTTAATGCCACCGCACATGAAAATGGGCGTTGGTTGCAAATAGAGCGAGCACACCAAGCGCCCTTAATTATTAAAGAAGTTATAGCTGACAACATGCTGCAACAATGTTTAATGCATCCAGAGCAATTTGATGTAGTGGTGACGACTAACCAAAATGGTGACTTTTTAGCTGATATGCTCAGTGCACAAGTTGGTGGTGTTGGTATAATGCCTGCTGCAAATTTAAATAACGATGTCGCATTTTTTGAGCCTACACACGGCACGTTTGAACGTATAGCAGGGCAAAACAAAGCAAACCCAAGTAGCAGTATTTTAAGTGCGGTATTAATGCTTAAATTTATGGGATGGGACGAGGCCGCATTACTCATAGAAAATGCGTTAGAGCAAACATTTAAAAGCGGTGAAGTAACCTTTGATTTAGCGCAAGAGCAGAGCGATAACTCAAGTATTCATAACTCGACAACCTTAACTTGTACTGGCTTTGCAAAGAAGGTTATCGAGCACTTTTAAATACATTCATTATTAAGCTGCTGAGGCAGTTTTTACTCTGTGCATACAAGGGCGGTTGGTTAACTGCGCTGCACGATGGTAAATCTCATGTGCTTGGGGTTCATCGCACTGTGTACCACTAAGCGTATCCATTAACGCAACAACAATAATTGCAGGAACCTGGCAGCAATATTCGTCTAAAACGGCTTCCGTAGTTTGTGCATCAACATGGCAAAGTGGATGATTTTTAAGTTGGTATGCATTTAATAATGTATCAACTTCTAACACATCATCTGGTTGATGCTTTGTTTTACGGCATTTACAACCAAACTCATCAACTAAAGTAGCTAACGCTTGGTAAGTTTCAGTGGTGTTAGCTTTAGTGCATAACTGCTCTTCAATGAACTGATGCAAGTTAGCATCAATGAATAATCCGTCTTGGCGTGTGAAAGAAGCTGTTGTCATAATAATTACTCTTAGTTTGTTGGCTTAACTTCACTCTAGCGCTAAGTGTAATATTAATAAAATTGTTGTTTTCAATAACTGATATTGATTTTATCAATAGTAAGATTTAATGGTTAATAGAACGCAGAAAACAATCTTAAATAATACTAATTAATTTGGTGCAATGCGGTGAAAGTGTGCACAAAACTGGAACAAAGGGAGGAGTTGAGGAATAAAGAAGGAATCTTAGTTAATTGTTTTTATTGAATTTTAATTATTTTATGAAGTTGGTACTAAGCTTGCAAATAATACGCTGTAGGTAGATTCCTATATCGACGATTTCCAAAAGCGCCACGGTATTTTCCCAAAGTTGAATACCGTGGCGCTTTTTTATTTTTCGCGTGTATTTTATTTATCCGTCACAATAGCAATAGCAATAGCAATAACAATAGTAATGTTAAATTTTAATAAAGTAGGGAATAGCTACTAAAATACCGCCTATAATCAACAGCATGCTAACACTGGTCATAAAGTACGGAAAAACCAATAATGACAAACCAATACAAAGTGGTACTACGGCTTTTTTTCTTCGCCCGTAAGTAAGGTAGCCAATACCAATGCCACCAAACAAAACACTCCACGCAATTATTGATGCACTATCCATTTATAAATTACCTATTTTGAAATACTGATTTAAATTACGACCGACATAGCCAGTTTTTCAATACCATGTGAAGGAGTCCATCTTTTGAATTCCACGAAACCATGCTTTTTATATAAATTTATTGCAGGAGTATTAGCAACTGCAGTCTCAACTCTTGCATGAGATAAATCATCCATTGCTAAAACATAATTTATTAGCTTACTTGCGATACCTTTTTTAAAATAGCTAGGATCAACGGTTAAACTACAAATATCTAAACACTCGTTGTTTGTATCTACTTCAATAACGGCTGCTAAACATTCTTTTTCACTGTAGCCATAAAAGGTAGTTTCTGACTTTTTTATACCTTTAATATTACGCGCTAAAGGAGGGAAGTTATGCGCGCCGATCAGTTTAGCCTCAATAGCATAGGATTTTTGAAAGACAGCAAAAATTTTATTTGCAGTATCGTTATTCTTATTATTAAGTTTGTTTATCATTGTCTTCTTTTTTAGAAAATAAAGCATGAATACCATATGCCGTAATAAAACCTCCGGCACTAATTGTGAAAAAAAGAAATAAATAAAACTTTTTCGGGTTATTTTCTAAAGATGCCACTGCCGGCTCATTGTATCTCTTATAAATGACACCACTTTCGTAATTAAAATAGCTGCGCAAAAGAATAAACAAACCTAAAACAATACACAGGAGCGCTTTACTTGTTTTCTTAGTGTTCTTTTTAGCTATTACTATTTGTTGCGCAGCTTTTGGCTCGTTACGATTTGGTTTAGCTAATTCATCTTTAAGGCGTTTGTAGTTCTCTGGATATTTATGTGAGTCAATACTTTCAATTGCTTCGTTTAATTCACTAAGTGAATAAGCAGAGTAATCAATATTTATAATAATCTTCCTTAAAAGGCTCTTAAATAACACTTACACAGCAAGGTTTTTAAGTTGTTGTTATTTAATGATATTTTTATAATCCGATTAAGTTTATTTTAATGTAGCAAAGACTTGAGGTTAGTCACTTTTACTTTCATATTTAAACTCGAATGAAACTATTGCAGCCAATATACCTCCAGTCGCTAATATAGCAGCGCTAAATAACATCTCCCATAATAATTTTTTCAACAGTAGAGTCTGATGAATATTTGTAAATATTACGCTCCAAGTTTGTTCAAAGTTGTATAAATTAACAACTTCATGAACATCATATAAAAAAGTACCTAACCCATTCAAAAAGTATGCAAGAGCTATATAAACAAAAAATCGTGCAGTAAATAAGAGGGTTTTTAAATTATCAGTTTCAACTTTAGAGAAAGGAAGAAAGCTAATTTTGGTGACCTTGCTCATTATAAGTGAACACTTCAAATATAGGTATTGGTACATAAAATTCCATTTTTTAATATGTCTTAGGTTATTGATAACGAGTATCTAAAGTTATTGACTTTATATCACTAATTAAGAATAACGCAGTACCTATTTTGATTCAATTCTTCAGCGAACACTGTATTTGAGTTCTAGCTTTTTCATTAGATAGTTTTTAACTCAATGTATTTAAAATGCTAACCAAGCTATTAGCTCAAAATAAGATGATTCAGTACATAGCACAGGCACTCGCATTAGGCTCTTGAGTACTAATCAAAGGTTTGCTCTTAATTACCTATCTGCAATCGTTTTAGCAAACGCTAATAATTCACGCCTTAACCATTGGTGTGCAGGCGCGTGGTGTAGTAGCGGGCTCCATATCATTTTTACCTCAATAGGCACTATTTGAAATGGTACAGGGCTGATTACTAAATCAGTATGAGAGGTTAACAATTTAGCCTGCCTGCGCGGTAGGGTGGCAATAAGTTGCTCTGATTGGCAAAGCAGGCTTGCGACCATGTAGTGGCGAGTAAAAACACGTATTTTACGGGTTTGTTCTAGTTGCCAAAGGGCTTCGTCTACCCAGCCTAATTTTTGCTTACCTGATTTATTAGTAACAGCGGCCTCTGGTCCCCAGCCTGCACGGTTTACCCAAATATGTTCTTTTTGTAAGTAGTCGTCTAACCCTGAATGTTGTAAAAATGTATTTTTAGGATGCGTTAAACAACAGTAGTTATCGCGCCAAACACTGGCCTGATGAAACGAGCGAGGGAGACCGTTAAAGCGGTTTATAGCTAAATCAATAGTGCCTTTTTCCATATCTTGTAGGTTTACGTCGCTTGGGCTCAATACATCAAAATTAATACCGGGGTTTTTACTAAGCTGCGCCGTTATAAAAGGGGCTATTAAGGTCGACTCTATATAGTCGTTTGCCATTATTCTAAACGTAACTTCAGCGGTTGTAGGGTTAAACTGCTCACTAGGCTGCGTAATAGCTTCAGCCATTTTTAATAGGGCCTCAACTTCAGGCTTTAATGCAAGTGCCTTTGCCGTTGGCGTCATAGAGCCTGCGGCACGCACAAGTAGCGGGTCGTCAAATAAATCGCGCAAACGTTTTAGCGCATTACTCATAGCCGGTTGCGTAAGAGCAAGTTTATTTGCAGCTTTTGACACACTTTTTTCATCTATTAACACATTTAAATAAACGAGAAGGTTAAGATCGACATTTCTTATATTCATATGGGCGTGTTGGCCTTTCAGGGTTGAAATTTGTTCAATCTAGGGGCGATTTAATCGCGGCGCGAGGTTTGCCACCTAGTGGGCTAAGTAAAAATCGAGCAACAAAGAGTTAATCGTCCCTAGAAAGAACCCTATGGGCAGTGTGTATTTGGCCTTTATGCAGCGTTAAAGTACATTTATGGGGAGTCACCACACTACATGTACTTTGCCTTGCTTAAAAACCAAATACACGGCTGCAAAATTAACCTCGAAAGGTCAATACGCCCAATAAATTCTATTTATATGCTTTATTAATTATCTAAATTAAAGCCTGCTTGCTAAGGTGTAAACCATTAATAAAAAATAACCGCCATAACTGGCAACAATATAAGTGCTGTATTTATGCAAAATAAGCTAACAAATCAATCTAATAATGCGCTACAACACGTTGTAGCCAGTAAGCTTGCACGATCTGTTTTTGCTGGATTTGAGGCGATGTTTTCGCAATTTTTAAATATTACACTGGGTGCACAAAGCCGTTTTGAACAACGACAGTATCACAGTGTACAAAGTGCTATGCGTGAACGTTTACAGGTGTATGAGCGCGAAGTTAAAAACGTGAATGAAGCCGTCAGAGTTATTGCTTATGCTGAACTTACTTGCCCGCAAACGTGGCAGTTAGCTAAAAATATTTACGGCGATATGGTAGAAAATCACGAAAATAAACCTATTGCGCATACCTTTTTTAACTCAACGTTTGGCGCAATTTGGGACGATAAAAAAATTCGTACTGTGCATTTGTTTGTATTAAAAGCAAAGTATCGTAGTGAGCCGCGCTCTTATGAAAGCTTAGTGAGCAGGGTATCGCTACATAATGGGTTTAATAACGCCGTTAAAACGCTTATCACTAATCAAGTATTTAGAGTGCCGTTTAGTCATTTAGAACGCGATGTAGCCACATTACAAAGTACGTTAATGCAAGGCGCTAAGCAGCAATGCAAACAGGTGTACGAACTTATAAATTTAAACGATGGGTATATTGAATACGCCAACTCATTATTTTTTAGAAACAAAGCCTGTTATTTAATTGGGCGCTGCATTGCTAAAAATGGCGACAATATGCCTTTTGCTATCGCTATTTTAAATACCGATGAGGGATTAAAGCTTGATGCTGTAATGATGGGCGCCGATCAATTAAGTTTATTATTTGGTTTTGCACGCACCTATTTTATGGTTGATACCGATAAGCCCGCTCGTTATGTAGATTACTTAAGTGTGTTAATGCCACATAAACAACGCTTTGAGTTATTTAACGCCATTGGTTTTATAAAGCACGCCAAAACTGAGTTTTATCGGCACAAGGTTGATACGACTAAAAATAGCCCAGCCAACTTCAAGTATGTTACAGCACCAGGGACGCCGGGTATGGTAATGCTGGTATTTACTATTGAAGGGCTAGATTACGTTTATAAAGTAATTAAAGACAAATTTAGTGCGCCAAAAACAGCCACCAAAGCACAAGTGAAAGAAAAGTATAACTTTGTAAAACAAGCCGATAGGGTTGGTCGTTTGGTAGACACACACGAATTTAGATATTTAGCGTTTGATTTAAGCCGTTTTAGCGACGAGCTGCTTGAGCAGATGAAAAGCCAAATTGGTAGCAGCATGGTTATATCTGGCAAGGCACTTATTTTAAAGCACGTTTATGTTGAGCGTAAAATGACCCCGCTTAATTTATATATTACCCAATGCGATAACAAAACCTTAGAGAGAGTTATGCATGATTACGGTAAAGCAATTAAAGAATTAGCCGGTGCTAATATATTTCCGGGCGACATGCTAATGAAAAACTTTGGCGTAACGCGATGGGGGCGAGTTGTGTTTTACGACTTTGACGAAATTTGCCCACTAACCGATTGCAACTTTAGAGAGGTGCCACAAACCCAAAATGCACTTGAAGAGCTAAGTAGTAACTCGTATTTTGATATAGCTGAAAACGATATATTTCCAAGCCAATTTAAGGTGTTTTTTAGCGCCAACGAGATTGCGTTTAATTATTTTAATAATGAGCACAGTAACTTGTTTTTAGCGACGTTTTGGCAAGGTTGTCAGCAACAAGTACACAATGGTTATCTACCCGATGTTTATCCTTACAAACAAAGTTGGCGCTTTTGAGGTTGTTTGAATCTGTGTTCATCCCCATCTATAAGTTATTACAGTTTTTAAACTTGGAGCAACAATGAAATATATTTCTCATGAAGATGGTAATCTTGCATTTAGTGAAACCGAAAAACCGGTTTTAAAGAGCCATGAAGTACTTGTTAAAGTTGCAGCAATAGGTGTAAACCGTGCAGACAGTATGCAGCGCCAAGGTAAATACCCGGCCCCTGCCGGAGATAGCCCTATTTTAGGTTTAGAATGTGCCGGTGTTGTTAGCGATATTGGTGGTAAAGTTGATAGAGTTTGGCTTAATAAACGTGTTTTTGCTTTGTGTTCTGGTGGCGCTTACAGTGAATACGTAGCCGTTGATGCAAAGCAGCTTATGGAATTACCCGATGATGTAACAATGGCTGAAGGCGCTGCAATAAGCGAAGTGTATTTAACAGCATTTGGCGCGTTATTTGAGCTTGGTAAATTGCAAAAAGGGCAAACAGCGCTTATTCATGCAGGTGCTAGTGGTGTGGGCGGTGCAGCAATTCAAATGGCTAAAAGCGCAGGTGCTACCGTAGTTATTACTGCCGGTACGGATGACAAATGCCAACACGCAAAAGAACTCGGTGCCGATCATGCAATTAACTACAAAACTACCGACTTTGTAGAATATATGAAAGCAAATGAGTTAACAGCAAATGCAATTGTAGATCCTGTTTCGGGGAGTTACTTAAATAAAAATGCCGCTATTGCAGCGATGGATTGCCAAATTGTAATGCTTGCATTTTTAGATGGACGTTTTGCAGAAGTTGATTTTGCCGCGCTTTTAAAAAAGCGTATTTCGTTTCATGCCTCAACACTTAGAAATCGTAGTATTGAGTTTAAACGCCAGGTGCGCGACGACTTTGTAGCGCGTTTTTACAATGATGTTGCCATTAAAAAGTACGACTTTAACCTGTACAAAACATTGCCTTGGAGCGACGCAAACGAAGCTCATGCTATTTTAGAGCGTAATGAAAATGCTGGTAAAGTTGTTTTACTTGTAGAGTAACTCTTTAATTTTAGGGTTTAGCCCATATACTAAGCCCTATAAAAAACACTTAAGGTTTAATAATGAATCCAATACTAGCAATACTTAAAGAGCACAATGTAAGCGACGAAAAAGTAAAAGCATTGTTTGAAGCGTTTACTCAAAACCCAATGATGGCAATGGCGCTTGTTCAAGAGCTTGGTATTCCGCCAGAAAAACTACAGCAACTAATGGCAGTCGTAATGACTCAACCGCACCTTATTAAAGAAGCGACTGACGAACTTGGTTTAGATTTTGAAAAAGTAAAAGAAGCGAAAGAAAAACTAAATCAATAATTTTTTATGTGATAAAACATAAAACAATAAAAAAGCATAAGTATTTACTTATGCTTTTTTATTTGGCTTATTCTTTTATGACTACTCTTTTGGAAGTAGTACTGTGTCGATAACATGAATTACGCCGTTGCTTGCTTTTACATCAGCTTTTACAACTTTAGCGTCATTTATCATTACGCCCATGCTGTCGGCTTTAACCATAACTGATTGGCCTTGTAGTGTTTTCGCACTATCTACCTTCATTACATCGGCTGCCATCACTTTTCCAGACACTACGTGATAAGTTAATACCGCCGTTAGCTTGTCTTTGTTTTCAGGCTTGAGTAGCATTTCAACAGTGCCTTCAGGTAATTTAGAAAATGCAGCATCTGTTGGTGCAAAAATAGTAAACGGTCCTTTACCTTGCAGTGTTTCAACTAAACCTGCGGCTTTAACAGCAGCAACAAGAGTAGTGAACGAACCATTTTCAACGGCTACTTCAACAACGTCTTTTTTCATACCATGATGATCAGCATAAGCCATTGTAGTAAATCCAAGGCTTGCAGTTGTAAACAATAATGCAGTAGTAATTTTCTTAAACATTTTATTTTCCTTTAAGTTAATACCCGTTGGTTTCGTTAAATGTTACGACGCTCTAAATTTAATCGATCAATTAAAATTAGTAGTCAACATGTTTTGTTACATCATTGATTGAACTGCAGCTAATTAGCAAAGTCATATAAATAGTTACTCAATTAAAGACTTGTTCAATTGAAGGGAATAGGCATGAAATTAGTTTATAAGTTTTGGAAAAATAACCGCTCTCTTATCGTATTTATTGCACTGATGAGCGTATTTAGAAGCGCTGTTGCCGATTGGTACGAAGTGCCAACAGGCTCAATGAAACCGACCATTCAAGAAGGTGACAGAATACTTACCGATAAAATGGCCTACGATATTCGCGTCCCATTTACGCACATAAAATTACTTAAATTAGCGGATCCACAAGCTGGTGATATTATTGTTTTTGACTCACAAGCTGCCGATAACCGTTTAATTAAACGTGTAATTGGTGTGCCAGGAGACACCGTTGCGCTTGAAAATAATGAGCTCATTATTAATGGTAAAAAACTTAATTATGCAGATCAGCGAAGCAACATAGACTCGCTTGATAAAATTGAAGATTTAAACGGATTAGAGCATTCGATAAGAGTGGCAAATATTCCTTCACGTTTATCGGGGTTTGATGCAATTACAATTCCTGATGATTATTACTTAGCAATGGGCGATAACCGCGACAATAGCGCTGACTCGCGTGTAATAGGTTTAATTCCGCGTAACGAGTTATTAGGAAAAGCAGAGCGCGTTATAGTGTCACTTGATTACGATAATTATTACCTACCAAGAAAAGATCGCGTATTGAAAAAGCTGAATTAATTAGTAGTAATTAATTTTGTATAGCGCCCAATCAAATTTTATGAGCACACATTTGGCTATTTTATAAATAAAATAAACTGCCTATTTAGGCAGTTTACTTATATAGTTTTTTACAAGCTTGGTAAGGTGGCTACGCTCTTGTTCGGTATTTAATACCTTACAAAAATCGCCACTTACTGCCGCGCCACAAGCACCTGCTTCAAACCATTGTGATAAATTATCTAAATTCACACCACCAACAGGTATTAATTGTGCTTCTGAAAATGGACCTGTTAATGCTTTAAAGTAACCAACGCCCATACTGCCCGCAGGAAATACCTTAATAATATCTGCCTTATATTCAATTGCATTTGCTACATCGGTAGGTGTTAGCGCGCCCATTAATACTGGTAACCCGTGCTGGTGGGCAAGTTCGACAACCGATTTGTTGGTATTTGGCGTTACAATAAACTGCGCGCCTGCATCAATTGCTTGCTGAGCAAGGGTGGTGTTGATTATTGTGCCTGCACCAATAAGTGCGTTTTTATGAGCTGCACGAGCTTTTGCTATTTCTTGCTCAAAGCCCGGTGTATTTGACGTGATCTCGAGTGCGTTTATGCCCGCATTAACTAAACAATCAATTAATGGTGCTACATCACCTTGTTGCTTTAAGCGCAGTATGGCGACTAATTTGTGTTGTTTTATTTGGCTACTTACTTTTATTCTGTTGGCATCTAAAATTTGGGTCATAATTACAATTCACTTTATTTAATACAGAGGCATTAGTATTGAATATACGACTAAACATTGCTTTTGCCCATAAAAAAACCGCTGATGTATCAGCGGTTTTTATTGTATGAGTAATATTACATTACGCGCATACCAGGCTCTGAGCCGTCATCTGGGTTAAGAATATAAATTTCTTTTCCGCCAGGACCTGCTGCTAATACCATGCCCTCAGACATACCAAAGCGCATTTTACGAGGCTTAAGGTTAGCGACCATAACGGTTAACTTACCTTCGAGATCCTCTGGTGCGTAAGCTGATTTAATACCTGCAAACACTTGGCGAGTTTCGCCGCCTAAATCAAGTGTTAGCTTAAGTAGTTTATCAGCGCCTTCTACGTGCTCTGCTTTAGCAATTTTAGCTACGCGTAAGTCTACTTTTGCAAAGTCATCAAATTCTATTTCGTCGCTAATCGGCTCTTTTGCAAGTGGGCTGTTAGGGTCAATAGTTACTTTTGGCGCTAAGCTTTCTTTAGATTCTTCAACCATTTTATTTACTTTATCCATTTCAACACGCTGCATTAACGGTTTAAATTTATTGATAGGGTGGCTTACGAGAGCATTTTGAACGCCGTCCCATGCAAGGTCGTCATTTAAAAATGCTTGTACGTTGTCGGCCATTTCTGGTAGCACAGGTTTTAAGTAAGTAATTAAAACGCGGAACAAGTTAAGACCAAGAGAACACACTTCGTGTGCTTCTTGTTGCTTAGTTTCGTCTTTAATTAATACCCAAGGTGCTGCGCCATCAATAAATTGGTTTGCTTTGTCGGCAAGCGCCATTATTTCGCGAATTGCACGGCTGTAATCGCGGTTTTCGTAGTGTGTTGTAATGCTAGGTGCAGCCGCTTGAAACTCTGCTAACAGCTCTGGTTGCATAATTGTGCTGCTTAGCTTGCCATCAAACTTTTTAGTAATAAAGCCAGCACAACGGCTCGCTATGTTTACTACTTTACCTACTAGGTCTGAATTTACGCGTTGTGCAAAGTCTTCTAGGTTTAAATCAAGGTCAACAATACCGCTGCTTAATTTTGCTGCGTAGTAGTAACGTAAGTACTCTGGGTTTAAGTTATCTAAATAAGTACGCGCTTTAATAAACGTGCCCTTCGATTTAGACATTTTTTCGCCATTTACAGTAACAAAACCATGAGCGAATACGTTAGTTGGCTTTCTAAAATTAGCGCCTTCTAACATTGCTGGCCAAAATAAGCTGTGGAAATAAATGATGTCTTTACCAATAAAGTGATAAAGCTCAGCGTCTGAACCTTCAGCCCAAAACTCATCAAAGTTGATGCCTTTTTTATCACATAGGTTTTTAAAGCTCGCCATGTAACCAATAGGTGCATCTAACCAAACGTAAAAATATTTGCCCGGTGCATTTGGAATTTCAAAACCAAAGTAAGGCGCATCACGGCTAATATCCCACTGTTGCAAGCCATCGGTAAACCATTCGTCTAGCTTGTTAGCCATTTCTTGTTGAATAGTGCCCGAGTGTAACCACTCTTTTAGCATGCCTTCAAATGCTGGCAGGTCAAAAAAGTAATGTTCAGAATCTTTAAGTACAGGCTCTGCACCTGACATTACAGAACGCGGATTAATGAGTTCGGTAGGGCTGTATGTAGCACCACACGAATCACAACTGTCGCCGTTTTGGTTTTCAGACTTACACGTTGGGCAAGTACCAGTTACAAAACGATCGGGTAAGAAAATACCTTTTTCCGGATCGAATAATTGCGAAATAGTGTGCTTTTTAATATGACCGGCATCGTTTAGGCGGTTATAAATAAGTTCGCTTAATTCTTTGTTTTCTTGGCTGTGCGTGCTGTGGTAGTTATCAAATTTGATATTAAAGTCAGCGAAGTCGCGTTGGCGCTCTATGCTCACTTGTTTTACCATTTCTTCAGGCGTGATCCCTTGCTTTTGCGCATTAAGCATAATTGGCGTGCCGTGGGCATCGTCTGCGCAAACATAATAAGCTTCGTGGCCCTGTAGTTTTTGAAAACGTGACCAAATATCAGTTTGAATATATTCCAATAAATGACCTAAGTGAGTAGGGCCATTTGCATAAGGTAATGCGCTGGTAATCAGGATCTTTCGCTGCGTCATAATCATTCCGAATTGAGGATAAAACGCCGTTTTTATTATACAAACGGCAATTATCATTAATTTATCTACAAGCTATCTGCTTAGAGTGCGCACAGCTTATGGATTTTTATTAATTGACTGGTGTTAATGCCCTGAATGTTACATAATTCCGTGGCACTTTTCATCAAAGAAACGCTATTTAATTGCTATGTTTGGACTGTCGAAACTATTCTCTTCTAAATCGGTGCAAAAACAACCGATTATTACTGCCTTAGCGGCATATCGTAGTGCGGCTTTTGCCGTCGGTATTGACGAAAGCTTCATTAATACTATTACTCAAAATGACGATAAATCACTACACATTAAATTAACCCTGCCATTTGCTGGGCAATCAGAAATGCCTTTAGTTGAGCAACACGTAAGTGAAAGCTTAAATGTGCCTGTAACAATTAGCGCCAAGGTTATCATTAAAGAGGCAGCTAAGTTTAAGGCGATTAAACATATTGTGCTTATTGCCTCAGGCAAAGGCGGAGTAGGTAAGTCGACTACTGCCGTTAACTTGGCGGGCGCGCTTAAAAATGAGGGCGCAAAGGTCGGTATTTTAGACGCTGATATTTATGGCCCATCTATTCCAATGCTTTTAGGCTTGGTAGGCGCAGAGCCCGTCACTAAAGATAATAAACAGCTACAGCCTTTTGATGCAAACGGCATTAAAGCGCAGTCAATTGGCTTTTTAGTCCCAAGCGATGATGCCACCGTATGGCGTGGACCAATGGCGTCAGGCGCACTTAGCCAATTGCTTAACGAGACTGATTGGGGTGAGCTTGATTACTTAATTGTGGATATGCCACCGGGCACCGGTGATATTCAACTAACAATGAGCCAAAAAGTACCAGCGAGCGGCACTGTTATTGTCACTACGCCGCAAGACTTAGCTCTAGCCGATGCGCAAAAAGGCATTGCTATGTTTAATAAAGTAAACGTGCCAGTACTGGGCTTAATTGAAAACATGAGTTATTACATTTGCAGCCACTGCGGTGAAGCTAACCACGTATTTGGTAAAGACGGTGCACAAAAACTGGCGCACAAGCACGGCGTACCCGTACTTAGCCATATTCCGCTTGCAATAGATATACGTGAGTATTCTGAGCAAGGAAAACTTATTGCCAACGATAACGACGCGGCGATAAGCAAAACATACAGCGCAGCAGCGAGGCTTATAGCCAGCACGCTCTATTATCAACAGCATCACAATGCAATTGAAATTGTGATTACAGAAGATTAATAAATAATGAGACTTTCAGACACACATATTAATGAATACCTAAGCGATGGTCGCATTGTTATTGAGCCTGCGCCAACAAGTGACATGATTTCAGGCGTAACTGCCGATTTACGCTTGGGTAATAAATTTAGAACCTTTAATGCGCACAACGCAGCCTACGTTGATTTAAGTGGCCCAAAAGATCAGTTAAATAAAGCCATGGAATCAATCATGAGTGAAGAAATAGTGCTTGATGAAGGTGAAGCATTCTTTTTACACCCAGGTGAACTTGCACTAGCTATTACCCATGAAAAAGTAACGTTGCCAGCAGATATAGTAGGTTGGTTAGATGGACGTTCATCACTTGCACGTTTAGGTTTAATGGTGCACGTAACCGCGCACCGAATCGACCCAGGCTGGAGCGGTAATATTGTTTTAGAGTTTTACAACTCAGGTAAATTACCACTGGCGCTTCGCCCACTGATGAAAATTGGTGCTATGAGCTTTGAAATGCTCTCAGGCCCTTGTGAAAACCCATACAACATTCGTAAAGATGCAAAGTATAAAGATCAAAACAGTGCAGTAGCAAGTCGAATTAGTGACGATAAGTAACTACTAAATAAAGCTCTTTATTCGTCTATTTTATGAAGCGCATAACCCAGTAGTTCAAAATAGTGGTTAAGCGCTTCATTTGCTTTATTAAGCGGGTGCAACAAGTTTGCTAAGTATAAAGATTAAAGTTTTATACCTTTAATTCAATATTTACAATAATAGCCATTTATTTTAATAGTGAAGTGAGAATATAACGGTAATTAATGGCTCTTCCCTTTGGTATTATCTATTCAAACAAATCTTTCTTTAAACGCCGTAGGGCTTAATCCGATTATCTTAATAAATACTTTGCGAAAACTGTTTACATCGTCATAGCCAATATTCAGAGCCACTCGCTCAAAACTGTGAGTGGTCGATTCTAATAGCTCACATGCCTTTTGCACTCTTATTTTTTGAATATACTGTATTGGCTTTAATGTTGTGGCATGGGTGAATTGTCGAAGAAATGTTCGCTCGCTCATACAGGCCAAAGCAGCTAATACAGAAACATTCAGTGTTTTACTATAATTTGCTTGAATGAAATGCTGAACTAGTAATATTTGTTTATTCCCGTGATTAAGTTTTGGCGAAAAACTACCGTAATAGCGTTGTTCTCTTTTACCCGTATCAACGATAAGAAACTTTCCAAGTGTACGCATAACGTGTGGTTTTGTGAATTGAGCCACGATTTCTAGCCCTAGATCAATCCATGACATCAGCCCACCTGCGCTAATAATATCACCGTCATTAATTAGTAAACTTTTAATCTCAAGAGATACTTTGGGGAATGCCTCATGAAATTCATCAGCTAATTGCCAATGTGTTGTAGCAACACGATTATTTAATAAGCCTGTTTTGGCAAGTATAAATGCACCAGCGCAAGCAGAGCATAATATAGTCCCTTTTTGATGAGCCTCGTTGAGGTATTGCAACAACTTGGGTTGAGGCGTGAAGAAATAATCACCATCTAAGTTTGGTGGGAGAATAATAATATCATTTTGGCTCATCCCATCTAAATCTATATCGGGCTGAATGACCTTTACAGAGAACTGAACTTCAAGCTGGCTTTCTATAACTATTCTGTTTGCCAAAAAAAATAACTCTTTAAAGCCTTGTACTGCACTTTGTAGGGCGTTGGGGTAGTCGATAATTGTGATCTGAACATGCTTTGTCATTTTTAAACTGATTTATGGCTATTTCGCCATCGGTGTAATGAGTTGATGTTTTGCATAATAGTCTCAACAGATAACCTAAACAACATAAGAGAGATTATTATGTCTAACATAGCATTACTACTTATTGATTTACAAAACGATTATTACTCTACATTCGAAGGAGCTAAATGGCCTCTGTCTGGAACTGAAAAAGCCTCAGAAAATGCAGCAATACTACTAGCTCAATTTCGTGATAATGGTATGCCTGTAGTGCATGTTCGTCATGAGTTTCCTTCTGACGAGGCTCCGTTCTTTGTGCCTAACTCTGATGGTGCGAAAATCCATCCTACGGTTACTCCAATTGAAGGTGAGCCGGTCGTTTTAAAGCATCAAATAAATAGTTTTCGCGATACTGATTTACAAAGAGTACTAGAAGAGCTCAACGTTGAAAGGTTGATTATTGTTGGTGCTATGAGCCATATGTGTATTGATGCTGTTACTCGTGCTGCAGTAGATTTTGGCTATGAATGTCATGTAGCACATGATGCTTGTGCTACATTAGATCTTGAATTTAATGGGGTGGTAGTATCTGCACATAATGTTCATCATGCATTTATGGCTGCATTGAGCTTTGGTTATTGTAATGTTCAGAGCACAAACAAATTACTAGATTTAGTTCGCTAACCATTAGTACAGGTAATGGTTTAGCTAAGCATCACTTTATGAGCTGATTTAATCCATTTTATGAAGCGCATAACCCAGTAGTTCAAAGTACTGGTTAAGCGCTTCATTTGCTTTATTAATATGCTCAGCGTTTGGGTATATTAAATTACTACTTTGTAAGCCCCCCACTAAAAAGTTATTTTTTATATTTGAATGTTGCTCAATACAGGCTTCAAAACAACGTGCGGCAAGCTCCTCTGGCATACTCATATAATTCATATTGTGAGCTTTATCGTGTTCTATGCATGTTTGTACAAAGTTATTAGCATCAACGCCGTGCTCATCTAAAAATACATGTTTATAAAAACTGTTCAAAGCATTATTAAGTGGGTGCGATAAATTAGGCGTGTTTGAAAGCCATAATTTTGAGGCAAAACCAAATTGTGGTTTTGCTGCAAATAAATGCTCGCTTATATGATGGTCAAACGCATGAAACCATTCGTGAGCAAGTGCACCACCGCCTGCATTTTTTGCAAGGGCAAGCGTTTGAGAAGCTGCATTATAATGCGCTTGTACACCTTTTTGACCGCCATGCCCAAATGCAAAATTAAGTTTGCCACGAAGACCAATAGCTTTGGGCGGTAAATGCAGTATTTGTGCAAGGTCGGCCAGTGCATCGTAAATTAAATTAGCGCTAATGTAGCGCTCTTCTTTAGTTACCCATTTACCGACGACCATTGATCTAAAGCCAAAGGTATCTCTTATATCGCTAAAGTCGACTTGGTCGTCAAAGCGATAGTCGGGGCCTTGGCGAGTAAAGCCACGTTTTAGCCTGTTGGGGTAGTTACGCATTGCAAGTTTCATATAGTAACGAATTTAATCTAAGTAACGTGCTTTTACGTGCTCGGGCATGTGTTGGGTTTGTTTTTGTATTAATTCATCAAGCACATTATAAAGTGGTGCAGGATTTAGCTGCTCTATTAAAAATAAACTATGCGCTACAGCTTCAAGTGTGGATAGGCTGTCAGCCCTAGGGGCTTTACGAATAGCATAACGATTTTTAGGTAACTGTTTAAAACTGACCGTTTTGAATTGATTTAGCAATGTGGTGAGCTGCAAAATTTTGTAGGCTTTTTTCCATGTACCATCAACCACGATTAAATGGGTGATGTTTTTTATATTAGATTGCTCAGCGCTATCGTCTAAATTAATAGCGTTTTCGTTAGGGTAGAGCAAAACAGTTGAGCTTACGGGCAGTGATTTAAGAATAGAAAAGTCGTCATTATTTTCGCCTTTGACTATTTGGCAATCAGTTAGACACAAATTGAGTAGTTTAGCGGTATTTTTTGCTATTTTTTCTTCGCTTGGGTGCTGTAGAATAATAACCTTAACTTTGTTGTTTATATTTGTAATTGCGCTGCAAATACAGGTGTTAAGTGCAAAGTTACAATGATTACAAAGTGTGCGTGCCATTTAATAAACTTTTTGTTGCCAGTATGATCCCCACAATTATACATTTATAAGGTAATTAAGTTGGTTTTTTTTACGCATCAATATAAAGTAGTACTATTAAACTGTAATTTACATGGATTGTTTTAAGGGCTTAAAATATGACAGAAATAAATATTGATACATCAGCATTAGAGAGTATGGAATCGTTATTGGGTGAGCAGTTTGCTGATACACTTGATTTTTGCTGCTCGGAGTTTGAGCGTTTAGGCTCTGAAGTTTTAGCAACCATTGGAAAAGACAGAGAAGCGGCGATTCGTCATTCTCATAGCCTAAAATCTAACGCTGCGCAGTTTGGTGCTTCAAGCCTTGCTGAAGTATCTCGCGTTATTGAACAAAATTTAAACCTAGATAACTTAGCTGAAGCCATCGACGCATCTAATAGCTTAATGGCCCAAGTAACAGGCTCTCAAGCTAAGCTAAATGAATGGTTAGCATCTCGTTAATTATTGAAACTGAAACGTGAATTTATTTCAGTATTAAGTAATCAAATACACTGGCATTTTGCGCCTTTACTAGGTTAGTCTAAAGACTCACTAGTCGAGGTAAAAATGTCTGATATTAAAAAGAGTCACAAACTAGAAGGTGTATGTTATGACATTCGTGGGCCGGTTTTAGCGCAAGCTAAAAAAATGGAAGACGAAGGTCAAAAAGTATTAAAATTGAATATAGGTAATCCGGCTGCTTTTGGTTTTGATATGCCAGAAGATATGCACCGCGATATTATCCGCAACTTATATTCAGCCCAAGGTTACTGTGACTCTAAAGGCCTCTATTCAGCCCGCGTGGCTATTTATCAACACTACCAACAACGTGGATTACATAATTTAGATGTAGATAACATTTATATTGGTAATGGCGTAAGCGAACTTATTCAGATGATCACCCAAGCGCTATTAAATAATGGTGACGAAGTGCTTATTCCTGCTCCAGATTATCCACTTTGGACTGCTTCGGTCACGTTATCGGGTGGTAATCCGGTACATTATTTATGTGATGAAGAGCAAGATTGGTTTCCGGACATTGCCGATATAAAAAGTAAAATCACGTCTAAAACTAAAGCTCTGGTATTAATTAATCCTAATAATCCTACTGGTGCGGTTTACAGTGATGATTTGTTAATGCAATTAATTGATATAGCGCGTGAACATAAACTGCTGTTATTGAGCGATGAAATTTACGAAAAGATTTTATACGATGGTATAACGCATACTTCAATCGGCTCACTTTGCGACGATGTGCCTATTATTACTTTTAATGGTTTAGCTAAAACCTACCGTGCAGCGGGGCTGAGAATGGGGTGGATGGTTCTAAGCGGTCGTACCTCGGTAATGGATGATTTACGCAAAGGCCTAGAAATACTTTCATCTATGCGTTTGTGCGCAAATGTACCTGCACAGTATGCGATTCAACAGGCTTTGGGCGGCGTGCAATCAATTGATAGTCTAATAAACCCGGGTGGTCGCTTGTATGAGCAGCGTGATATTGCATGGCGCGGATTAAATGATATTGAAGGCATTAGTTGTAAAAAACCTAAAGGCGCACTCTATGCGTTTGCCAAAGTAGATACAGCACTTTTTAACGTCAAAGATGATGAAAAGATGATGTACGATTTGCTAAAAGCCGAAAAAATATTACTTGTACATGGCAGGGCGTTTAATTGGCCAGATCCTGATCATTTTAGGTTGGTCTTTTTACCAAGCAAAGATGATTTATTGGATGCGATGTTAAAAATGAAGCGCTTTTTTAAAGACTATCGCCAAGTATAGTTATTAAAAAAATAATAAAAAAAACGAGCCAAATTTGGCTCGTTTTTTACTTTAGTCATGAATATATTAACAGGGCGTGTTGATCTTTGTGGATTGAAATTTGTTCAATCTAGGGGCGATTAAATCACGACGCGAGGTTTGTAACCTAGTGGGCTCGGTAACTGCTCCTGCGTTACTCTACTGGCTTACATCCATGTAAGAATAAGTAAAAACCGAGCAAAGCTTCCGCGTCCTGCTCACGCCCCTTACCTACATCCATGTAGGCAACAAAGAGTTAATTGCCGCTAGGCAGAACCCTTCGGGCAGCGCATGTTTGGCATTTATGCTGCGTTATCGCCTATTTATAGGGAACAACCACAGTTCATAGGCTCTGCCTTGTCTAAATACCAAACATTCTGCTGCAAATTCAACCACCAAAGTTCAGCACGCCCTAGTACGCTTTATCTACACGCACTGTGTTGTCGTTCAAGTACACTAATCTTACGTTATCGCCTTTGCTAAAACGCATTGATTGGTCCTGATCTTGAACAACCATAAACTGGTCGCCATTTTCAACTTGTATTAATAACTCTACAAAGTGATTTTGCTGATAATGACTTTGCTGCTGCCTATTATGTGCAACACTGCCGCCAATTACCGAACCTAATATTGTTGCTACTGTGCGGCCGCTACCACCACCAAACTGGTTGCCTACTACGCCACCGAGTAATGCACCGCCGAAGGTTTTCCAGCCGTTGTTTTTGTCTTGAATGATTTCTTGTTCGGTAATATTGCGTACCGATTTTACGTCACCAAATAAAACTTGCTGCACAGGGACTGCTTTATTGCGCTCGTATTTAGCAAACGTAGGCGCGCTTATTGTAAGTAAAGCGCACATAATTACAGTAATTGCTTTCATAACTTGCTCCTTTTATACCAACCTGCATAAATCTTTGATCAATTTAACGAATTAAATTGCGCTATAACGTCGTTAAAAATTTTTTATTTAGAAAAACTAAATACAAAAATTTTTGCCTAGTACTAGCGTAATTTTCTTAACGTTAAATAGACCCCATATATAAGCAGATTGGTATTGGCTACCAGCCAAAGGTTGATTTTTCTTTAGTTTTACGAATTTCAGTTTCGTCTGCCCACTCAACTAGGCCGCTTTCCATATCCATTAAACGCATTGTAAATTTGTAGTATACGTCTGATTTATCGGCATTTGATTTAACGATGCTTGATAAGTTCCCATATAACATATATTGCGCACCAATTTGTTTACCAAATGCAACGGCTGTTGCAGGGTTAACAAGAGCATCTTCATTTTGAAACGTTAATTGCTCACGTACTGACTCAACACGGGTCATATCTACAAAACGGAACTTACCGCTGCGTAGCATTTGTGTTGAGATTGAATCGGTGATTGATTCTGTATCAATGTGCTCGCTGGTTTTATTTTTAATACGCTCAACAAATACTACAGGGCGTTTATTAGCGGTCATTGTGCCAACAACAGGTGAGCTGAGTAATGAGTCGGTCATTTGGCTCGCTACTTTTTGTAAGTCGGTAGAACCAAAATTAATATCTGTTGTTTCTACTGCTTGTGCATCGCCATAACTTACTACGGCTTTATTAGCACAGCCACTTAATACTAAAGCGCTCAAGCCAACTAAAGCGTAAGTTGATGCTGTTTTAAATTTGTTACTGATGATCATGGTTGTTTCCTTTAATCTTTAAATTCTTGTGATTCGGTAGACACTTCTCTTACTGCTAAAGAAAAGGTAACCGCATCAGAGCTAGGTGCTAAGCCCGGTAATTGTGTTTTTGCAAAACCAAATAAGGTGAGTGCTTGCCAAGGTGAATGATTGCCTTTAATAACAAAGCCGTCTTTATCAAACCAATTAAATTGATACTGCAAATACTGTGATTTTTTATACTGGCTCGAAAGTGTCACTACTACATCGGTTAACTGGTTGGTTTGACGTGTTTTAACATCAGTAATGGCCAGCTTTTTACCGAGCTCTGGGTTATCTACACGTAATTGCTCATTAAACTGATTTTTATTTTGTTCAACAGAAATACCCGATGTAACCGGTTTGCTGGAACATGCACTGAGCATTAAGACTGCTAATAATGGCGCTATGTATTTCATGATGGCTCCTAAAGTTGAACTACGTGGTAATTAAAGTAGTTATTGACGGAGGTTAAGTAAATTAACGTTAACCCTTGCTTACTAACGGTAAAATTTATAGGTGCTTGTGTGCCTATATGCACAGAATGCTCACCTGTATTTAGGCTTTGCCTTGCAACACTTATTTGATTTGGAAGTGTAAGCCAGCTACGTGTATCAGCTTGCTCAGACGCCAAATTATAAATATTAGCAAGTATGTTACCTACATCACCTGCACTGCGAGCAAGTTCTGCACGCACTTTCTCTTTAGCTACTAATCTAAGTACTTGACGAGCTACTTTTGCAGGTATTTGATCCTCTAATGTTTTTGCTGCAAGTGCTTCAATGTGTACTAATGGGCTCAGCTCTAAGCTTTGTGCATCTATGTTTATATTATTAAGGCGGCGCACATAGGCATTATCTTTATATACTGGCATTGCAAGGCTGTAAAAGCGTGCATCGCCGCGTGATGAATAAATTGGTAAGCGCAGTTTAAATTCATCTTGTTTTGGTACTAAGCCTTGTTCAAATAAAACAATTACTTCGCCTTGTGTTGCAGAAATAGTGGGTGCATCACTAAAACGTTTTTTAAATTCGCTTAGGTCTTGGTCAAACCCTTGTTTTTTAGCAAGGCGCATTACGTCCTGCTGTAAATAAATATTGTTAGGTTGTATAGCCAGTGCTTTTTTATAATCAATATAAGCATCGTCATACTGTTTAGCACTTTGGTAAAGCAAAGCAGATAAATAAAATGTGTAGGCATTTTGAAAGCCATTTTTTACATCTCTGGTCACATTACCCATGCTAGGGTAGTGCTGCTGCGCTTCTTTAACTGTTGAGTCGACTTCTGCGTCATTTTCGCTAAGTGCATCAACTTGTACTTTATTAGCACGACGAATTTCAACTAAAGCACCCTCTACATCATTTTTATATACATAGTTAAGTGCTTTATAACTGTGTAGCATGCTCATTTCGTAAGCCGGTGGTACATAGGTTATTGCTGAGTCGTTAGTAAATAATGCATTACTTTGTTCAAGCCCTGCACTTACTTGTATTTTGGCACCTTCGCGTTTTTTTTGCATTTGGGTATACACGTTTTCAAACTTACTTTGTGCACCCTCTGGTGTGTTGGCTAAGTCGTTTAAGCGAGCTTGCTCAAGTTGATTGAGTAAGTAGCTACTGTGCATGGCGCTATTATTAGCAATAAGAGATTGCGCTTCTTCGATATTATTTTTTTCGACCGCATTTCTTATTGGTGTCATTTGCGTGGCATAGTCATTAAATAGGTCATTAAAGCCCATTGTGCTACACCCACTTAAAATCCAACAAAAGCTTAAAATTATACTTAGGCGCACTGCGCACTCCTCTTAATTTACCTGTATACATTAACATATTATTTTTAGCTAAATGTGTGAAATATTGTAAAAAATCGTAGAGTAAATTTGCTTGTCAGTATGAGAATATAAAATGATATTGGTGAACAAAGTGTGAATTTTTCTTGTTGAGTAACAATAGTGAAATGCTTAAGGTACTTTATTGGTCTTATTGAATACAATGATCCCTAAAGCGTAACGATAAATGAATTTTTTAAATGAAGTAATTGCTACTCATTAAGTCGTATATGAAAAATACTAAAAGGATATCTTGTGTTGTAGACACCGTATTTTGCAAATGCGGCTAAGATTTTAGTATAAATGATCTAATTTATTAAAACTAAATTCTCTCTTTGCACAGTTATACCAATCCTGTTTAAATGTGCTGCTCATTTAGCGGTTTTATAGGCGCTTATGACAATGTTTTTAGCTTAGTAGGTTAATTAGTTAATTAATTGAAATAACGCTGTAATTTGTTTTTATTGCTAAGGAATTTTTTTGAAAGCTACGTTGTACACAATCATTGCTTTAATTGCGTTTGCTGCAAATTCTCTTTTTTGCAGAATGGCTTTAGCCGTAGGCTATATAGATGCTTGGAACTTTACAGTTATTCGCTTACTCAGTGGTGCTGCGTGTTTGGGCATTATAATGGCTATTTATACTCATAATTTAAAACGAAAAGGCACATTTAACCACGCTATTTTAAGTGATAAAGGAAGCTGGCGAAGCAGTATAAGCCTATTAGTTTATGCACTTTGTTTTTCGATTGCATACGTAGAGCTAGATACAGGCACCGGTGCACTGATTTTGTTTTCAGCCGTGCAACTCACTATGATTGGCTGGGGTATATATCAAAAAGAGCAGTTGAGTGTGCTTCAGTGGTGCGCGTTTATAGTGGCGCTAGGTGGGTTTGTATATTTAATGCTGCCATCTGCTGCTGTACCGTCATTATTAGGTGCATCACTTATGGCACTCAGTGGTGTGGCATGGGGTATTTACAGTATTCGCGGTAAAGTGTGCGTATCGCCACTGCGTACTACAGGGTTTAACTTTATAAGAAGCTTAGTGGCTATCCCTGTTTTATTACTTGTTGGTATGAGTTATTTAAAAAATATGAGTATTGAAGGGGTTTTGCTTGCATGTGCCTCGGGTGCGATAGCGTCTGGAATTGGTTACAGTGTTTGGTATGTGGCTATGCCACTGCTTAAAAGTACCCAAGCTGCTGTTGTGCAGCTTTGTGTACCTGTACTTGCAGCCGTGGCCGGGGTCTTGTTTTTATCAGAGCAGGTAACAATGGAGTTTGTAATAGCAAGCTCGTTAATATTAGGGGCTGTGCTGGTATTTATCTTAAATAAAAAGAAGGTGTGATACCACTTAAACAAGTTCTTTATGGCAGACTAACGTTCGTTACAAAGCGTGTATAAATAGCGGGTAAGTTATCAAGTATTGCCTGCTTACCCTGTAGTTCACTGTTTTTTATGCATTCAAAAAGTACTTGTTCGCTAAGCTTATTCACTAATAATTGCGATTGCTTAATATGGCTTATATGCCAAAGCTCAGGTGCGACACCACCTAAATCATGCTGGTAAGGGCGATAAAAGCCAAATTTATCTAAGTTAGTATCAAGCCAATTACTTAAAGGCGCAAACGGCCCACCTTGCAGGTATTCATCAGGTGTTAGCTGTAGTTTATAATCATCACTTACCGCAGCTTTATCAAACACATCTAAATCGGTGCCTAAATGGTGCCTGCTTGCCCCAGGTAATGCAGAGTAGAGCATTATTGCTATGCATTTATCTACATCATTTAATTTAGTTAAATCTACAACCTTTTGCTGTTTATTATAAACAGGTCGAATACCTAAAAACTTATTATTCCAAATAATTGATTGACGATTAAAGTCGCGAAAACTTGAGGCAATAGTAAGCTCAAATCCTGCTTTTTGTGCTGCACTTTGCAGCGCTAAAAAGTCGCTGATAATAGCGCTGTGCAAGCGATGATTTTGTATATCAGTTAAATGTGTATCACTTTGCCCTGTGATACACATTATTGGTGTTGGTTTAGTTACATCCATTATGCTAAAAGTTGCTCTAATATTTGCTCGTAAATGTCGGTAAGGGCTATTAAATCATCGGTACTTACGCATTCATCCACTTTATGGATAGTGGCGTTACGTGGACCTAGTTCAATTACTTTAGCGCCTGTTTGTGCAATAAAGCGACCATCTGATGTGCCGCCGGTAGTTTCTAGATTCGTGGTTAAACCGGTTACTGATTTAATCGCTTTAACTGTGGCATCAACAAGCGGGCCGTGCTCGGTAATAAAAGGTAAGCCATTTACTATCCAACTTAATTCATAATTTAAGTTATGCTTTTGTAGAATGTCATTTACACGCTGTTGTAATTGCTCATGTGTTACTTGCGTGCTAAATCTAAAGTTAAACTGTACTTCTAGTTCACCCGGGATCACGTTA
Organism: Pseudoalteromonas sp. SWYJZ12; assembly: GCF_015864395.1. NCBI lineage: Bacteria > Pseudomonadati > Pseudomonadota > Gammaproteobacteria > Alteromonadales > Pseudoalteromonadaceae > Pseudoalteromonas > Pseudoalteromonas sp. SWYJZ12. The sequence goes on from NZ_JADYXH010000003.1 coordinate 219,211, forward strand.
CCAGCACCTGTGCCGCCATTAATATTCGAAATTTGAAAGCTAGTTGCTGGGAAGTACTCATTTCCGTTATCCCACACCGTTTGGCTAAGCTCAGTAAGTGCAGGCGTTGCTAGATGAATTGGGTTTTGTGCTAAATGTGGGTAGGCAACATGACCTTGTACGCCTTTAACCGTTAGATAAGCGGTAAGTGAGCCTCTTCGGCCATTTTTAACAACATCGCCTAATACATCTCGTGATGAGGGTTCGCCTACTAGGCACATATCAATTTTTTCACCGCGTGCCTCTAGCGTATCAATTACGCGAGTAGTCCCGTTTACAAACGGTCCTTCTTCGTCAGAAGTGATTAAAAAAGAAATAGAGCCTTTATGATCTGGATGTTTAGTAACAAAACGTTCGGTTGCTACAAGCATTGCGGCTAATGAGCCTTTCATATCGGCAGCGCCACGCCCGTGCAGTAGGCCATCTTTTATTAATCCTGAAAACGGCGGGTGTTGCCAATTTTTTTCAGGGCCTGTTGGTACAACGTCGGTGTGACCAGCAAAACAAAAATGCGGCGATTGTGTGCCTTTTCGAGCCCAAGTATTAAGTGTGTCGGTAAAAAATAATGATTCTATATTAAAACCAACCGCAGCAAGGCGATCGTTCATCTTTTGTTGGCAGCCAGCATCTTCGGGCGTTACCGATTCACGTTGGATTAGCGCTTGGGCGAGTTGAATTACGTCATTAGTCATTATTTAAAAATCTCGTCGTATTGGGCTGCTTTAAAACCTAAATGGTAACTGCCATTGTTTACCAGTACTGGACGTTTGATCATGGCAGGTTGTTCAACCAACAATGGGATAGCACTTTCTTTAGTTAGGTTTTGTTTTTGCTCATCAGTTAATGCGCGATAAGTTGTTCCACGTTTATTAACGAGTTGTTCCCAATCGAGCTTGTCTGCAAATTCACTCACCATTTGCTCATTTACGCCATCTTTGCGGTAGTCATGAAACGTAAATTCGATGTTGTTATCGGTTAAATATTTTTTAGCTTTTTTTATCGTATCGCAGTTGCTAATGCCGTATAGAGTGATCATAAATCTAGTTCTTCTTAATAATAGTTAATAGGGTGTCTTCACCCGCATTTACATGCGAATGCGAGTAATGAAATGTGCCAAGGTTATGGCCGTTTAGTAAAATTAAACTAGCAAGCATTGGAGTATCAAGTTCTCGTAAATCAAAATAAGCAAGGCGTTGACCTTTGCATATTTTGCTACCATTGAGTTGCGCAATATGAGTATGCGTAATTGATTGTGAATCAAAAATAGTTAAGTTAATCAAGACTTTTAGACCATTATTAGCTTGTAGAATAAACTCAGTACCTGCATTTTTTACTTGTAATAAAGTTCCATCAAACGGTGCTAAAATTTTATGACTTGTTAGTTGCACCATAATACCGGGGCCCAGAGTGCCAAAACGAAAAAAAGGTTCTGGGTGCTCTTTCAGTTCAATTACTTTACCTGTAAATGGGCTGGTAATATTTATTGCATTAAGAGGCGTTTTATTTTGAGCTAAATAGTCAATTTTTTGAGCTTTCATAAGTTAGTTTACCACCACGTTATAACCCTCTTTTTTTAAAGCGGAAATAGCATTTTCTGCAGTGTGTTTTTTTATGAGAATATAATCAGTATCGTAGGTTGAGATTGAAAAGATAGAAATTTTAGCGCGCGCTAATACCCCTGAAATATTAGCCATAATTCCGGTTAACGAAAAGCCAAGTGGACCTACAACCTCTAAAGCTTGCCAGTCGGGTTCGGTATCCAGGCTTTTTACTTCAAAATCGCTTGGGCATACAATTGAAAGTTCATCATGGGTTTTAGAAATAAAAAACAAAGATTGCTTTAAAAGTGCCGCAGGTATGTCGGCATCTACATCTAAACTGTGTATAGATAAAATGGTGCTGTGTAATTGTAATGTTTGTTTTGACATTAAAAGCCTGCGAACAGCAATATTGATAGCTTTATAGTATAGATTATTGGCTTTAAATTAAAGGTGTAACAACGACTAACTCAGCAGTAAATAAGTAGATAAAAGAAGGGAGTAAAAACTTACCCACAATTTCTGTGGATAAGTATGGGGGTTGCAGGGTATAAATAACCTAACTAGTTAATTATTAAATAAATAATAGCTAGGCTATAAAAAGCACACGTTACGTTTAATGAGTAAATAGCGCTTCTGTTTGAGCTGCCTGAATGGCAGTTAAGGCGATTGTATACACAATATCATCAACTAATGCACCACGGCTTAAATCGTTTACAGGTTTACGCATACCTTGCAGCATAGGGCCAATACTTATCAAGTCGGCACTACGTTGTACTGCTTTATACGTGGTATTACCCGTATTTAAATCTGGGAATATAAATACGGTCGCTTTACCGGCTACAGGGCTGTTAGGTGCTTTTTTAAGTGCTACGTTTTCCATTATAGCGGCATCGTATTGTAGTGGGCCGTCGATAATTAGATCAGGACGTTTTTGTTTTGCAATTTTTGTGGCTTCACGTACTTTTTCAACATCGGCACCCGTACCTGACGTGCCCGTGCTGTAGCTGATCATGGCAACACGCGGCTCTATGCCAAATGCAGCTGCAGAGTCGGCAGATTGAATCGCTATGTCTGCAAGTTGTTCAGCATTAGGGTCTGGGTTAATCGCACAGTCACCGTAAACTAACACTTGGTCAGGCAGTAGCATAAAAAATACAGATGATACTAGTGATGACCCTGGTGCTGTTTTAATCAATTGCAGTGGTGGGCGAATTGTATTTGCCGTAGTGTTTACTGCACCCGATACTAAACCGTCTACTTTACCTTGCTCAAGCATCATTGTACCCAGTACGACGTTATCTTGTAGTTGCTCTTGTGCTACTACGGCAGTTAGGCCTTTGCTTTTACGAATTTCGACCATAGGCGCAATATAATCATTAATAATGCTTTGAGGCTCGATAATACTTACATGTTCGTTTAGCTCAATACCTTGCTGCTGTGCAATACGCATTATTTCTTCGCGATCGCCTAGTAATATAGTTTTAGCAATTCCGCGTTGACCACAAATAGCAGCCGCTTTAATTGTACGAGGTTCATTACCTTCTGGTAGAACCACGGTTTTACCTGCTTTACGCGCTTTAGTGGTAAGTAAGTAACGAAATGCGGGTGGTGATAACTTACGCGTTTTACCTACACTTTTAGCTAGAGTATCTAGCCAGCTTGAATTGATATGCTCTGCGTTGTGATCTTTTACTTTTTCAATACGTTGGTCATCATCATTTGGTACTTCCATATTAAAGTTATGCAGTAGTAATGATGTACGCCACGTGTCTGCATCGGTTGCGAGTATTGGTAAGCCGGTTTGCATGGCTTGCTCACACAAGGCCATAATACGTGGCTCTGGCTCAAAACCACCGGTGAGTAATATAGCGCCAAGTTTAGTGCCGTTCATAGCAGATAAGCACGCAGCAACAAGTATGTCAGAGCGATCGCCCGGTGTTACTAATAAAGCGCCTGGCGTAAAATAATTTAAAATATTTGAAACCGTACGAGCACAAAAAGTAATACGGCGCAGACGACGATGAAGCATATCGCCTTCGTTAATAATCGTGGCTTTTAAGTATGCGCTTAAGTCTTTTACGCGCGGCGCTACTAAGTCAAAATCCCACGGGATTGCACCAAGTAACATAAACGGATTTTTTTTAAAAATAGGTAGGGATGCTAAACGATTTAACTCGTTTTCAAGCTCTTCAGGTTTATAGGCATCGACTAAATCGGCGCGTGCACGACCTTCTTCATCAAGTGGCGCATTTACTTTATTAAAAATACAGCCCAGTACGCGAGGGTGATCGATACCACCATAGTTACCTGCTGCAATTTCAAGGCGGTCTTCTATTTGAGTAATGGTGTAATTACCTGGGGTAAGTACAAATACAATTTCGGCGCCGAGTGTTTGCGCAATTTCGCGGTTTACACGCCCAGCATAAGGTTGGCGACGAGTAGGTACCATACCTTCAATAATAGCGACTTCGTCGTCGTTTATTTTACTTTCAAAGCGTTCAACAATTTCCTCTAGTAGGTCATCACCTTTACCGTCGCCAATCATTTGCTCAGCATAATCAAGTGCAAAAGGCATTGGTGGGTTAATAGGTGAGCCTTGAGTGACTATTTGCGTTGATTTTTCAGGGCCTGTTTCACCTGAACGTGGCTGAGCTATTGGTTTAAAAAAGTTAACTTTAACTGTTTTTTGTTCAAGTGCACGCACTAAACCAACTGATACCGACGTTAAACCCACACCGGTAGAAACAGGAATTAACATAATACGACGTGCCATATTAAAGCTCCTTTACAATATTTGCAGCATCAAGGGCAATAACCCATTCTTCATTAGTTGGCATTACTACTGCTTTGACGTGTGAATTTTTACAGCTAATAACGCCTTCTTGACCAAAGCGCGCATTGAGGTTGGCTTGCGGATTACAATTAATGCCTAAAAAGGCAAGTTGTGTAATTACTTTTTCACGAATAATATCTGAGTTTTCACCAATACCACCAGTAAATATAACAGCATCAAGGCGCTGTAATGGCACCATATACGCCGCGATTTGTTTTGAAAGTCGGTAGCAAAACATTTCAATTGCGAGTATCGCTTTTTTATTCCCGGCCAAAGCGGCTTCTTCAATGGTACGGCAATCGTTAGAAAGCTCGCTAATACCTAACAAGCCACTTTTTTGATTTAGTAGGTTATCAATTTGCTGGGCTGTGTAATCAAGTTGAGTGGTTAAAAAGTTAAATAAACCAGGGTCAATATCGCCGCTACGTGTGCCCATTATCAGCCCCTCTAGAGGCGTTAGTCCCATGCTGGTATCAACACTCTTACCATTTTTAATAGCGCATACAGAACAACCGTTACCTAAGTGGGCACTAATAAAATTGCTTTGCTCGATAGGTTGCTTTAGCAGCTTTGCTGTTTGCCCTGCAACATAAAAATGACTTGTGCCGTGAAAACCATAACGCCTAACACCAAACTCGGTGTACAACTTATATGGAAGAGCGTAAAGAAAGGCAACTTCATTCATAGTTTGGTGGAATGCAGTATCAAACACCGCGACTTGTGGCAAACCTTCAAACGATGCCTGCGCCGATGAAATACCTAGTAAATTAGAGTGCCCATGAAGCGGCGCAAGCGTTGCAGACTGTGTAATGCCTGCAATTACTTTTTCGTCAATCAATACCGATTGCGTAAAGTGCTCGCCGCCATGTACAACACGATGGCCCACTGCGATAAGTTGCTCGTCTAAGTTGTGAGCTTTTATTAAGCTTACAAGCGTATTTATAGCCTCAGCATGAGCTTGATTAGCCGCTAAGTCGATAATTGTTTTAGTACCATTAAATTTGTATTTAATAGAGGGTGCTTTGTCGCCTAAGCGTTCAGCAAGGCCTGAAATGATTTCGTGACCATCGTTCGCATCAATAATGGCAAACTTTAAGCTAGAGCTACCACAATTTAAAACTAAAACGTGTTGTGATTCAGGAGAGGTTGTTGGCATAGATTCAATTTCCATAAACAAATTTAGTAAGTAAACGTTAATTCGTAATCGTTACACTTACGGTATTAAGTAAAGCTAAAACAATTGAATGTTCAATTGCAAAGTAGTTAACGCAATGTTAAATACTTTACCTTAATTAAGATGTTTAAGTTAGGATTGTTCGCCATTAAAAGGTAAATTTAAGCTGTTTTACTGAGAAAGTGTAACTCTTTCATTTTGTGTTACACTTTGCGTATAGCTCGTTTTTCCATTGTATTTAAAAGCAGTATCTGTGAGGAGTCATGATGCAAAAAAGTGTGATGTCACAACTACAAACAGGCCGTTTGTATGGTAAAAAATGGCCAATGCGCAAAGAGCTTGCGCCTTTGTTTTTAGAGTTTAGGGTAATTAGAGCGACTGAGCTTGCCATTACAGTAATGCCAATCTTAGCCATGCTAACATTGTTTTTTCAGCTAAATTACTTGGGTTCTGATTTTTTACCGCAAGCCATTGCAAGTGCATTATTTTTTATATCTTTACCATTACAAGGTTTATTTTGGTTGGGTAAGCGAGCGCAAACGCCTTTAGAGCCTGCGATGCAAAAATGGTATAACGAGCTGTACACTAAAATGGCAGCTAATGGATATCAAACGCAGTTAAGTGAAAACAAGCCCCGTTATATGGAGCTTGCCAATTTACTTAAAGATATGTTTGATAAAATGGACAGGGCGTTTACTAAAGAGCAGTTTTAGGGAGTTACATCATTATCTATTTTGGTAAACTGAGTAATATAAAACGATAAGGTGACAGTGTGTTCACCTTTTTCTTCGAGAGCTGTCCAGTGCTCGGGTCTAAATTTCCATGCAAATGGCGTCATCATTATTAAGTTTTTAATATCAGTAAAGCTAAGCGCTACATGCTCTGTTAAAAGGATCTGCTCTGATTTTTGAAACCCTTTTGGAGTGGCTATTTCAGTATGTTCGTTTACTTCTGAATATATATACGATTTTAGCTCTTTTAAATGACAAGGTCCTGGGCTTGCAACTACTAATGTTGCGTTTTGATTTGCTAGGCGTTCAAGCTCTTGCTCAAACAAAGGTGCAAATACACTTACAAGTACATCAGCAAATTGGCTTTTAAAGGGCGCTTGGCTGATTGATGCCACACTAAATTGGCAATTAGGGTAGCGCTTAGCTGCATATCTAACCGCTGATTTTGAAATGTCGACACCGTATACAACAGCATTTGTTTTATTCGCGATTGCTTGGGTATAAAACCCTTCACCGCATCCTAAATCAATAATAGTACTCGCACTTATATTACTGATAATATCACTAAGGCTTTGCTGTAAAAAACGATAATACCCACGCTCTAAAAATGCACGTCTGGCTTGTACCATTTCAAGTGAATCACCCGGTTGTTTTGAATTTTTCTGTTGCACAGGCAGTAAATTAACATAGCCTTCTTTAGCAAAATCAAAGCTGTGGTTGTTAGCACAACGAAGTGTTGAATCAGTTTTCAAAAGTGCTAGGTTACAAAGCGGGCATTGATATTCAAGACTCATGAGCCTAGGTAGTCCTTATCGTAAAAAGTTTTTACCCAATGCGGGCGATAGGTGATCATAATTGTTATAGCCATGCCGTTGAGCATTGCTTCAGGAAACCAAATTATGGCACTTAAATAAACGTAGTTATCTGCAAGTTCTTGCCAATTGTATTGCCCTATAGCTAAGTAAAATAAAGCACCTAGGCCTATTTTTATACAGGCTATAAATCCTGCGGTTATAAACGCACAAACAAATATATAAACAAAAAAATGACGAGGTAAATATTGGTAACTAATTATAAAGCCAAGATAGCTCAATAAAATAGGAATAAACGCACCAATAAGCAGTTGTACTGGTAACAGCTCAAGTTCAATTTGACCAAAGGCAGCGAGTAGGGCTGTGGCAAGTAGGCTACTTAAAATAGTCAATCGCCAGCCTAAAATTAATGTAGCAGCCGTAACACCTAGTATGTGTAAATCAAGGCCAGTTAAAATGCCAGCCTTTATTCGCCAAAGCACTGCAAACACTAACGCACACGCAAGTACGCCAGTTTGACGGACTGGCGTATTAAGCAATGTTTTATATGTTTTTTTATCAAAGCTTAATAGAGCAATAATAATTACAAGAGCCCAAAGTAGCCCCTGCAGTGTTAGGCTGAGCATAATAATTACTTAAATGTTGACCATATAGGGGCATGATCTGACGGTTTTTCAATACCGCGAAGTTCGTAATCAATACCTGTATCTATGCAGCGTGCTGCAAGCTCATTGGTTGCAAGCACTACATCTATACGAAGTCCTCGATTATCTACAAACCCTTTAGAGCGATAGTCAAACCATGAGTATTGATCGTCTGTTTCGGGGTTTTGCTCTCTAAAGGTGTCTTTAAAACCCCAATTGAGTAATGTTGCAAGCCATTCACGCTCTACCGGTTGGAAAGAACATTTACCCGTTTTTAACCAACGTTTAGCATTTACTTCGCCAATACCAATATCTAAATCGGTAGGTGATATGTTGATATCACCCATAACGATGACGTCTTGATCGGGTGTGTGATTGGTTTCAAGGTGTGTCATTAAATCTTTATAAAATTGACGTTTATAAGGGAATTTAGTTTCGTGATTAATATTATCACCTTGTGGGAAATAGCCATTCATGACAGTAAGGTCGCGACCGTTTTCTTGTTCAACAGTGACGCTTATCATGCGTTTTTGCGATTCATCTGTATCGGTGGCAAAACCTTTTAAGACCGATTTAGGCTCTTTTTTGCATAACATAGCTACGCCATAATGCGCTTTTTGACCATGAAAGTAGACGTGATATCCCATTTTTTGTACATCTTCTAATGGGAATGCTTCGTCGTGAACTTTAATCTCTTGCAAGCCAATAACGTCTGGTTGATGTTTGTCGATAATTGCTTGTAATTGGTGAAGACGAGCACGCAGACCATTGATATTGAAAGAAATCACTTTCATAAAATTTACCTTAAAATTGGTTCTATTTAATAGATTAAATTGTATCAGTAAATACGCGTACATAACATGACTGAATTGAGATAATAGCTGCGCAAATGTTGATCAAATGATGGGTAAAGTTTAAACATTGTGAATACAATATTAATTATTTAAATAAATAAAAAATTCAATTGAACTTAACTTTATTGAATATATAATGCGCGAAATTCACTTGTTTAGCTCGTTCAAATAGGATCTCTCATGAAAACTCAACTACTTTTAGCCACTGCTTTACTAGCATCTGCAACTGCGTCAGCTCAAAGCAATACTTACTTTAGCCAAGATAACAAAATTGAGTCTAAGTTATGTGTACTAAGTGCAAACGAAGGCTTTAGCGTTGCTCGTAAAGAAGCTGCCCAGCACGGTGTTTACCTATCTCGTTTTTCTAAAAGCATTTTATGTAATGGTGAAGATATTCGTGATATTGCTAAAAAAACGACATTAAGCAACGCATCAGTTGAGAAAGTAGAAGTATTTGCAAAAGACGCTCAACAAGAAACTCAATTATGTATGACGGCTTTAAAACAAGGTTTAGCACCTGTTCGTCAAAAAATTGGTAACCTAAACTCATTAAAATGTAATGGTCAAAACGTTACTGAGTTTGTTAAACGCTACCAAAACGCAGCAATCTAATTATTAGCTTAACTATAATAAGTAAATTTGAAATGCCTGGTTTTTACCGGGTATTTTTTTGCAAAAATTACAAGGTTGTTTGCAAAGCTTGCAAGCTTAACTTATTGAAACTGTTTAATAAATACACCGATAGAGATTAAGTTATTGATTATTATAAGTTAACTATTATTGGCATTGGATTTGTATTAGTTAAAGTGACATTTAATTAATTACGAAGGATACGTCTTATGAAAAAGTTAACATTAGCAGCCACTATTTTAGCATCATTAAGCCTAGCGGCTTGTTCATCTAATCAAGGTCTTGAAAGAATAGACAGTGACTTTGCAAGTTTAGATAATGATAGCGATGGCTACATCTCAAAAGTTGAAGCTGATGACGATAGCATTTGGGGCCATTTTTCAAATATTGATACCAATATGGATAACGAAATTAGCCGCAAAGAATTTAACACTTATATGAAGCTTAATAATGGCAAAGTAGCCACTGATTTTGAAGTAAGTGAGTCGGCATTTAAAGCTGAAATTGCTAAATTCGATAAAATTGAAAGCAGTTTTTCAAGCTTAGATAACGACAGCAATGGCTATATCTCGGTAGTTGAAGGTAACGATGATGATATTTCAAATCATTTTGGTTACATGGATAAAAACCAAGATAAGCGCATCAGTAAAAGCGAGTTTATGGGTTACATTAAAAAGTACGGTAACGCAGTAGCTGAAGATGATGCATTAGAAGCTTTTAAAAGTAACTAATAGTTACCATTTTAGTAAGTAAGATTAAAGCCAGTGCTAGTCACTGGCTTTTTTGTGTTTTAAATTTAGTTATTTGATAGATATATTTTCCTAGTTTGGTGTTGTTCTGTCATAATAGATGGCTGTGTATTTTTATTTGTTAAGAGTGTGTATGGCGGGTCGGCGAATTAGTGATGAACAACTAGTTGAGATCATTGAAGCAGCTATTTTTGTTGCAGATAAGCCTGTTAGTAAACGCCACCTTAAAGACATCGTATTAATAGATTTAGCTATTTCTATGGCACGAATAAATGACGCAATAGATACAATACAAGAGCATTTTCAAACTCGTGGTATTCGCTTAGTTGAAGTTGGTAGTGGGTATCGGTTTCAGGCATGCAGTAGTTTAAGCCCTTGGTTAAATAACTTGTGGCAAGAACGCACACCAAAATACTCGCGTGCTTTACTGGAAACATTATCACTTATTGCATACAGGCAGCCCATTACACGCGGCGAAATTGAGCAAGTAAGAGGTGTTACTACGGGTTCGAATATTATTAAAACCTTACTCGAAAGAGAGTGGGTTAAAGTGGTAGGGCATAAAGAGGTTCCGGGAAAGCCGGCTTTATATGCAACTACTAAGCAATTTTTAGATTATTTTTCGTTAACTGGACTTGAAAATTTACCTGCGTTGCCAACAGAGCAGCAAAGTAAAATTAACCAGTTATTGAGCGATCCTTCTGTGAGAGAACCATCCGAATGAGTATTATACAAGGTGAAAAGTTACAAAAAGTCTTAGCCCGTGCAGGCGTAGGCTCACGCCGTGAAATGGAAAAATACATTGACGCAAACCGCGTTAGTGTAAACGGTAAAGTGGCAAAGTTAGGTGACCGTGTTGAAGAAACCGATTTGATTCGTGTTGACGGACACAGTGTAAAAATCGAAGAAAAAGCAGACCGAATCTGTCGTGTGATTATGTATAACAAACCAGAAGGTGAGTTAAGCACACGTAAAGATCCTGAAGGGCGTCGTACTGTATTTGACCGACTTCCTCGTATTGATGGCGATCGCTGGATTGCGGTTGGTCGACTAGACGTTAATACATCGGGTTTAATGCTTTTTACAAACGATGGTGAACTGGCAAACCGTTTAATGCACCCAAGCTATGAAGTAGAGCGTGAATACTCTGCACGTGTATTTGGTGAAGTAACCAACGAGACGGTTAAAAACTTACTACGTGGTGTTGAACTTGAAGATGGTCCAGCCAAATTCACGACTGTAACCCCTATGGGTGGCGAAGGCGTTAACCGTTGGTTTAACGTAACGTTAAATGAAGGGCGTAACCGTGAAGTTCGTCGTTTATGGCAGTCTCAAGATGCGGAAGTATCTCGTCTTATTCGTATTCGTTACGGTAAATTAGAGCTTGATAAGCGCGTGCCACAAGGTGGTTGGATGGAGTATGATTTAGAAACAGTAAACTACTTGCGTAAAACCGTTAAATTAGGCCGCGAAACACAAACTAAGCTTTCTGTTATGCCTGAAAAACGCAAAGATAAACGCGCTAAAATCAATCAAATTCGTAAAGCAGTTAAAAAGCACAATCAGCGTGTTAAGCCGACTAAACGTAAATAATCAATTAGTTATTTATTGAACACAAAAAAGCCGCTAATTGCGGCTTTTTTAATGTGTGTTGTTTAAACTATTTAAACTCTAAATTACTTTTTTACTTGAGCATCTAACGATTCGCCATTCACTTCACTTGAATCGTCACTCATTAGATATAAATATGTAGGCATTAAATCCTCTGGTGTAGCAAGTGCGTCTCTATCTTCACCTGGATATGCAGCAGCTCGCATTGAAGTGCGAGTAGCGCCTGGGTTAATACAGTTTACACGAATATTCGTTTTACCTACTTCACATGCCCATGTTTGCATCATACCTTCTACTGCAAATTTTGAGATGGCATAAGGCCCCCAAAATTCACGACCTTTGCGGCCTACACCTGATGACGTAAATACTATCGATGCATTATCAGACTTACGAAGAACAGGAAAAAGTGCTTTAGTGATCATTGCTTGTGCAGTCACGTTTACTTTCATTATGTTTTCGAACGTAGATGAGCAAAAATGTTCAAGCGGACCGAGTGACCCTAAAATACCTGCATTATTAAGCAACCCATCAAGGCGTCCAAACTGATATTCGATTGTTGCAGCAAGGTCACGGTAGTTTTGCTTCGTTGCGCCTTTTAAATCCATAGGGACTATTGCAGGTTTAGGGTAGCCAGCATTAACAATTTCATCGTAAACACATTCAAGTTTATTAGTTGTTTTTCCTAATAAGATAACTGTAGCGCCGTATTTTGCATACGTAATTGCTGCAACTCGGCCAATACCATCACCGGCGCCTGTTATTAAAATAACTTTATCTTTAAGTGCGTTTTCAGCTGCTTGATATGTGTGCATAAAAGTACCAATTCATATAATTTTTTTGATTTTAACATAGCGAAACGTGAAGTAATCGAATTTATTGTAAAATTAGGTGGCGAAAATAGAAACTTTACGTTAAGTTTAACTGGTCTAATGTCTCATTAATAACCTGATTACATTGTTTTAACTTAATACACTGATTAAACACACTATAAAAATAAAATACGTGCGGAGCCAACAATATGAAAAAAATGCTACTTTCACTCTCGGTTACAGCTGCTTTAGCAGGTTGTGGCGGTGGAGAAACGTTAACAGATGTCAAAAACGACACAGCACCAGTTATCCCAACAGCAACAGTTACATTTGATCCAGCAGCAGGTATCTTATCGGTACCTAATGATTTATTAATGAGTGGAACTCAAGACGGTACACTTAATATTCCTGGTGAATTAGATGACAACAATGTGTCTATTTCGCGCGCAGCTTATGCAAACCCTCAACTTGCACTAGGTGCACTTGATGGTTGGTCTTCGCAGGTTCCTTATAAAATCGATTTAACATTCCCACCAAATGTGAGTTTAGATGAAGCGTCTGCTGGGACCCCAGGTACAGTAAGAATTTTTGAAGTTGTAATGGGTGCAAGTTTAACTGATGCAGAATGTTCAGTTGTAGCTGCCGGTACTGCTTGTAAATTGGTCGGTGAGCTTACTTTTGGTGTTGACTTTGTTACTCAAGCTTCAGGTGATGGCGTTGCTATTATACCTTTAAAACCTTTTACGGCCGGTAGCTCATACATCAATGTATTAACTACAGCGCTTAAGGATTCTTTAGGTCGTTCTATTGAGCCTTCATCTACTTATGCCTCTGTGAGTGAAGAAGCGCCGTTAATTACAGAAGCCCAACTTGGTTTGCAAGGTGCTGTAAATAGCTACGAAAATGTAGTAGTTAGTTCAGGCGATATTTCAAAAGACGATATTATTTTTTCTAGCGCAATGACTATTCAATCAGCAGGGCCAGTACTTGGTACTATTAAGCAATTGTTAGCTGGTAGTTTGAGAAACCCTGCAACCATACCAAAAATAACTATCACAGAGTCTGAAGAAACGGTTAAAGATTTTTTAGGTTTTCCAGACATAGCTACTTTTGCACCATTTGATGCTGTTGAATACATTAAAGGTGAAATTACTTTACCAATGTATCTAGGCACACCTACAGGTACCGATATAAGCGCTTTGAATGACACATACTGGAAAGCAATGTGTTCAAGCCCTGTTGCAGTATTAAATCAGTTAGCCGCGGATCAAAAGTTACGAGATGAGGGTAAAGAAGAAGATATTGATGCAACTATGTTTGACGAAGGGCCTTATGAAGACGTTTGTCAGCAAATAAATACCCGTCTACATGACTATCCAAAAATAGATATTACTCGGCATTTAACTAAATATAACCCAGTTCCATTAGCTCAAAGCAATGAGACTATACCTGTACAAATTACAAAGCCAATTTTAGCTGATATAAATGTTTATCGTTCAGCTTATGGTTTACCTGAGCTTGAAAGTATCCCAGAAGGTGGTTGGCCTGTTGTGATTATGCAGCACGGCATTACAACACAAAAAGAAAGTATGCTTGCTTTAACTGCGCAGCTTTCTATTCAAGGCTTTGCAACGGTTGCTATTGACCATCCAAGACATGGTGAGCGTGGAATAGATGTTGATGATGGAACAGACGACTTTAATGCAACAACGGGCTCTGTACTTAGTTACATGAACTTAAGTTCATTGCTTGTTGCACGTGATAGCTTACGTCAATCGGCTGCTGATTTATTAGGCCTTCGTTTAGGCCTAAACTTTATCAACGATACAACTATTAATAGTAAAGACGTTACCTACATTGGGCATTCGCTAGGTTCTATTGTTGCTCCAGCATTTATTGCTCAAGCTAATACGCCAATGGCAGAAACGCTTGATCCGTTATTTAATGTAAACACGGTAGCGCTTGCAAGTGGTGGTGGCGGTATAGCAAGTTTCTTACTTGAATCTGCTGCGTTTGGTCCATTTATTCAAGGTTCAGTACTTTCACAAGCGGGTACAACAGAAACTGATGAACTTAACGTTTACTTACAGGGCGCTGCACTTTCTAACTGTGGTTCATTGGCATCGGAGGATATGGAAGCTTATTTAACGTGTGGTTACAGCGAATATATTGCATCACTTACCACTGCGGGTGAAACGACTAAACTTACTAACATTCAAGGAGTGTTTACTCAGTTTGCTTTTGCGGCGCAAACAGCATTAGATAGTGGCGACCCAACGAACTACGCAGCCACTGTGAAAGCATTAGGTACTCCTGTTTATACTAATGTTGTTGTGGGTGATGGTGTTGATAACAAGCCTGACCAAGTGATACCACCAATGGCAGCTAATAATCCTATTTCTGGCACAATTCCATTAGCTAACTTGATGGGTCTTGAAACAGTAAGCTCTTCGCAAGCATTGAGTGAAACACCTTCGAGCTATTTAGTTAAATTTACGACTGGCCATCATGGTTCTATTTTAACGCCAGCTCAAGATGCTGCAGAGGCTTCGACTGTTGAAGGCAGTGCAGCTGCTAATGCAGAAATGCAGTTACAAGTAGCAACTTACTTAGCTGCTCGCGGACGGATGTTATTAGTGTCAAATCCTGAGATTGTGACTGATTAATAACCAGTAAAATAATTAACCTTTAAAAGCCACTGAAAAGTGGCTTTTTTTTGCTTTAAAGCATGCTAAATTAGCTGAAATTTATAAATGGAGAAACCTGTTGGAATTTTTATACGAGTACGGTTTGTTTTTTGCTAAGACAGTCACTTTTGTTATCGCTATAGCAGTTATTTTAATGCTAATAGTTGGCGCTGCAGTTAAGCCAAAGGCCAAAAAAGGTGAAATACAAATTGACGATATATCAGAGCAGCTAGTTGAACTTAAAGAAAGTTTTTTACAAAATACGTTGGGTAAAAAAGAGCTTAAAGCGCATCAAAAACAACTTAAATCAAAGAGTAAAAAAGCAGATAAAGATGAGCCTAAACCTCGTTTATATGTAATTGACTTTGTGGGTAGTATGGACGCTCACGAAGTAGAAAGCCTGCGAGAAGAAATTACAGCCATTATCTCTATTGCCGATCCAAGTAAAGACAAAGTACTTATTCGTTTAGAAAGTGGTGGCGGTGTTGTACATGGCTACGGACTTGCTGCATCTCAGTTACAGCGTATTAAAAGTGCGGGTATTCCTCTGAGTGTTGCAATTGATAAAGTGGCAGCAAGTGGTGGTTACATGATGGCGTGTGTCGCGGATGAGATACTTGCAGCGCCTTTTGCAATAGTTGGATCTATTGGTGTGATAGCTCAAATACCTAACTTTAATAAAATATTAAAGAAAAATGATGTTGAATTTGAGCAAATAACAGCAGGTGAATTTAAACGCACACTTACTTTATTTGGTGAAAACACAGATAAGGCCCGTGAAAAATTTCGTGAAGAAATTGAACAAACACATGATTTATTTAAAACGTTTGTAAGCACTCAACGTCCAAGCTTAGATATAAACTTAGTTGCGACAGGTGAGCATTGGTTTGCAACTCAAGCGATAGATAAAGGCTTGGTAGACGTAATAAAAACGAGTGATGATGCATTGCTAGAGCAACAACATGAGCGTCAAATTTATAAGATTAAATACAAAGTTAAAAAAGGGCTGAGCGATAAGCTAGCTCTTGGCTTGAGTAGTGGTGTAAATAAAGTGGGAATAAACTTACTTTCTAAGTTTAAGTCGTTAAATCCTTAGATTAGAATCTTTTTCAGGATTCAGTTTAATTATTTTTACTCGAAAAAAAACCTTGATGGATTGCATCAAGGTTTTTTTATAGCTGTATAAATGTAGCTTATGAGTCAATAGATTTATGATAATCTTCTAAGTCTTTAGCTGCATTAGGATCGTTAAATATGCTCTCATCTAGCTCACCTTCAGACTTGGCAACAACACAGGTAACCATACAATCGCCGGTTACATTAACTGCTGTACGTGTCATATCAAGTAATCTATCTACACCGATAATAATTGCAATCCCTTCTACAGGTAAGCCAACTTGGTTAAGTACCATTGCCAGCATTATTAAACCAACACCAGGTACGCCTGCTGTACCTACAGAGGCAAGTGTTGCTGTTAATATAACCATTAGATAATCAGATATTGTCAAATCGACACTAAACACTTGTGCAATGAACACGGTAGCCACACCTTGCATGATGGCAGTGCCATCCATGTTAATGGTAGCACCCAGTGGGATAGTAAATGAGGCAACCGAGTTATTAGCACCTAATTTTTTAGTAGCAGTTTCAAGTGTAATAGGCATAGTTGCGCTTGAGCTCGAGGTACTAAATGCAAATAAGCATGTGTGCTTCATTTTTGCTAAGAAAATAAGTGGGTTTAAGCCCGTTAATATTTTTAAAAGCAATGTGTAGTTTACAAAAGCATGTAATAACAGTGCAAGCACTACAACGCCAAAGTACTTAGCTAAGCTCACAATTAAGTTAAGCTCAATTGTTGTAAACAGTTTTGCCATTAAAAAGAACACGCCATAAGGGGCAATATTCATTAAAAGCGTAACTAGTTTTAAAATCACAGTGTTTAAATCTTCAAATACGGTAGCAACACGCTTTCCTGCTTTACCACTTAATGCCATTGCTACACCAAATAAAAGTGCAAACACAATAACTTGAAGCATATTACCTTTGGCCATCGCTTCAAAAGGGTTTGTAGGAAACATATCTATAATTACACGCGCTAGGGTAGGCGCTTCTTTCGCGTCGTAAGTTGCATTAGATGGCAAGCTTATACCTTCACCTGGGCTAAATAATAAGGCAAGTGTAATTGCGACTGTTATAGCAATAGCCGTCGTTAATAAGTATAAACCAATAGATTTACCACCTAGGCGACCTAATTTTTTAGGGTCACTTAAGCTACAGGTACCACAAACAAGCGATACAAAAACAAGAGGCACCACTAACATTTTCAAGCTGGCAATGAATATTTGACCACCAACATGGAAAATACCATCAACAAAAAAGGCTTTAATTGGCAAAGAGAATAACCCAAGTGGTATTAGATAATCGTCTTCACCAGCTAATATAGCCTGAAATATAAAACCTACTGTAACCCCAAGCGCCATACCAATCATGATGCGAGTGGTTAAACTCATTGAACGGATTTTTGACATATTTCCTGATCTACATTTTATAAATTTGCCATAGACTACCAGCAAGGAAATATTTACTACAGAAAAAGTTAGTATTTATTTAAAAATATTTCACTCAAAAAAGTAATAAAAAACTGTGATTTTAGACTAAGTTATAGGTTAATATTAAGCAGGAATTAATTTTGATTATAATAACAACGCTAGGGAGAGGTTTATGCCTTTAATGCGACTACTCAGCATCTCATTGCTCAGTTTTTTTCTTACAGCTTGTGGTGGCGGTGGGTCACTTGAAAAAGATGGTTCTATTGGTGATGGTGATTCTACGACGGAAACATCAACATATACTTTAAGCCTAAAAGGTTATTTGAAAGCAAGTGATACTGAATCTAATAATGTGACTGCTAACGCACCATTAGAATTAAGAGCTAGCTTAGTTAATGAGGATGGTGATGCTCTTTCAGGAGAGCGAATAACATTTGCATTAGCAGATACTATTGGCGAGCTAAATCCTACATCAGGAACTGCTCTTACTGGATCAGATGGTGTAGCCACAATTGAACTGATAGCAGGCTCGAATATAGGAGCAGGTGTAGTTACAGCAACTTTTACTATTGATAGTGTGAGTTACACTGATACATTTGCTTTTGAATCGGATGGTACTCAGTCAACAGATCCTCAGTTAAATATCACAGTAATAAACACTTCAGGTGATACTTCTCGAAATGTTGAATACTCAAACCCTCTCACAGCTCAAGTAGAACTCATAATTAATGGGGAGCCTGCAGCATTTAAATTAGTTGAATTCGAACTAACCGGGCTAGGAACAATCAATCCAACTAACGGAACTGCATTAACAAATGATAAAGGCATTGCAACAATAAGCCTTCTAGCAGGTACTGAAGCAGGAGCGGGTTCTGTAGTTGCTACTTACACTGATAATGATAATACTGTTTATAGCTCAGATGGTTATACTTTTACTACTGAAGGGGATGCACCTATTCAAGGTGAGTCCCTAGACTTTTCTATAGATCTGAGCCTTACGTCTTCGACGACATTGACCGAAATCAGTACTATAAGTGCAGCGGATAGCGGTGTGCTTAAAGCAACTATTCTTGATGGTGATGGTATTAAAGTAAAGGGCGCAGTTGTTAATTTTTCTTCTACCCTGGGTAACTTGATCCCAAGCATTGGAACTGCTTTAACAGGCGAAAATGGTATTGCTTCACTTAACTTAACGTCAGGTACTGTCGAAGGAGCTGGTGTAATAACTGCGAAATATGAAGGTGTGGAGCAAACTTTAGGCTTTTATACTAGAGGTGATGCTGTAAACCCAGAACAAAGTACTGCTGATATTAGCTTTTCTATTTTAGAAAATTGCCCAACAACTTTTAAAACAGCAAGAGACCCTTCTAAATGTGATGAAGTCACCAGTATTTCTGGTGACTCATCTGCCATAATATATATTAAAGTTACCAATAAAAACTCTACAACACCACTTACTCAAACACTAGTTACTGCAACTACAACTATTGGTTCAATTTCACCGACCACAGGAACTGCAATTACAGATGCTAATGGTATAGCACTACTCGATATAGTTCCTGGACAAGACGTAGGGGCAGGTGAAATCACCGTGTCTGTACTTGAGAGTAACTTAACTAAGGCCTTTCAAATTGCTGCTGTAGATATTGAAATTTCTATTTCAAGCTCTATTGCCGATGATGAGTTATTAGCGGCAGGAGCTACTGCTTTAGTCTCTATTGAAATCTCTAAAGATGGTGAATTATACACAAATCCATTAACTGTTGAGTTCTCATCTGGTTGTGTAAGTTCAGGACAGGCAATAATTGATAAAACGGTGGCTAGTATTGGTGGTTTTGCTCGCTCAACATACCGACCTCTCACCTGTGTTGGTGGCGATATAATTACTGCCACGGTTATTACTGGTGGCGATACGGTCTCTGCAAATACAACAATTAATGTATCACCTGCAAATATCGGATTTTTACAGTTTATTAAAGTTACAGAGCCTGTAATTGCCTTAAAGGGTACTGGCGGTGCAGACAGAACCGAAATTTCAGACGTAACATTCAAACTTGTCGATTCAAATGGTAACGATTTAGCCTCAAGAACGGTTGATTTTGAATTATCAACTAGCGTAGGTGGAATTACTTTAGGTACTTCTTCTGCTATTACAAGTGCGAGCGGCGAAGTAAGTACATCTGTGTTATCGGGCTCGGTGCCTACACCTGTGCGTGTTATTGCATCTAGTGTTGATGAAGATAACCCTTCAGTTATTGTAACGGCTCCTTCAGATATTCTTGTTGTCAGTACAGGTATTGCTGATCAAAATAGCTTTTCATTATCGCGTTCTATTTTCAATCCACATGCTTTAAATATTGATGGTACGGAGGTGTTAGTTAACGCTCGACTAGCGGATCATTTTAACAATCCTGTTCCAGATGGTACGGCCGTCACTTTTATTACTGAAGGAGGTGTTATCGAACCGAGCTGTACAACTACCAATGGCGCTTGTAGTGTCACATGGACAAGCACCAATCCTCGGCCTTTTACTGATTCAATGTACGAGAATACAATTGCACAAAAATGTGATGGTGGTTTACCTTGTCCATTAGGTATTTTAAAGAATAATTTAACTGTGGATTTACCTCTAGGTGGTCGAGCAACAGTGCTTGCTTATGCTATTGGCGAAGAAACATTCTCAGATCTTAATGGTAATGGCTACTTTGATAGCACAGATTTTTTTGGCGATTTATTTGATATCACAGAAGCTTTTATTGATAACAATGAAGATAGCACTTTTGGCGGTAAAGATTGTAGTGATGGAAAAGATCTATGTTCTCGTGACAATTCAACAGGTGATGAGTTTGAAGAGTTCGTAGATTTTGATGGTAATGGCTCTTGGACTGAACAAAACAGTTTATACAATGGCTTATTGTGTCGTGAAGAAGATGAAACCGCAGGACTATGTAGCCGCCAGATGGTTAATGTATTTCAAAATCAAGAGATTGTAATGTCGGGTGATACAGCATTCTTTAGGCTAGTAGCGTATGATGATAACTGTGCAACTGCTGTAGGCGTAAAAGCATCTGATGTGCATGTAAATAGTGATCCTAATAGTCCATTAGTACGTCGTTCACAAAGTGACCTCGCAAGTCAGCAGATGTGTGAAGTCAGTGAAATAGATTTAACCCAGAGTGCAACGGGGACTGGTAGTGTTAGTTTGATTTTGTATATTGCAGATATATATAACAATCCTCTGCCTGCAGGTACTGAGGTATCTATTAGTACTGATAACGGTGAACTTACTGGTGAAACTAGTTATGTATTTCCAAATACTACGAGCTTTATCCCAGTAGGTGTTTCATTTGGTATTAAACGGGAACCTCTAACAGGTGGTAACGATAGTCCATCGGGTAGCTTAAATATTTCAGTTAAGGCTCCGTCTGGTTTAGTATCTCCATTTTCAGTTACAGTAAAAGATGATTTATAATCGTTTAAAATAAAAAATGCCAACCTTTAGGTTGGCATTTTTGTTTCTGTTCTATATATTCCACATCAATTAATCTAAAAACACTAGTTTGTTTAATTTAACGACAAAAATTGTTCGTTTATTCAGTAAATACTGAAAAGTTTGTATTAAAAGCTTGTAACAACTAGTGTTTGTAGATATACCTATAAATATTCGCGCCGCTTATGTCGGCAAAACACATTTTCAATATTTGGTTAGAAATAGGCAACTATGGGCAAATCGCTAGTAATTGTAGAGTCTCCTGCTAAGGCTAAAACAATTAATAAATATTTAGGTAATGACTTCATCGTAAAGTCCAGTATTGGGCATGTACGAGATTTACCTACTTCAGGTTCGAGCAAAGCTAAAGTGCCGGCAACTAAAACGCCAGCAGAAGTTCGTAAAATGGAACCTGAAGAGAAAGCAGCGTATAAAAAGCAACGAGATTATACAAACTTAGTCGCGCGTATGGGTATAGACCCAAACCAAGGCTGGGATCCGCATTACGAAATACTGCCTGGTAAAGAAAAAGTTGTTCAAGAATTACAAAAGCTGGCTGAAAATGCAGACCAAATATATCTCGCAACGGATTTGGATAGAGAAGGGGAAGCAATTGCTTGGCACCTTCAAGAAATCATTGGTGGTGATCCTGCTAAGTATAAGCGCGTAGTTTTTAACGAAATTACTAAAAACGCAATACAGCAAGCGTTTGAAACACCTGGCGAGCTTAATACTGATATGGTTTATGCTCAGCAAACACGTCGCTTTTTAGACCGTGTTGTTGGCTTTATGGTATCACCATTATTGTGGGCTAAAGTGGCCCGTGGACTTTCTGCAGGACGAGTTCAGTCTGTTGCGGTACGTTTATTAGTAGAGCGTGAGCGTGAAATTAAGGCGTTTATCCCTGAAGAATTTTGGGATATCCATGCTGACGTTAAAAATACTGAGTCTGAGTTACGTTTAGAAGTAGCCAAACAAGCAGGAAAGCCTTTTAAGCCTGTAAATGAAGCTCAGGCTAGCGCAGCGGTTAAAAGCCTTGAGAATGCAGAATACAAAGTAATTAGCGTTGAAGAAAAACCAAGTAAAAGTCGCCCAAGTGCGCCATTAATTACTTCAACCATGCAGCAAGCGGCAAGTACACGTTTAGGTTATGGCGTTAAAAAGACCATGATGCTTGCTCAGCGTTTGTATGAAGGCGGTTATATTACGTATATGCGTACCGATTCAACTAATCTTTCAAAAGATGCCGTTGAAATGTGTCGTGAGTATGTAACAAACGAGTTTGGTGCTAAATACTTACCAAAAGATCCAATTAGCTACAGCTCTAAAGGCAATGCACAAGAAGCGCATGAGGCAATACGTCCTTCAAGCGTTACCGTGTTATCAGGTCATGTTGAAGGTGTAGACGCCGATGCTAAAAAGCTGTACGAGCTAATTTGGCGTCAGTTTGTAGCGTGCCAAATGGTACCTGCTGAATACGATTTAACAACACTAACTGTTGCAGCTAACGACTTCCAGCTTAAAGCGAAAGGCCGTGTGCTCCGCTTTGATGGTTGGACAAAAGTACAACCTGCGATACGTAAGAAAAACGAAGAAGATCAATCACTACCGGCTGTTAAAGAAGGTGAAGTCCTTACTTTAATCGAACTCGATCCTAAGCAACATTTTACTAAACCGCCAGCGCGCTTTAGTGAAGCAAGTTTAGTAAAAGAGCTTGAAAAACGCGGTATTGGTCGTCCATCTACTTATGCGTCAATTATATCAACGATTCAAGATCGTGGTTATGTACGTGTAGAAAACCGCCGTTTCTTCGCTGAAAAAATGGGTGAAATAGTTACCGATCGCTTGGTTGAAAATTTTACTGATTTAATGAACTTTGATTTTACAGCTAAAATGGAAGGCCGTTTAGATGATATCGCTGAAGGCGAGCGTGTATGGACTCAAGTTCTAGATAAGTTTTATGCTGATTTTTCAACGCAATTAACTGTCGCTAAAGACGAGCCAGAGAACGGTGGTATGCGTCTTAACGAGATGGTTGAAACTGATATTGAGTGTCCTACGTGTAGCCGAAAAATGGGTATACGAACGGCATCAACTGGTGTTTTCTTAGGGTGTACTGGTTACAGCCTTCCGCCAAAAGAGCGTTGTACTACAACAATGAACTTAGTGTCGGGTGATGAAGCAGTTGCAGCTGATGTAGAAGATGTAGAAACTGAAAAGTTAATGCAGATGAAGCGTTGTCCTATTTGTGAAACTGCAATGGATTCATACCTAATCGACGAAACCCGTAAATTACATGTGTGTGGTAATAACCCCGCATGTAAAGGGCATATAGTTGAAGAAGGTACCTTTAAAATTAAAGGCTATGACGGACCAATTATCGAATGTGATAAATGTGGCTCTGACATGGAACTTAAATCGGGTCGTTTTGGTAAGTACTTTGGCTGTAATAATGACGAGTGTAAAAACACACGTAAACTACTTAAAAGTGGCGAAGCTGCTCCACCAAAAGAAGATCCTGTTCACATTACTGAGTTAGAGTGTGAAAAGTCAGATGCGTATTTCGTATTACGTGATGGCGCCGCTGGTATATTCTTAGCTGCAAATACTTTTCCTAAGTCTCGTGAAACACGTGCACCTAAGGTAGAAGAGTTAAAACGCTTTAGAGACCGTATCTCGCCTAAGTTTTATTACTTAGCAGATGCACCTGCTAAAGATCCTGATGGTAATCTTGCTGTTGTACGCTACAGCCGTAAAAATAAAGCTCAGTATGTTATGACTGAAGTTGACGGTAAAGCTACTGGCTGGACTGCTCATTATGAAGCAGGTAAATGGACAGAAGAAGCGAAGAAAAAGGCAGCACCTAAAAAGAAAGCTGCTGCAAAAAAGGCACCAGCTAAAGCAAAGCCTAAAGCGAAAGCTAAAAAAGAAGATGAATAAGCACGTTATCGCTTATTCATAACTTTTTATAGGTTTTAAAAAACTATAAAAAAACCGGAACGCACAGCTTGTGTCTATTCCGGTTTTTTTGTGCCTAGTTAAATGTTTTCGCAACGGCTTTATTAGCAGTACATTCAACTAAGCGTATTGGAGATACCAGTTTTATTAAAAAAATGGTCATTATATTGCACTAAATAACCCACTCACTGCGTTAAAAAACATTCATATAAAAAAACTATATGCCATGCTATTTCACTTGCTATTGAGCTATTTTCTTAGCGCTAAAATAGATCACTAATTTAATGCAATTGGTATGATTAAATCTTAACAGAAGATACTTTTTTATAGCCTTCAGATTCAAGCTCATCATTTACGCATTTTAATACGTAGGCATTTAGCTCTTCATTGCTTACGTCATCATCTTTAGCCCAGTTAACACACATTTCTGTGTATTCTTTTACCATTTCGGCTGAAGCTGTTGGCGCATCGTCTGCTACCGCGTAAGTCGCAGATACTGCAAATAGTGGAGCTACGATTAATGCTAGCAATGCTTTTTTCATTCGTTTATTCCTAAAAAAATGGTGTGATGACTGATTTACCCAGTTTAAGATTAGGTTTAAATCAGTAGTGCCCAATCCAGAACAACTCTGTTGGTATACTGATTTTTAAACGAAAACGAAATAAAAGATAACGAAATTTTTTTATCGTGAGGATGAGTAATTTACTTGTCAGGATTTCGCAGCATTGTGTTGCAGTGGTTTATAAGCTAAGGTCGCTTTTTTAATTAAAAGACAAATCAATGTCATCACACACCCCTAATAAAAAACCACGCCAAGCTAATAAAGTAGAGCATGCATTAGAATCTTTTATTTTTAAAGGGCGTTGGCTACTAGCCCCATTTTTTGTGGGTTTACTATTTGCAGTTGTACTGTTGTTAATAAAGTTTTTTAAGCAGCTTTATTTAATGGGTATTGCGACATTTACAGCAACGAATCAAGAGTTACTTGTCGGTATTCTAACTTTAGTTGATACGGCATTATTAGCGGGGTTATTGCTGATCATTACATTTAGCGGTTACGAGAACTTTGTTTCTAAGCTTAATATTGATAATCATGAAGACAGACCATCTTGGATGGGAAAAGTTGGTTTTTCAGGTCTAAAGATGAAATTAATAAGTGCGATAGTCGCTATTTCTGCTGTTGAGTTATTAAAAGTATTTATAAACTCAGGCGCATATCCAAGTGATGAGCTACTTTGGAAAGTGACTATTCATGTTACGTTTGTAATGTCAGGCGTTTTATTTGCTTTAACTGACTACTTAAACAGTAAAACCCAAAGTCATTAGAAAAATTAAACGCACAAAAAAGCCCAAGTAATTTACTTGGGCTTTTTATGTTTAGAGCTTAGCTGTAATATTAAGTGTAATTATTGATGTCATTAACACTTTGCATAAAAGCAAGCGAAAGGCTCAAGCGTAAGTGTGTCTTGGCTTAATTTTGCGCTGTGGTGGCTAAGCTCATTGTATTCTTTAACGATTGATGTTGGCATATCAATACTTGTTTGTTGAGAGCTTAGATTAAATATGCACAGCATTTTTTGCGGTCCAAGCGTTCTATAAAAAGCAAGCACAGGCTCAGGCGTTTCAATAAACTCAATATCACCCTCTAGTAAAACAGTTTGGCTTTTGCGCCACGCCATAAACTCACGATAGGCGTTTAAAATTGAGTGGCTATCATTAGTTTGCACAGCGACTGATTGCTGTTTGTGTGCATCATCAACAGGTAGCCAAGGTTTTACGTCACTAAAACCCGCATGAGGTGAATCAGCTTGCTCCCAAGGCATTGGCGTTCTACAGCCATCACGCCCTTTAAAATTAGGCCAAAATGTTATGCCATATGGGTCTTGTAAGTCTTCAAAGGCAACACTTGCTTCACCTAAACCTAATTCTTCACCTTGGTACATACATACACTGCCACGAAGGGAGGCAAGTAGGGCGGTTAACATTTTACATTGCTGAGGGTTTATTTCGCCATTTTCGCTCCAGCGACTTGCTACGCGCTCTACATCATGGTTGCTAAATGCCCAACACGGCCAACCCTCAGTCATACGTTGTTCAAGAGTTTGAACCGTAGTTCTAATATATTCACTTGAATAATCATTTGTTAAGAGCTCAAAGCTATATCCCATGTGCAGCTTATCGCCACCTTGGGTGTACTGTGCCATTGTCGCCAATGAATCCTCTGATGAGATTTCGCCAAGCGATACAGTACCTGGGTATTTATTAAGTAATGTGCGAATGTCTTGCATAAACTCAATATTTTCTGGCTGAGTGTTGTTGTAGTAATGATACTGAAATGCGTATGGGTTATCTTCACTAAAACCACGACCCTGGCGCTTATCTTTTGGTTTAGCTGGGTTATCGCGAAGTTGTGCATCGTGATAACAAAAGTTAATAGCATCTAATCTAAAGCCATCAACGCCTTTTTTAAGCCAAAACTCTACGTTATCAAGTACAGCTTGTCTTACGTCAGGATTATGAAAGTTTAAATCGGGTTGTTCGGTTAAAAAGTTATGCAAATAATATTGCCCACGGCGAGGTTCCCACTGCCACGCGCCACCACCAAAAATAGACAGCCAATTATTAGGTGATGTGCCGTCATCTTTAGCTTCAGCCCAAACATACCAATCCGCTTTATCGTTATTTTGATTTTCGCGGCTATCTGTAAACCATTGGTGTTGATCTGATGTATGGCTTAGTACTTGGTCAATTATAATTTTAATGTTGCGATCGTGGGCTTGGCTAATAAGTTCATCAAAATCGTTTAAATCACCAAAAAGCGGGTCAATGTCACGGTAGTCACTAATATCGTAGCCAAAGTCTTTCATCGGCGATTTGAAAAAAGGTGAAATCCAAATTGCATCAACGCCTAAGCTTTTAATGTAATCAATACGATTAATAATCCCTTTTAAGTCACCAATACCATCGTTGTTGCTATCTTGAAAGCTACGCGGATAAACTTGATAAATAACCGCACCTTTATACCACTGCTTTTGGGTCATGCTTTTCTCCGTCATTCGACACAGTATTTAGACTATTCTTAATTGTGATTACGATTAATCACGTTATTTTCAAAAAGCATACGTGAAGCCTGTAATTCTGTAAAAAGTCTGCATACGTATGCACTAAAAATAATGCAATAAAATTATTTAAAATAAGCGCTTAGCGCATCTTTAGCGGTGTTCGTTTTGTGTGTTTAATGTTTACCAATTATGGTATTCATTCATTTTTTAGTTAAATTTAACCTAACAGTTTGTACTATAAAGGAAATATACCCTTGGTTTTACTAGAAATGGTCTGACCAATTTAACACTTAGTAAATGTGCAATTATTTAAACGTTATATAACAGTGCCAATTAATTTCATCTTGTTTACATTCAAGTAGAAAGGCTATTAGTTTTCTACAAAATAGATTTAATCTGCCATGCTCTTTCAGTGTTTTTTGTTTTGTTTATTTTTAATAAAATCATATGGTTAAAATTATATGTGTGTAATGTATGTTAATGTTAGGCTACATTGAAATTGTTGAATACGTATGCATAAAGTTGTTAATAAAATAAATCTGGCGTTAATATTCATCCTGACAACAAAATTAGCTCGCCTTGTTTAACTATCACTTAAACATTGAACGCGGGTATCACAATATGGGTAACGGGAAAACATTATGTCTATGTTCAAACCAAGTATATTAACTTTAGCATTAACAGCTGCAGGCTTATCAAGCTTTGCTACACAGGCTGCTCAAGAAGATACAATAAAAAAAGATGATGTAGAAGTTATCGAAGTTAAAGGCTTTCGTGGCAGTGTTGTAGAATCAATCAACACAAAACGTTTTTCTACACAGGTTGTAGAATCTATTTCTGCAGAAGATATAGGTAAGCTGCCAGACTCTTCAATTGCTGAATCAATTGCACGTTTACCAGGCTTAACAGCTCAGCGCTTAGATGGCCGAGCAAGTCGTGTCTCTATCCGTGGTTTTGGCGAAAACGAAAGTGGTACTACGTTTAATGGTCGTGAACAAGTATCGATTGGTGATAACCGTGGTGTAGAGTTTGACCTTTACCCATCAGAAATAATGAGCGGTGTAACTGTTTATAAAACGCCAAATGCAAGTATAGATGCTGAAGGCATTGCCGGTGTTATTAATATGCAAACCGTGCGCCCTTTAAGTAAAGGCGAGCGTGTTGTGCAAGTAAATGGGCAGTATGAGCAAACCAGCTTTGGTAAATTAAATCCAGACGGTAATGATGACGGCTATCGAGGCACTATCTCATACATCGATCAGTTTGCTGACGATACAATTGGTGTTGCCTTTGCTTTAAATACAATGAGTTCACCAAATCAAGAAAAACGTTGGAACTCATGGGGCTACCCAGAATTCACCGAAAATGGTAACGATTATTCAATTCTAGGCGGCGCTAAACCATTTGTACGTTCATCAACCCTTGAGCGTGATTCGGCAATGCTAGTACTTGAAGCCGCCCCTACAGATAAACTAAACATGACGTTTGATGCGTTATATGTAGATTTTACAGATGAAAAAATTCTACGCGGTATTGAAGTTCCATTTGCATGGGGTCAAGGTAGTATTGATGCAAATAGTGTTGTAGTTGATGAAGCATCTGGCTTTATAACAAGTGCAGTAACACAAGGCCAACGTGTAGTAGTTCGAAACGATTATGAAGAACGCGAAGCGGAACTTACAGCTTTTGGTTTTAATACTAAATATGATATTGACGATTCGTGGTCAGTAGAGTTTGATGCAAGTTATTCACAAGTAGACCGTAAAATCTGGAGTGTTGAGAGTTACTCAGGTACAGGGCGTGGTGATGCTCGCGGTGTTGCAGATAACTTAGGTTATACATTTAATGGTGGAAATACCGGCGCAAGTTTTACTCATGACTTAGATTATAGCGATTATGGTTTAATACAGTTAGGTGGCCCGCTATCGTGGGGTGCAAGCTCTGCACTTAACGATAAATATGGTTTAACTGGTACTGAGTATGAAAACCAAGCGCAAGATGGTTTTATTAATGCACCGACCATTGAAGATGAGCTATCAACATTAAAAATAGCGGCTTCAAAGGTATTAGAAAACGAGTACATAAGTTCTATTGAATTTGGTATGTCTTACAAAGAACGTGAGAAAACAAAAGATTCAGAAGGTTACTTTATGACGTTATCTAGCTTTTCGCTTGATAACCCAGGCATGCTTAATGTGCCAGAACAGTACCGTAACGGAAGTGTTGATTTAGGTTTTATAGGCATGGGCGATATGATTGCTTATGACGTAAATGGCTTAGTTAACGACGGTTATTACGACTTACTGGCAGAGAGCTTAACAAATACAAGTCATGCGACTAAATCGTGGACTGTAAAAGAAGAAATTACTTCTGCATTTGTTCAAGCTAATATTAATGCTGAAGTAAGCGGCCTTGCATTAACGGGTAACGTGGGCGTGCGTTATGTACAAACTGATCAATCATCACAAGGTAATGCATTTAGTACTGTTGATGGTGTGGTTGTTACATCACCTACAAACATAAGTCATGATTACTCGCACGTATTACCTAGCTTAAACTTGTCACTTGCGATTGATGAGCAACAAACGATACGTTTTGGTGCTGCTAAAACAATTTCTCGTGCACGCTTAGATGAAATGAATTCATCAGTTAATGCTTCATATAATCAAACACCTGATGAAAATGGCAACTATTGGTCTGTATCGGGTGGTAACCCAAATTTAGAACCTAAAGAAGCAACCGGCTACGATTTTACTTACGAGAATTACTTTAGCGATGAAGGTTACTTCTCTGCTGCGTTTTTCTATAAAGATTTAACTCAGTGGATTTTTGACGGCACGTATGCAATTGATATGTCAGGTGTAGCTGACCCTTCAACAGGTGAAGTTCCTGCAACATCATCAGGTACAGGCAGCGGTAAAATAAATGGCGGCGGTGGCGATTTATATGGTTACGAGCTTTCACTAGCGTTACCATTTAAAATATTCCATCCATCTCTTGAAGGTTTTGGTTTAATTGCCAGCCATACTGGTATTGAGTCTGATATTGAAGATCAAAACGGTAACGATTACGAGCTACCAGGTCTTTCGGATAAAATTCAAAGCTTAACAGTTTACTACGAAATGCATGGTATGCAATTACGTACCAGTATGCGCAAACGCAGTGCCTTTAAAGGTGATGTATATGGTTTAGGTTTTAACACTGAACAAGTTGATATTTTAGGTGAAACTATTTGGGATGTTCAAGCAGGTTATGACTTCTCTGAGGCCGGCATTGAAAGCCTTGAAGGTTTATCTGTTCAGTTTCAAGTACAAAACTTAACTGAAGAACCGTTTACGTCACTTTCTGGCGATAATGCTCTACAAGTACGTGACTACCAAGATTACGGTCGTACTTACTTGTTAGGCTTTAGTTACAAGCTATAATAAAAGTTGTGTGTAGAAGCCCTTGTGATTTGTTTTACAAGGGCTTTTTTATAGCTAGTTTATCAAACACTGATTAATACCAATTCGCTTAATTAAGTTTATTGAGCGCTGTATTAAAGCGTGGGCAATAATATGAAACCAATAAAACATGTCGTAATTGCAGGCGGTGGTACCGCAGGGTGGATAACAGCAGCACTGCTTAATAAAGTGTTAGGTAAAGTAATTAATATCACACTAATAGAATCATCAGCTATTGGTACGGTAGGAGTGGGTGAAGCAACGATACCGCCCATTATTCAACTTAATAACGCGCTGGGTATAAACGAGCAAGATTTTATTAATGCCACTAATGCTTCAATAAAATTAGGTATAGAGTTCGAAAATTGGAAAACCCAATCGCATAGCTACATGCATGCGTTTGGCTCGTTAGGTAAAAACTTTCCCTTTTGCGATTTTTATAACTTTTGGTTAAAAGGTCAAATTACGGGTTGCGAAGACGACTTATGGGATTTTTCACTCAATTACCAAGCGGCTAAACAGCATAAATTTGCACTCCTCAATACAATTCCTAATACCCAACTATCTGGGCTGAGTTACGCATATCATTTTGATGCAACGCTTTACGCTGAATACTTAAAAAAGTTGGCTATATCGCGCGGTGTTAAACACATAGATGCAAAAATAAACCATGTTGAACAATGCGATACAGGCAATGTTAAAAGCCTAGTACTGGATAACGACAGTCAAATTAGTGGGGATTTATTTATAGATTGCACCGGGCTGCGTGCACTATTAATTGAACAAACATTAAATACAGGGTTTATTGATTGGTCTCATTACTTACCATGCGATAGTGCAGTAGCCGTACAAACAAAAAGTACTCATGAGCTTAAGCCCTATACGCGATCTATTGCACATAGTGCTGGTTGGCAATGGCAAATACCACTGCAAAATCGTATTGGTAATGGCCTTGTTTATTGCAGTAGATACTTGTCAGATGATGATGCTAAGCAGTTACTGCTAAAAAGCTTACCCGCTGAGCCAATTACAGAGCCCCGTATTATAAAATTCAAAACAGGTCGGCGTTTAAAGCAATGGCATAAAAATGTGGTGTCGGTTGGCCTCTCAAGTGGTTTTTTAGAGCCGCTAGAGTCAACCAGTATTCATTTAATTCAAACTGCGGTTACGCGTTTAATTAAGCTATTTCCACACAACGGTATTAGCGATGCGTTAGTAACGGAGTTTAATAAACAAAGCGTTATTGAATTAGAGCACATACGTGATTTTATTATTTTGCATTATAAACTCACCGAGCGAGAAGACTCCCCGTTTTGGCGTCAATGCATGCAAATGGATATACCAAATTCCCTTACCCATAAACTGAATTTATTTAAACACACAGGCAAAGTAATACGTGAAGATGATGAACTATTCGCCGAAGTTGCTTGGCAGCAAGTCATGATAGGGCAAGGGCTTATCCCTGATGACTATAACAGTATTGTTGATTCACTAAGTGATGATCAACTGAGCGATTTATTCTCTACTTTAAAAACGTTGATCAGCTCAACTGTAACGCAATTACCAACTCACCAGAATTTTTTAGCCAGCATTAAAAAGGTATAACAATGCGATTTTTAAACACACTTTTACTAGTAAGCGCTTGTAGCTTACCAAGCTTTAGTTATGCACTTAATGTAGAGCCTGCCAATTGGTGGGTCGGAATGAATAAAAATAACATTACAGTACTCGTGCATGAGCAAAATATAGCTAACGAAGAATTTAAATTAGATAAGTATAAAGGGGTTGAACTTAATAACGTAACACGTACCGACAACCCTAATTATGCTTTCCTACATTTAAATATTAGCGATAACGCCAAAGCAGGAACGCTCAAGTTTAACAGCACTAATACAGCGCATAGCTTTGAGTTTCTTTTATTTACTCGAGATAAAAATAGCGCGCAACGCCAAGGTTTCACAAGTGCAGATGCTTTATATTTAATTAACCCAGATCGCTTTGTAAATGGCGACTCCACAAATGACACCGTTAAAAGCATGCTAGAAGCTGCAAATCTAGGCTTTAAAGGCGGGCGACATGGAGGGGATATTCAAGGTGTTATTAACGCATTACCGTATTTAAATAATTTAGGTGTAACACAGCTTTGGCTTACTCCAGTGCTTGAAAACAACATGCCAGATTACTCTTATCATGGTTACGCGATTACAGACTTTTACAACGTTGATCCGCGAATGGGATCAAACAATTTATACAAAACGTTATCAATAAAGGCTAAAGAGCAGGGCATTGGGCTTGTTATGGATATGGTGCTTAATCACTTTGGTGCTGAGCACCCGTGGATGAAGGATAAACCAACTCAAGATTGGATTAACTTTAATGGGCAGTTTGAAAATGGCAAACATGCCACAAGCCATGCGCGCCAAACAATTCAAGATCCACACGCAAGTAACTACGATAAACGCCAGTTTAGCGATGGTTGGTTTGTCGCTAGCATGCCCGATTTAAACCAGCGCCAACCATTATTGAATGAGTATTTAATTCAAAATGCAATTTGGTGGATTGAATACGCAGATTTAAGCGGTATTCGTGTAGATACCTATTCTTATTCAGACAAAGTATTTTTAAGTGATTGGACCAAGGCCATTATGGATGAATACCCACACTTTAATATTGTTGGCGAAGAGTGGACTTCAAACCCTGCAATAGCGTCGTATTGGCAGCGCGGTAAAGTAAATCAAGATGGGTATGTGTCAAGCTTACCCAGTGTGATGGACTTTTCGTTGCAAGAGGCGGTAATTCGAGCTTTAAATGAAGATGAAAGTTGGAGCACAGGCTGGGTTAAAGTATATCAGTCATTAGCTAACGATTTTTTATACCCAGACACCAATAACATTATGGTGTTTGCTGATAACCACGATATGAGCCGTGTATATACGGAGCTTGGGCAAGACTTAGCTAAAACTAAAATGGCGATGACTTTGTTTTTAACAACGCGCGGCATTGCTCAAATATATTATGGAACCGAAATATTATTGGATAATACGCCGAGTAAAGATCATGGTGATATACGCATTGATTTTCCTGGTGGGTTCAAAAATCAAAACGCTAATGCGTTTACTGGAGTCGGGTTAAGTAAAGATCAGCGCGATATGCACGAAACTATAAGCACGCTACTTAACTTTAGAAAGCAAAGCCCGGCGCTTGCAAAGGGTAAGCTCGTTCATTTCAGTCCGAATAATGGTGTTTATAGTTATGCTCGCGTTAGTGATACGCAAACAGTATTAGTTTTTATGAATAAAAACAAAGTAAAACAAAAGCATAATCTTGATTACATGCAAGAAGCCATACCAAAAAATGCCAATGCGCAGGGATTATTCACACAACACACTTTTAAACTAACTAACAGTATTAACTTAGAGCCAATGACTGCTACGGTATTAGTGATTAATACGCCGTGAATGTTTAAGTGAATACGTATGCAGCAACTGTATGCTTGCTGCAGATATCTTTAGTATAAAGCTATAACACTACTGACAAAAAGACACACAATGAAAAAATCAGTTTATGTACCCGCATTACTGTGTAGCGCACTTATAACAAGTGCGTGCTCAGACAATAATGAAACCGAACAACAGCAAGCCCCTAAACAGGCACAAAATGAGTTAACAAAGCCTGTTGTATACCAAGTATTTACACGCTTATTTGGTAACACACAGACCGCGAATGTGCCCTGGGGTACAAAAGAGCAAAATGGCGTAGGTAAATTTGCCGACTTTAACGATGCTGCACTTAAAGGTATTAAAGAATTGGGTACGACCCATGTTTGGTATACCGGTGTTTTACATCATGCGCTAGTGGGCGATTATACCGAGTATGGGATTACGCAAGACGACCCTGATGTAGTTAAAGGCCGTGCAGGTTCACCTTATGCAATAAAAGATTACTACGACGTAAACCCAGATTTAGCTATAAATGTGACCAATAGAATGGGTGAGTTTAGTGATCTGATTGAGCGTACTCATGAGCATGGCATGAAAGTGGTTATAGATATTGTACCTAACCATGTGGCTCGTAATTATAAATCAGTAGCAAAACCCAAGGGAATAAATGACTTTGGTGAACAAGACGATACAACCAAAGCATATGATAAAAACAATAATTTTTACTATGTCCCGGGTCAGTCTTTTCAGGTTCCAACATCACAAAGCTATACAGTTTTAGGGGGTAATACTCACCCTTTAGCTGACGGTTTTTTTGATGAAACGCCAGCGAAATGGACGGGGAATGGTGCGCGTGCACCCAAGCCAGATATTAACGATTGGTACGAAACCGTAAGAGTCAATTATGGCGTTAAGCCTGATGGCAGCTATGACTTTCCTGTATTACCTAAAGAGCTAGAAAACCAAGATTATCGCGCTCATTATGCGTTTTGGCAAAATAAGGAACTGCCTAATAGCTGGTATAAATTTAGAGATATCACTCTTTACTGGCTTGATAAAGGCGTAGATGGTTTTAGGTACGATATGGCCGAAATGGTGCCGGTTGAATTTTGGAGCTTTTTAAATTCATCAATAAAAATGCAAAAGCCCGATGCGTTTTTATTGGCTGAAGTTTACAACCCACAAATGTACAGAGCGTATATTCAGCAAGGAAAAATGGATTACTTGTATGACAAAGTCGGCTTTTACGACACATTAAAAGCCATTATGCAGGGTAAGCAAGCTGCTAATACTATTTTTGCAGCCCAAAGCCAAGTGGCTGATATTGAAGCGCACATGCTGCACTTTTTAGAAAATCACGACGAACAACGCATTGCTAGCCCTGATTTTGCAGGTGATGCACGCTGGGGGAAACCAGCAATGGTCGTTTCTAGCTTAATGAGTCGCGCACCTACTTTATTATATTTTGCCCAAGATGTGGGGGAGGACGGATCTGCAAACGCAGGTTTTGGCACATCTACTCGCACCAGCATTTTTGACTATATTGGTGTACCAGCGCATCAAGCATGGATGAACAACGGAAAATTCGACGGCGCTAACTTATCGAGCGAGCAAGCATCACTTCGTGATTATTATAAATCAATAATGGCTCTTAATCGTTTACCCGCTGTTGTAGGTGGAACCATGTCAGAGCTTTCACTTAGCAATAGCGAACGCGTTGTTGGTTTTGTACGCTCGCTGGGACGGCAATCTGTTTATGTTTTTAGTAATTTTAGTGAGGAGCCACAAACGGTATTAATTAATTTAACACCAGAGCAAGCAAATATCTTTGAGCGAAATAAACCGCTACACGACTTACTTGAACAAAACACGGTAAAGATCATCACTGACAAAGAAGTTACAAAGCTTATGCTTTCGCTAGATGCATTTAGTAGCGCAGTTTTAACTAATAAGGCTAATCATGAATAATCAAAATAATAATTATGACAGCAACAAACCAAATCTAAGTTTTTGGCAAATATGGAATATGTGCTTTGGCTTTTTAGGCATTCAATTTGGTTTTGCACTACAAAACGGCAATGTGAGCCGTATTTTTCAAACCCTAGGCGCACAAGTTGATGATATTCCTATTTTATGGGTTGCAGCACCGCTAACGGGCTTAATAGTGCAACCAATAATTGGTTATTGGAGTGATAAAACATGGGGGCGTTTTGGTCGTCGTCGTCCATTCTTTTTCATAGGGGCGGTACTTACTACTATCTCACTCTTTATCATGCCGCATTCACCAACCCTTTGGATTGCTGCAGGTATGTTGTGGATTATGGATGCATCAATCAACGTCACTATGGAGCCTTTTAGAGCACTTGTAGGCGATAACCTGCCAGAAAAACAACGTGCTACGGGCTATGGCTTGCAAAGCTTTTTTATTGGTATTGGTGCGGTATTAGCCTCAGCGCTACCATGGATGATGACCAATTGGTTTGACGTAAGTAATACCGCTGCGCCAGGGCAAATCCCTGAATCTGTTAAATATTCATTTTATTGGGGTGGGGTGGTGTTACTTGTTGCAGTTCTCTGGACAGTTATGCGAACCAAAGAATATAGCCCTGAGCAATTAGCTGCTTTTGAAAACCACACTGCCAAACCGACTAACACCGCATTAGTAGATATCAACTTCAATAAAGGTGCCATTATTTTTGTGGTGCTAGGTTTAGCAACCCTTGCATTAGTAATGGGTTTATCGCTTGAAAAAGAGTTATACCTACTTGCTGGTGGCTTACTAGCGTTTGGTATTGTGCAGTGGATAGCAAGCGCATTAAAGGCTGCTAACAAAATACAAGGCGGTTTTTACCAAGTAGTACAAGATGTATTTACCATGCCAGAGGCAATGAAGCAGCTTGCTTGGGTGCAGTTTTTTAGCTGGTTTACGTTGTTTGCTATGTGGATATACACCACAGCCGCAGTAACAAGCTTTCATTACGGCAGCAGTGATGCAACAAGTAAAGCCTTTAACGATGGGGCTGATTGGGTCGGTATTTTATTTGCAGCTTACAATGGCTTTGCGGCTATTGCCGCTATGTGTATTCCATTTTTAGTTAAAAAAATGGGCTTAAAAGGCGCACATTGCTTTAACTTATTACTAGGCGCATTGGGCCTTGCGAGCTTTATGTTTATAACAGATCCAAAAATGCTCCTTATTCCAATGATAGGCGTTGGCTTTGCATGGGCTTCTATTTTATCGCTTCCTTATGCAATGTTAAGTAATGCATTACCGAGTAATAAAATGGGCGTGTATATGGGTATTTTTAACTTCTTTATTGTTATACCGCAATTGCTTGCCGCTAGTATTTTAGGGCTTATTTTACGCCACGTATTTTCTAACCAGCCTATTTACGCATTATTAATTGGTGCTGCATCATTCGTTGTTGCTGCGATTGCTGTAATGCGCGTTAAAAATTCAAACTAAGGGTCACACAATGAAAAAATATAACCTTATTACTACCGCTCTTTTAACTTTGGGCTTAACAGCCTGTGGTGCACAAAATACGAATAACGAAAATATTGACGCTACAGTTTCAGCAGCTCCTGGCGCACCAGGTGCTGAACCATATTGGGCTTACGCGGGTAAAACCGGAATTGGTACTTCTTTTGAGCAATACCAAAACGGCCAATATAATAACAACGCTGCGACAGGTGAAGTATCAAAAGTATGGTTTTCAATTGCCAAAGGTATGATCACCGAAACTATGTTTGGACTCATTCACCAAGCTCAAATTAAAGATATGCAGTTTGTAGTAACCGGTAAAGATTTTACAGTCACTGAAGCTGACGACTTAGACGTTACAATTGATTACTTACATAAAGACGATAAAGGCAGACCACTATCGCTTGCTTACAAAGTAACAAGTACAGATAAGAAAGGGCGTTTTACCCTCGAAAAACACATATTCACCGACCCTGACGGACAAACATTGTTTGTACGCAGTATTTTTAATACATCACTTAAAGGCGTGAAAGCGTATGTTGCTGTTAACCCTTATATAAACAACAACGGCTTAGGTGATTTTGCAAAAACCACTGAGCAAGGCTTAGTAGCATGGGAAAATGATAATTTTTTAACGTTGCAATCATCTACGCCATTCAAAATGCAAAGTGTAGGCTTTACAGGTGTGAGCGATGGCATCACCTCACTTAAAAAACAACACACACTAAGCAAAAAATATTCAAACACCGGCGATAAGGCCGGTAATGTCACTCTGCTGGCAGAGCTTGGTAATATCGATAGTAATACCACATTTGATTTAGCACTAAGCTTTGGTAAAACGCAGCAGCAAAGCCAGCAACAAGGTGCACAGAGCTTATCTAAAGGTTATCAAAATGTGCTTGATGCCTACAACGGTAAAGGTGAAGCGCTAGGCTGGGAAGATTATTTACAAAGCCTTGAACCATTAAATACAATGGTTAAGCAAACAGCCGATGACGGTAAATTGCTTTACACCAGTGCAATGGTACTAAAAGCGCAAGAAGACAAAACTAATGCGGGTGCGCTCATTGCCT
The DNA here is from genome assembly GCF_015864395.1 of Pseudoalteromonas sp. SWYJZ12. NCBI lineage: Bacteria > Pseudomonadati > Pseudomonadota > Gammaproteobacteria > Alteromonadales > Pseudoalteromonadaceae > Pseudoalteromonas > Pseudoalteromonas sp. SWYJZ12. Next base: position 257,825 of record NZ_JADYXH010000003.1, read on the forward strand.
CACTTTCTAATCCTTGGGGTGAAACTGTTTCAGCCAAAGAGGGTTCGACTGGTTACAAAGCAGTATGGGTTCGTGATTTTTATCAAGTAGCTATGGCATTTATGGCCTTAGGCGATACAGCGACTGCAAAAACGGCCTTCGAATACCTTGAAAAAGTACAAGTTACTAGCAAAACCCCGGGTAACAATGGTGATACAGGATGGTTTTTACAAAAAACACATGTTGATGGTGAACTTGAATGGGTAGGGGTACAGCTAGATCAAACGGCTATGCCAATTATGCTTGCGTGGAAGTTACATCAAGCAAACGTACTAAGTGATAACGAACTTAAAGATTGGTACGCACGCATGCTAAAACCGGCAGCTGACTTTTTAGTTGATGGCGGAAGAGCTAAAATTTTATGGAACGACATGCAAATCACTCCACCTGCAACACAGCAAGAGCGCTGGGAAGAGCAAAGTGGTTATTCTCCCTCTACAACGGCTGCCGTTGTTGCTGGCCTTATAACAGCCAGTGACATAGCAACACTCAGTGGTGATACTCAAAATGCAGATCGTTATTTAGCAACGGCTAAAAAGTACAACAGTAATATAGAATCGCAAATGTTTACCACCGAAGGTAATTTAAAAGGTGATAGCACCGATGGCGAGTATTTTATTCGTATCGGTCAAGACACCGACGCTAACTCTAATACTAAAATTAACGCCAACAATGGCCGTGAAGGTTTTAACAAAAAGCAGATTTTAGACGGTGGTTTTTTAGAATTAGTCCGCTATGGAGTAAGAAGTGCCAACGATTCAAGTATAGTTAAAACCCTGCCTGAGTATGACGACGAAACGCTTGAAGATAACTTACAAGTTAAATACAGCTTTAACTTTACCGATGGTAGCGGCACATTTGCAGGCTATCGCCGTTATGGCAACGACGGTTACGGTGAAGATGAAACCACAGGTACTAATTACGCCGAAAGCGGGAGCAATACGCCAGGCCAACGTGGTCGTGTATGGCCATTTTTTACAGGCGAACGCGGACACTATGAAATAGCGGCCGCAAACGCAAATAATACGCTAGATGATGCAAAACAAGCGGACATTAAAAATAGTTACGTAAAAGGGCTAGAGCAATTTGCTAATAGCGGAATGATGCTACCTGAGCAAGTATGGGATGGCGTGGGTGTAAATAAAGCAGGTTATGCGTTAGGCGAGGGCACAAACTCAGCAACACCTCTAGCTTGGACACATGCAGAATACATTAAGCTTGTACGCTCACTCAGTGATAAACAAGTTTGGGACTATTATCCGGTGGTTGCCGAATCGCTTAAAGACTAATATAAAACATGCTGTAGTTATTAAAAAAGGCTTCTAAATAAATTTAGAAGCCTTTTTGTTATGTTGAAGTCTTATTAGGATATTTAATTTTTAACTGCTACTTTTTCGAGAAATTAATACAGGTGGGAGTAAGGTACTTTGCACTTCTTCACCACGTATCAGTTTTAATAAGTTCTCTACGAGCATTTGCCCAGCAACAGTGGTGTTTTGCTCTATCGTCGTCAGCGGTGGGTTTACATAACTAGCAATGGCTATGTTATCAAAGCCGACTACCGCAACATCTTTTGGCACGTTAATATTTGCTTCTTTAAGTGCACGTATAGCCCCAATAGCAATTAAGTCACTTGCAGCAAATAAGGCGTTAAATTTAATATTATTAGCGATAAGCGAACGAGTGGCGTGATATCCAGATTCTTCAGTAGATATAGCATTAGCCATTTTACGTTCGTTTATTTTTACGTTGTTAGCCAGTAGCTCATCTTTAAAGCCCTGAAAACGACTAAAGAATTCAGGGCTATGATCAGATGCATCACCAATAAAAGCGCAGTCAGTTCTGCTGTGAGCAATAAAGTGCTCAGCGGCAAGCTTACCGCCACCGTAGTTATCACAACAAACAGTTAAATCTGGGCGATTATCAACCGTTGCACCCCAACAAACAAACTTAGTGTTTTGTTCAAGTAAGGTATTAAATTTTGGTTGGTAATCAATGTAATCGCCATAACCGAGTAAAATAATACCATCGGCTCTGTGGCTATCTTCATAGTCTGCTTGCCAATCAGCACTGGCTGATTGAAATGATACTAATAAATCGTAACCTTCTTTAGCGCAAGCACGGGTAATGCTGCCAAGCATGGCTAAAAAGAAAGGATTAATTTGTGACTCATCAGAAGTAGGGTCTTCGAAAAGAAGTAATGCAAGTGTGCTGCTTTGTTGTGTACGCAAGTTGCTGGCATTTTTATCAACTTTATAATTAAGCTTTTTAGCTATATCGAAAACACGTTTACGTGTTTCTTCATTAACAAGATGGCTGTTACGTAAAGCGCGAGATACAGTTGATTGAGATACCCCTGCATAGTGGGCAATATCAAATGAGGTGGCTTTACCTTTCATTGTTACAACTTAATTAATTTGATAAATAATTGTGCCATTTTCGGTTATTAATGAATAATTTCAAGCTTTTTGTGAATTAACGTATATTTTTATTGATAAACGGCTGACACCGGTGTCATAATATAAATGTTTTATCATTTTGTTGTCAAAACGTATTCGCTGTTTATATATTTTATAGGCAGCATTTTTTACTGTGATAGCTACTTTGAGGTGATAGCTCAAAGTATAAATAACAATGGTATACCATTGTAAAATAATAAGCACGAGTCGCTTAACAAAAGAGATAATACTATGAGCCTAAACTCTTCTGCCCAATTTGATCCCATCTTAGTTGCTGATGTTGGCGGCACCAATGCCCGCTTTGCTTTAATAACTGCTTTTAATGAGCACACTAACCAATTTGTAATAGAGCACATTAATATTTTTCCTAGTGCTAATTTTGGTTCACTTGAAAGTGCGCTTGAGCAATATTTACAAACAGTCTCGCATATTACACCCAAACGCGCATGTTTAGCCGTTGCAGGTCCAATAAAAGCTGGGCAGGTACATTTAACCAATTTAGGTTGGCATTTTAGTGTTAGTGAATTTAAAACTCATTTTGATTTACAGCAACTAGAAGTCATTAACGATTTTGCTGCTTTTGCATATGCGGCTCCTTACTTAGATCCTAAACAAAATGTCATTGTTAAATCAGGTCAAGCTGATGATAATGCAAACATTGGTGTTATAGGTCCCGGTACTGGTTTTGGTGCCGCGTGCTTAGTTAGAACGTCGCAATCTACCGCTGTTTTAAGTTCAGAAGGGGGGCATATATCGCTTGCACCTGTTAATGAACTCGATACTTTACTATTAAATGAGTTACGTAAAGATCATCCCCATGTTTCTATCGAAACTGTATTTTCAGGCCCTGGCATAACGCATTTATACAAAGCGATGTCTGCGGTTAAGGGTGTAACAGCTAAAAATTTAGATGCTGCGCAAATAAGTAGCCTAGCAAATAGCGGTGAATGTGCTGTGTGCGATGCAACTCTTAATCAATTTTGTGATTGGATCGGCAGTGTAGCTGGCGATTTAGCCGTTGTTTACGGCGCTTTAGGCGGACTATTTATTGGCGGTGGAATACTGCCTCGTATGCAAGAAAGACTTCTAGAGAGCCGTTTTGTTGAACGATTTTCGCAAAAGGGTATTATGTCGCAATACGCAGGGCAAATTCCTGTAATACTTGTAACACAAGACAACATACCGCTCATTGGTGCCGCTGCATGTTTACACAATAATAAATAAGGTTTTAGCCTTGTTGGTTGTATTTGGATAATGGATAGATGAAAAAAGTAACCATAAATAGTGTAGCAAGTCATGCTGGGGTTTCTAAAAAAACCGTATCACGCGTTTTAAATAACGAGCCTAATGTAAGTGCTGCCACTCGAGAAAAAGTGCTTGCGGTATTTAAAGAACTCGATTATACCCCAAATCCAATTGCACGAGGCCTTGCACAAAATCGTAGCTTTATTATTGGTTGTCTTTACGATAATCCCAGTAAAAGCTATATCACTCGGGTGCAAACGGGCGCTTTAGAAGCGTGCAAAGAAAACAACTATAATTTATTGATACACCCTTGTGAGTTTCGTGGTGAAGCCCTTATTAATAATATTGATCAATTACTACAGACTTCTCGATTAGATGGCATTGTGTTAACGCCTCCTTTTGGTGATTTTGCTGAGCTTGTTTCTTTTTTAAAATCTAAAAAAATTCCTTATGCAAGGGTTGCATCGGCTTTACTTCAAGATGATTCTATTTCAGTTCGTAGTAATGATGAACAAGGCGCATTTGAAATTACTGAGCATCTAATTAGCCTTGGGCATAAATCTATAGCGTTTATTAAAGGGCACCCGGATCACAGTGCCACTCAACAACGCTTTAAAGGCTACAGGCGTTCACTTGCAAGCCATGGAATAGAGTTTGATGAGCGCTTGGTAGAGGAGGGTAACTTTAGTTATCACTCAGGTGTAGATAGTGCACGCAGTATTTTAGATTTGTCTCCTAGGCCAACAGCTGTATTTGCATCAAACGATTACATGGCGGCAGCGGTATTAAAATTAGCTACCCAGCGCCAATTAAAAGTGCCTGATGACATTTCAATAGCCGGCTTTGATAATGCACCCATTGCACGTCATATTTGGCCTGGTTTAACGACTATTGCACAGCCTGTTGAAGAAATGACTAAACAAGCCGTAACTCAACTTATTTCACACATCGCTCAACCGCAAGAACAGCCGTATCAGGTAACGCTTGAGTCACGCTTGATTACACGCGAGTCTACCTCTGCGATAAAATAGTGAGTTAAAAACACTTTCACAGTAGCCCGAATATGAGTGACGCTTATTCGGGCTTTTTTTTGCTCTGAACTTGCTAAAATATACTTTGTGCCTAAAAATCAATTAGGTCATTATTCGGTCATGTTAAAATATTAAACTATTTTTGTTACCCGGGGTTGACACCGGTGTCATTGCTATGCGTTAATACAGTGACACCGGTGTCAGGGCTGTTGTGAGAGGCTCCCTGGTAGCGTACCTTTGAACGGGTAAATCAAAGATGCTCAGTACAGTTATTTACGTGGAGTCTGTAGTTGCTACTGAGCCTTTATCCTCTAACTAATAGAGATGAGTTAAATTATGTTACATCCTCGTATTCAAGAAGTTACCCAGCGCGTTATCGAACGCAGTAAAAATACCCGTCAAGATTATTTAGAACGTATTTCGCACGCAAAAAAACAAACAAGAGTTCGTGCCGGTTTAGGTTGCGGAAATATAGCCCATGTTATGGCTGCATGTAGCAGTGATGACAAAGCGCGCTTAAAGGCTGATGAGCAGCCAAATCTTGCTATTATCAACTCATATAACGATATGCTATCGGCTCATGTGCCATACAAAGACTACCCAGATTTAATTAAAGACATTGCTACCAAATACGATGCTACAGCACAAGTTGCTGGTGGCGTTCCTGCAATGTGTGATGGTGTTACGCAAGGGCGTGACGGCATGGAACTTTCGCTTTTTTCTCGTGATGTAATTGCTATGTCTACGGCAATATCGCTTTCACACGATGTGTTTGATGGCGTTTTTTGTTTAGGCGTTTGCGACAAAATCGTCCCGGGTTTATTAATTGGTGCATTGTCGTTTGGTCATTTACCTGTGTTCTTTTTACCAGCAGGTCCAATGCAATCAGGTATTCCTAATAAAGAAAAAGCACGTATTCGTCAAAAATTTGCACAAGGTCTAGTAAGTCGCGAAGACTTATTAGAGGCTGAAAGCGCGTCTTACCACAGCGCAGGTACTTGTACGTTCTACGGTACTGCAAACTCAAACCAAATGTTAATGGAAATAATGGGCTTACACCTTCCTGGTAGTTCGTTTATTAATCCTTACACTGAGCTTCGCGATGGGCTTACAGGTAATGCTGTAGAAACTATGCTTAAGCAGCTTACAGATGATAAAGAAAGCCCGTGTTTAGCCGATGTGATCAGCGAAAAAACGATTATAAACGGTTTAGTAGGCCTGCTTTCTACAGGTGGTTCTACTAACCATGCTATTCATATTGTTGCGATAGCAAAAGCGGCGGGCATTCAGGTTACGTGGAAAGATATGTCTGATTTATCAGAAGTTGTACCACTGCTTACACGTATTTACCCTAACGGCTCTGCAGATGTAAACCACTTCCAAGCAGCTGGTGGTATGGGTTTCTTAATGCGCGAGCTAGCAAGCGCTGGTTACTTACACACAGACGTTAAAACAATGCTAGGCGATGGTTTAGCACCTTACATGACAGAGCCTCGTTTGGATAAAGACGATAGCCTGATCATGAGCAACTCAACCGGCCCAACTAAAGTTAAATGGGTAGATTGCCCAGCAAACTCACACGATGAAGAAGTACTTCGCCCAGTGAGTAACCCTTTTAGTAAGCAAGGTGGTCTGCAACTTCTAACGGGTAACTTAGGTAAAGCTGTTATTAAAGTGTCAGCTGTTGCTATTGAACATCAGGTTGTTACTGCTCCTGCAAAAGTATTTAGCTCACAAAGTGCTCTGCAAGATGCATACACGCGTGGCGAATTAAACCAAGACTTTATTGCCGTGCTAAAAGAGCAAGGCCCTAAAGCGAAAGGTATGCCAGAGCTACATAAATTAACGCCAGTAATGGCAACGCTTCAAGATGAAGGCTTTAAAGTAGCCATTGTTACTGACGGTCGTATGTCGGGTGCATCAGGTAAAGTACCAGCTGCTATTCACTTAGCACCAGAGGCAGTAGAAGGCGGCATTATTGCTAAAATCCGAGAAGGTGATTTAGTGACACTTGATGCGCCAAACGGAATATTAAAAGTACACGTTAGCGACGAAGAACTTGCTAAACGTGAAGCAGAACTTAGCCTGCCAAGTGCAACATTTGGTACAGGTCGCGAATTATTTACTGGATTTAGAAATATCGTAAGCAGTGCCGATTTAGGCGCGAGTGCTTTTGGACTTGAATAAATATTAGCCATACTGGGTAATGAGGAACAAGTAATGAGTATTGAAAAAATCTTAGCATCGGCACCCGTAGTGCCAGTGGTTGTAATCGAAAAATTAGAAGATGCAGCACCACTTGCAAGAGCGTTATATAACGGTGGCTTAAAAGCCTTAGAAATAACACTACGTACACCTATTGCTGCAGAAGCTGTAAAGCTGATGAAAGCAGAAGTACCTGAAGCCTATGTAGGTACTGGTACGGTAGTAGATAAAGCAAGTTTTGATCTTTCGGTTGCCGCAGGTGCAGATTTTATGGTGAGTCCAGGTGTGAGCGATGAGCTTATTGCTTTGGCTAAAACATCAGATATACCATTTTTACCAGGCGCTGCAACTGCAAGTGAAGTTATGCAACTTGCGTCGCATGGTTTTAAGTATTTAAAATTCTTCCCTGCAGAAGCAGCAGGCGGAACAGCAATGCTTAAATCAATCGGTGGCCCATTACCACATATTACTTTTTGCCCAACTGGCGGCATTAGCCTAGCAACTGCACCGAACTATTTAGCGCTTAACAACGTTATTTGTGTGGGTGGTACGTGGATGCTAGATAAACAACTAATTGAAAATAAAGACTGGCAAGCAATTGAAGCGCTTGCTCGCCAAGCAAGTGAACTTAAATAGGAGTCTAAAATGATTAATGTAGCAATTAACGGTTACGGCCGTATCGGTAGAAATGTTTTACGTGCACTTTATGAGTCAGCTCAAAACAGCGAAATTAAAATTGTAGCAATTAACGATTTAGCACCTGCTAACGTTAATGCACATTTAACGCAGTATGACTCAGTTCATGGTCAATTTTCTAAAAAAGTAACACTTGAAAATAACACCATGTTAATTGACGATGACGTAATTACGTTAACGCAAGAACGCGACCCTGCAAATTTACCGTGGAAAGCACTAAACGTAGATATCGTTTTAGAATGTACTGGCTTTTTCACTAAACGTGATGACGCTGCTAAGCACATTACAGCGGGTGCTAAAAAAGTAATCGTTTCTGCTCCAGGTAAAGATATGGATGCAACAGTGGTTCATGGTGTAAACAGCGATGTAATTAACGCTGATAGCCAAATCATCTCAAATGCATCGTGTACTACTAACTGTTTAGCACCACTTGCAAAAGCAATTAACGACACTGTAGGTATTGAAAAGGGGAGTATGACAACGATTCATTCTTATACGAATGATCAAAACCTATCTGACGTATACCACCCAGATCTATACCGTGCTCGTAGTGCAACTCAATCTATGATCCCAACTAAAACAGGTGCTGCGGCAGCTGTTGGTTTAGTATTACCAGAACTTGCAGGTAAATTAGACGGTATGTCGGTACGTGTACCAACAATCAACGTATCTTTAGTTGATTTTACGTTTATTACTAAGCGCGATACGACTGCAGAAGAAATCAATGCAATCATGAAAGAAGCATCAACGGGTTCAATGAAAGATATTTTACAATATAATGAACTTCCGCTTGTTTCTATCGACTTTAACCATAACCCAGCGTCATCTATCTTTGATGCAACGCAAACTAAAGCCGATGGTAATCTAGTTAAAGTAATGGCTTGGTACGACAACGAATGGGGTTTCTCAAACCGCATGTTAGACCAAGTTAAAGCATTAGGTGCGTTTTTATAATACAGCCCTAATGATGTAAAGTTTTAGCTTTATCCAACCAAGCCACGCATTGCGTGGCTTTTTTGCGTTTGGTTTATCTGTATATTTGCAACTCAGACTATGGAGGGAACTATTTGTATTTTTTATACCCTAAATTTTGTTAATATGTGGGTGTGTAAATCAATGGAATTTCGTTGTATTTAATCAACTCAACGAAGCAAGGAATAATAAAAATGATCAGAGCTTTATCACGAAAGGTATTTCGCACAAATCATCTTCAGATAGGTGAGGGCAACATAAGTGGCTACATAGCCTGCTTTTTAGCAATACTGAGTTGCCTAGGCGTATTAGCGTTTCACTTTCCTGAATACTTAACCACACCAGAACTACGCAAAAGCTACAGTGTCGACTTTTTACGTCAGCTTATGTTTGCATCATTATTGGTCTCGGGCAGTTTAGGATTACTTAACTTTGTACGCAATACCAATAAGCGTTTAGGAGCTACAGCGTGGTTTTTTATTATTCTGGCAATTATGTTTGGCGGACCAAACGTTGAGGTAAATGAGTTTGCCACCGACACACCTTACATAGGGCTAGATTGGTTTATTTTAGATTTACTCGGCTCAACACTCATATTTATTGTTATTGAAAAGCTGCTACCCCATCGAAAAGAGCAAAAAATATTACGTAGCGAATGGCGAGGCGATTTAAACCACTTTTTTGTAAACCATTTAATTATTGGTTTTGTGTTACTCGTTACTAACCACTTTGTGCATTATGGTTTTGGCTGGGCTGTATCATCTACAGTACAAGGTTATATAGAGCAAACACCATTTGTAGTGCAGTTGTTTTTAATAATACTCGTGGCTGATTTAATGCAGTATTGGGTGCATCGTGCTTATCACGAAGTCCCTTTATTATGGCGCTTTCATGGCGTACATCACAGTGCCAAAGAAATGGATTGGTTAGCGGGCTCTCGCCAACATATTCTTGAAATACTCGTAACTCGCAGCTTAGTGCTCACACCCATATTTGTACTTGGATTTTCACAGCAAATAATTAGTTTATACGTAATAATTGTGGGTTTACAGGCTGTGTTTAACCATGCAAATGTACGTGTGAAATTTGGTTGGCTAAAATATTTTATGGTTACACCGCAGTTTCACCATTGGCATCACGCGTCAGATAAAGCCGCAATTGACCGCAATTACGCTGCGCATTTTTCGTTTTTAGACTACGCGTTCGGTACTGCTGTTAAAGGTCAAAAAGAGTGGCCAAAAGCGTATGGTGTAGTCGGGGATTACATGCCGGTAGGTATGCTTAAACAACAGGTCTACCCATTTAAGCGCACTAAATGAGCTAGCCTAATTGAATAAACATAAACTAAAAAAAGAGCAACGTGTTACACGTTGCTCTTTTTTATGACTCTACTCAATTATATATTTAGCTCTTCTAATAGCTCAGTAAATGTAGGTCTCTGATTTAATGAAGGCTGCATAGCACGTTTTGCCATATCGGACATTTCACCAAATAGCTCGCTTTGCCTATCATCGCCGGTTACCGTGCCTAATAAGTCTTCAATTAAACAGCCCAAAGCTCTTACTTCTATCCACTCTAGTTGCTTTTGTTGATACTCACTTAGCATCGTTAAATTAGTTGCAGCACCAAAATCACCAAACAGAACGTCATGGTTTTGGTTAATCATAGTGTTATGCGCATAAATGTCGCCATGACTTACTTTACGAACATGTAAGTGATGTAAGGTACTTACCACTTGCTGTGCAATTTTTAAAATAGCTTGAGTTGAGTAATGGCAATCATTGTTAAATGTATCACGCGTACAGGTTTCAAGGCTTGGAGGCAGGCCTAAATTAGCGAAGCTTTTATCTATTAGCTCCATCACTAAACCCAACTGATCACTTTGTTCAATGTAGGCAAGTACTTTAATTAAATTAGCGTGATCGCCTGCTTGTAAGCAGCAATTCACTTCATCAAGCGGGTAGCCGTCGCTGGTAATTGCACCTTTAAATAATTTAATCGCTACAGCGCTATCTGCAGCTTGCGCTAAATGAATAACGCCCGATGCACCTTGGCCAATAACATGACTAAGTGTGTAATCGTTAAGAGGCTTATTTTCTAAGCTGCACTTTGTAAGGCACTGTGCTTGATTAAAATCGTTACCGGCAAACGCAAGCCAAGCAAGTTTAGGCAGTTCAAACAGCCAGTCGTCTACGTCTGTTAAGTTATTAGCAGAGAGCCTAACAAGCTCGAGGTTTTTACACTGCGCCATGCTACTTGGCAGTTGCTTAAGTTGATTGCCCGCAAGCGCGAGCTTTTTAAGCTGTGTAAATTGGCCAAAACTTTGCGGTAGCTCAGTAATATTATTATCGGTGAGGATGAGCCATTCAATATTTTTTGGCAGGCTGTTTAAAGCAAATTCAGAAATTTGGTTACCTTTAAACGCAACCATAATTAAAGCAGGGCATTTAGCCAGCACAGTAGGAATATGCTTAAACTGATTAAACGATAAAAATACTCGCTTAAGGCGTGTTAAACAGGCAAATTCATCAGGTAGTGTTGATAAGTTATTATTTGATAAATCGAGTACTTCGAGCGTGTCAGCTAAGCTAAAAATCTCTTCAGGGAATATTGTTAACTCTTCTACTAATTGCAGGTGAGTAGCACCAACAAGTTTGCCACTTTTAAGCTCTTTAAGGGAGTTCATATTTATACCACGTTCTAAAAATGAAAAAGCCAACATAGCTGTTGGCTTAAAGTCGTTCTAACTTACTAAATCGTTCTTTAGAATTGCGCGTTATGGTAAACGTTTTGTACGTCATCGCAATCTTCTAACATGGCTAAAAAGCGTTCCATAACTTCAACGTCTTCGCCTTCAATCGGCGTTTCAATTTGTGGCACAAAGCTAATTAGGTCTTCGTCAAATTCAGTCACACCCATTTCTTCAAGCGCTGTACGCGTATTGTTGTACTCTGTGTGAGGAGCAAAAACAGTAACTTTACCGTCATCAACTTCTACGTCAGTTACATCAACATCAGCCATCATTAATGCTTCAAGTACTGCTTCGTCGTCATCACCGTCAAATACAAAAATAGCAAGGTGATCAAATAAATGTGAAACAGAGTTTTGAGCGCCAATTTTAGCATTTGCTTTGGTAAAACAAACACGTACATCAGCAAAGGTACGCTTGTTATTGTCTGTTAAACAATCAACAATAATCATACAGTTACCTGGGCCGTAACCTTCGTAACGTGTTGCTGAGTAGTCTTCGCCGCCGCCACCTTTTGCTTTGTCTATTGCGCGGTCAATAACGTGTGCTGGTACTTGGTCTTTTTTAGCGCGTTCAATTAAACGACGTAATGATAAGTTACCATCTGGATCTACACCGCCGTTTTTAGCACAAATATAAATTTCTTTGCCGTACTTAGAATAAACTTTAGTTTTAGCACCCGCAGTCTTAGCCATTGAATCTTTTTTGTTTTGGTAAGCTCTTCCCATCTGCGTTTCGCCTTAATATATGTAAATAATAGAATAAAATTATAATGCGTATTCTAAAGGTAAATGCATTCAAGGGCTAGTAAGTATTAAAGCCGATTAAAACTGTAGCGTTTAAAGTCCATCTAAAGTGCATTTTAGTGAGGGGATTATCGAGGAATTTTGACGTTGGAATGATATCTATTATTGTAAATTTAACTCAATAAAAAAGGCAACCTGTATAACAGGTTGCCTTACTAAGTAATAAAAAGTAAGTATTACTTACCAAATACGTACACGTTCATCTTCAGGAAGGTATAACTCATCGCCTGGTTTTACATCAAACGCTTTGTACCATGCATCGTGGTTACGCGGCGCTTGTGCTCTAAAGCGACCTGGGGCATGTGTGCCACCACGCAGTTGGTTAAGCATGCTTTGCTCAGTACGTTTTTCTTTCCATACCTGCGCCCATGCAAGGAAGAAACGCTGATCGCCAGTAACGCCGTCAATAACAGGCGCTTCTTTACCATTTAAACTGAGCTTGTACGCGTGATAGGCCATTGATAACCCACCTACATCACCAATGTTTTCGCCAAGGCTATTTCGACCATTAACAAAGTTACCTTCTATTGGCTCGTATTTACTGTACTGCGCAGCCAGTTGATCGGCTTTTTTGTCAAATGCAGCGCGGTCAGCATCAGTCCACCAATTACGTTGCACACCGTTTTCGTCTGATTTTGAACCTTGATCGTCAAATCCATGACCCATTTCGTGACCAATTACAGCGCCAATACCGCCATAGTTTACAGCCGGATCGGCATTTGGATCGAAAAATGGCGGTTGTAATATCGCAGCCGGAAATACAATTTCATTAAACGAGCTATTGTAGTAAGCGTTTACGCGTTGTGGCGTCATGCCCCAGCGGTTACGGTCTGTTTTTTGTAGCTCTTTATCAACACTTTCTGCGTGGAAAAACTCACGCATGTTTTTCACATTACCAATTAAATCGTTTTTAGTAATGCTTAAACCATCATAAGACTGCCATACATCGGGGTAACCAATTTTTGGTACAAATGCAGCCAGTTTAGCGCGCGCATTTACTTTAGTTGCATCGCCCATCCACTCTAGGTTATCAATACGTTCACCAAGGGCTGTACGAAGGTTTTCAACTAGCTCTGACATTTGTTGTTTTGATGACTCAGGGAAGTAACGCGCTACGTATATTTTACCAATAGCAAAACCAAGCGAACTTGTGCCCGACATTTCACTTATTGCACGTTTCCATCGAGGGCGAGGCTCTTGCTGTCCGTTTAGTTCTTTACCAAAAAAAGCAAAATTAGTATTAAATACGTCTTCTGATAGTAAACCTGCGTTACCGCTAATAGCGTGATACGTTAGGTAGTCTTTCCATACTGCAATATCTTCTTGATTGATTAGCTCAATCATCGCTTTTATAGGTTCAGGCTGAGATACATTTAACTGAGGTACTTTATAACCTGTTTGCGCAAAATATAAATCCCAGTTAAAACCAGGGTAAGCAGTGCTTAAATCGGCGCGTTCAATTTGGTTTAGCGTTAAATCACGATTACGGCGCTTTTCACGTGGCCAGTGACCTTGTGCAATTTTGGTTTCAAGGTCTAAAATAGCTTGAGCACGTTCAGTTGCATTTTCAGTGCCTGCAAACTCAAGCATGTCAGCAATGTGAGCAACATAAGCTGTACGGGTTTTTACAAAGCGCTCAGCGTCTTCAAGGTAGTAAGAGCGATCTGGTAGGCCTAACCCACCCGCACCTAGTGACATTTCATATTTGTTAGGGTCTAGGCGATTAAACCACATGCCGCCGCCCAAAGGGGCTTTATTACCGGTTAACCAAGACTTACCAAACATTTCAGCTAAATCGTCAGTCGACGATATATCACTAATTTCACTTAACAATGGCTTAATAGGCGCTACACCGAGTTTATTAAGTGTTTCGGTATCCATATACGCATTGTAAAAATCAGCGACTAGTTTTTCTTCTGCGTTTAAATCTTTACGTGCGGCTATTTCTTCAATAATAGCTTTAACATCGCCTTCGCTGCGCTCAGCTAATCCTGAAAATGCACCGTAGCGGGTTTTATCTGCAGGCATTACGTAGTTGTCATACCACGTGCCACTGGCATACATAAAAAAGTCATCGCCTGGTTTCACGGCTTCGTTACGGGCTGTTAAATCAACACCAAAACTACCTAACTCTGCTTTTTCTGTTACTGCTGCAGTGGCTACTTTAGGTTGTTGCTCGTCTGTTTTTGTTGTTTGCGGCTCTGAACAACCGGTAATAAATGTGGCAGCTAATGCTGCGGCAATTAAACTCTTTTTCATTACTTACTCCTGAGTATCACTGATTGAATTAAAGCAGCAGTGAATCATTTTTATTGTTACGAATATTTAACTTATCGATTGTTATTGATATTAATCAGACAAACAAATCTTTTGAGGTGAATCACCACAGTGCTCGATAAAACTTAGATTAAGCAAGAAGAGCAAGATTAAAAGCGCGAGGTAAACTCCCGGCTACAATTTAATGGCAGTGTGTAATTTTTGTGTAGGCGCGGCTTTATGCCGCGCTTGTTTAAATTGGCTCAAAAGCGCGAGGTAAACTCACGCCTACTATTATTTATTTTTTATGCTGAAGCTCCCACATACGGGCATATTCTCCGGCGAGTGTAAGTAACTCATCGTGCTTACCTTGCTCAATAATTCGTCCGGCTTTGAGCACAATAATGGTGTCTGCATCGGTAATAGTAGAAAGGCGATGGGCAATAACAATACTCGTATGGTTACTGGCAACTTCACGCATTGCAGCAAGTATTGCTTGCTCAGAATGAGAGTCGAGTGCAGATGTTGCTTCATCAAAAATTAAAATAGGGGACTTTTTCAAAATAGCACGTGCAATGGCAATACGCTGTTTTTCGCCGCCAGATACTTTTAAACCGCGCTCGCCAACCAGCGTTTTATCGCCTTTATCAAGTGTTGCTATAAAGTCTTTTAAATGCGCCATAGCGATGGCTTCGTCAATTTCTGCATCACTTGCTGATGGTCTACCGTAAGCGATATTTTCACGAATCGTGGTGTTAAACAGCACAGTATCTTGCGGGACTATTGCAATGGCTTTTCGTAAACTATTAAGTGTTACTGAGTTTATAGCTTGATTATCAATACTAATTTCACCAGCGCTTACATCATAAAAACGATAAAGCAGTCGCGCTAATGAACTTTTACCAGCACCACTGGCACCAACAATGGCTACTTTGCTGCCTGCTTTAACGCTAAAGCTAAGGTTATTAAGAATAGGGCGATGGGTATCGTAACTAAAATTTACATTATTAAATGTTATTTCACCTTGGCTAATATTGAGCTCTTTAGCATTAAGTGCATCGGTTATTTGTGGTTTTTTGTTAAGTAGCCCAAGCATGTTTTCAAGGTCGGTTAGGGCACGCCTTATTTCGCGGTACACAAAACCTAAAAAGTTAAGTGGTAAAAATAGCTGAATCATATACGCGTTAATCATCACAAGTTCACCAATAGAGAGTGTACCTGCAACTACCTCGGTTGAGCCCAACCACATTAAAGCGGTAATAGCACAAGCGATAATAAGTGCTTGGCCTGAGTTGAGGGCGAGCAGCGACATTCTATTTTTTAAACGGGCTTTTTCCCAGTTTGCTAAAAAGGTGTCGTACGTTTTTGCTTCAAACTGTTCGTTATTAAAATACTTTACAGTTTCATAATTAAGCAAGCTGTCTATTGCGCGGGTATTACTTTGATTGTCGGCAGCATTTGCTTCTCTAATAAAGCGGTTTCTCCACTGGGTAACCACCACAGTAAAGGTAATATAAATAGCGACTGCCAGTAATGTAATAAGCGCAAACCAAACAGAAAACAACGTGCCAAAAATAATCGCAACGGTCAGTATTTCAAACAAAGTCGGCACAATATTAAACATTAAAAAGCGCATTAAAAAGCTTAACCCGCTCGTACCGCGTTCTATATCGCGGCTAATGCCACCGGTTTGCCTATCTAAATGAAAAGCCAGCTCAAGTGAGTGCAAATGCTTAAATACTTTTAAACCAATATCGCGCATGGCGTGTTCGGTAACGCGAGAAAATACAGCATCTCTTATTTCACCTAAAAACACGCTAGCAAAACGCAGCGCGCCGTACATCAATAATAATAAAGCGGGAATAACTAACAGTGGGTTAATCGACTTATCTACCGAGTCTATTATTTCTTTAAGCGCCCAAGGCATTAAAAGCGTGGCACCTTTTGCGCCTATAAGCGCCATAAGTGCAATAAAAACACGGCCTTTAAATTTTGTAAGGTAGGGCCACAGTGTTTTTACACTTTGGCGTAAATTCATGGCGTCTGGTCGTTTTTCACTGCTTTGTCTGGGGCGCATTAAAAGTCTCAGTAAAATTAAATTAGATAGTAAATAGCTAAGGGCTATTGTATTTCAAATACTAGCCCTTATATACTACGCATCCCTTATTTTAGTTTTAAAACGTGAATGTTTAAATTTAGAGTGTTTTTAACTGCCTTTTTGCTACTTGCTGCACTTTTTAGTGTGCAGAGCAATGCTATGGGCGCCTCACAAAATTTAAATATCAATATTAGTACGCAGGTTTCGCTTACTGATATTGGCGATTTAACTAAAATACAGCCTATTAGTAAGTCTGTAGATACTTCGCAACATAAAAAAACGCATCAAACCGATTTTGACGCGCACCAACCAAGGTTAACTGCCAATAATTCATCATTGTTTTTGCACACTGTTCAAAGTGAGCCAGAATACGATGTGGTTTTTGAATTTTTTGCTCAAAATCTTGTTAGGCATATATTTTTAAAACCACGCGCTGTTAACCCTATACAACCTTGGTATACGTTTGTAACTAATAGTAAAAAGTCGCGTTTGAGTGGCTGGAAAGACGTTAACTTACTCTACAAAGCTGTAACTACCTACCACGCTTAATTTTCCTTATTTAATTTTATTAGGTTTTAACTTTTAAAGTTTTAGCCTGCAGATTAATTGTGCTTTTAAAAAGTACGTCGCTAGCTTTGCTGGCAATAAGGATTCAACATGTTAAGTTTTAAAAAAGATAAAAAGCCGTCTACGGCTAAGTTCAAATTAAGCTATATCGCCATGCTAATTGTATTGGTTTTATTAGCTATCAGCGCATTACCAAACCTATATCCAAATAAATCGTGGTTGCACGTAAGTAGTACGCCGCACAGCGAAACGCAATCTTTACCGAGCACTAAAACGCTAGTTACTTTTTTAAATAAACAAGGGCTAGAGGTTGAGCAGGGTTTAGATAAGCAATCCACTATTAATATACTTTTAAACGAGCCAACTAAAAGCGCTCAGGCGCAAGCGGCTATAAAAGCGCAATATCCAAACACGCAAGTTAAAATTGTTGAGCATGCAACCAGCCCAACATGGTTACAAGATTTTGGTTTATCACCAATAAAGCTGGGCCTTGATTTAAATGGCGGTGTGCTATTTGTACTAGACGTAGATTTAGATAAAGCCGTTGATGAGCAATTAGTCAGTGCGTATCAACAAGCTAAATCAATCATCATTAAGCAAAAAGCACATGGCGTAAAAGCGCAGCAAACTCAGCAAGGGTTTGAAATAAACGCATTGCCTAATGCAACCGACAAGTTAACCCCAGTTATTGAAGAGCTACAAAGCCGATTTGCTAATTTAGCCGTTGTAACAAGCAATAACGGCAGCGTTAAAACTGCCAAATTTAGTTATTCAGAGCAAGGCCGCAGCAGCTTTGATAAAGAAGTAATGGGGCAAACACTCACAACCCTTCGTTCACGTATTGAAGAGTTAGGCATTACCGAAGCGGTAACACAGCGCCAAGGAAAGCACCGCATTCGTATAGAGCTACCAGGCGTGCAAGATCCAACCGAAGCAAAACGTATTATTGGTGCAACAGCATCGCTTGGTTTTTATCAATTAAAAGAAATTGGCGGGCAAACATTTAATATGCAATCGGGCGGAACCATAAAGCTCGATCCTGTGCCAATTTTTACAGGCGATCATATTAATAATGCAAACATAGGCCGCGACGATTGGGGTAAACCATTGGTACAACTAAGCTTAGACGGCCAAGGTGGTGATGCAATGTCGGCGTTTTCAAAAGCCAATATTGGTAAGCCAATGGCGACGGTCTACTCTGAGTACTCTCAAAATGCTAAAGGCGAAGTAGTTAAAAAAAGCGAAGTTATTAATGTTGCCAATATTGCTCAGCATTTAAGTTCGCGTTTTAGTATTACCAATATGAAAAGCCAACAAGCTGCAGCCGACCTAGCATTGTTATTACGTGCAGGCTCGCTTACAGCACCCGTTACAATTGTGCACGAACAAACAATAGGGCCAAGCCTCGGCAGCGAAAATATTAGTAATGGCTTAGCCGCGCTTATGTTAGGTATGGGTATTACCCTTGCATTTATGGCGCTTTGGTATCGCCGTTTAGGCCTTATTGCAAACGTAGCACTTATATTAAATTTAACGTCGCTTGTGGGCTTAATGTCATTATTACCAGGGGTTGTGTTAACGCTTCCGGGTATCGCTGGTCTGGTGCTAACGATAGGTATGGCGGTAGACACTAACGTAATAATATTTGAACGCATTAAAGAAGAACGACGCCAAGGCCGTGCACCATATCAAGCTATTCAAGAGGGTTATAAACAAGCCGCAAATACAATATTTGATGCCAATATAACCACCATGATCACCGCACTTATCTTATACGGCATAGGCTATGGGCCCGTTAAAGGTTTTGCCATTACACTCGCACTGGGGCTTTTAACGTCTGTATTTACAGGTGTGTACGTATCAAAAATATTAAGCCAAACGTTGTATTTAAAAATGGGTAAAAAAGCAGGAGAAAAAGCACATGCTTAATTATTTTTTGAAAGGTGAAAAGGGCACACGTTTACGCTTTATGGGTATGCTTTTAAGTGCCATTTTAGTGCTGCTATCCGTATTTACGCTTACGCAAAAAGGTCTAAATTTTGGCCTAGATTTTACCGGCGGTTATTTAACTGAGTTTACAACCAGCCAAAGTGTTGAACTAAAAGAGCTTCAATCGTTTATTGCTAAAAATCACAACGGTGAGTTTGAGCTAACCGCGCAAGGTAATAGTCATTTTCAATTAAGAGAAGCGCCAAGTGCATCAACAACAGCTAATAGCCCTGATTGGCAAAGCGCCGTTACACAAAACGATTATATAAACGCACAGGTATTATCGTCAGCTTATATTGGCTCACAAGTGGGCGATGAGTTATTTGATCAAGGCTGTTTAGCAATGTTTGCTGCAATGATTGTGGTAATGATTTACCTTGCAGTGCGTTTTGAATGGCGATTAGCCGTTGGCTCTGTGGTAGCGCTAGTGCACGATTTAATACTCGTACTTGGGTTATTTTCACTATTACAAATTGAATTTAACCTAACCGTGCTGGCAAGTTTACTGGCTATTATTGGTTACTCACTTAACGACTCAATAATAGTAGGGGATAGAGTACGTGAGCTTTTACGTGTTCAATCAAACAATGTACTTAGCCCAGCGACCATTATTAATAATGCGATTAAAAGCACACTAACGCGCACCTTAATTACGTCGGGTACTACACTTGCAACGGTTGCGAGCGTTTGGTTACTTGCAGGCGCACCACTGCAAGGCTTTGCTATTGCATTATTTACTGGCATTGTAGTGGGTACGTTCTCGTCTATTTGTATAGCGGCAACCTTGCCGGAGCTATTAGGCTTAAGCGCTAAAAACTACGAAGTTAAAGTAGATGCCCACACGCAAACATTATTAGATATGCCATAAGGTTTTTAATAAAGCACAAGCAAAGAGCTGCACCAACCAGCGGCTCTTTGCTTGTTTAATGTTTATTTAAACCCGGCTAGTATTCCAACCAACCTTGCGGGGTTTAAAACAATGGTTTTAAGCCCCGCAAAAATGTTAAACTGGTAGCCTTATTTTTACTGCCTGTATTGTATTAATCCCCATGAATAAAACCCACGTTATCGAACATCTTCGTTTTGCGCTAGAAGCGCAGCTTACAACAGCTAAAGTAGCGGCAAAAACTGCGCACGACACCGCCACACATGAAGAAAACATAGCCGAAAATAAATACGATACTCTAGGGCTCGAAGCCGCTTATTTAGCACAAGGCCAAGCCCAGCGCGTAAACGATTGCTATAAAAGCATAGAATTGTTCGAACCTGCCTTTAATGAAAAACCAACCGACAAAATAGCTATCGGTTCGCTGGTATGTTTAGAAGATGATAACGCAGCCCAAAAATGGTTTTATTTAGGCCCTGCAGCTGGTGGTTTAACAGTAAACGTTAAAAAGCACGCAATTGCTGTTGTAACACCCGGCGCACCAATGGGTAAGCAGTTATTAAATAAACAGATTGATGATGAAATTACGTTAACAATTGCAGGTAAAGCCCACGAATATGTGGTGGTAGAGATCTTATAAAGCTTTGGTTTTTTAAGAGAACACCATCTGACAAAGCCATACCAACGTAATAATCGCTTATTTATATTCATAAATTAATTGTCGGATGGCATGGCTCCGCCATTTATCCAACCTACAGCTATGCTTTTATAGCGTAACGTGGTGTGTATTTCAATTTGTGCAAAGGCATATAATGAGAAGTACCTAATAGTTTAAAAGTGAGCAGGGTTGACGTTAGGTGCTTCCTTTTTAATTGATTTTAGTGGTTATACAGCCTCGTTAGTTATATTTTCCAAGTTGGCTACTCGGTGCTACTATAGTGATACATTTGTTTGGGGATTATTATGAGAGTAGAACTAGTAACAACATTGAAGCGTCAAGCAACGAAGATATTATCTGAACTTCATTCCTCTAAAGAACCTGTGTTGATAACTGAACATGGACAACCATCTGCATACTTAGTAGATGTTGATGATTATGAATTTATGCAAAAGCGTATGCAAATTCTTGAGTCTCTTGCAAAAGGAGAGCAGGCAATAAGTCGTGGTGAAACCATGTCGAATGTTGAAGCTAAAGATAAAATGAATAAATGGCTGAAATAATTTGGACTAATCCAGCTTTGGATGATCTTAACGATATCGCTGAATATATCGCATTAAGCAATTTGCAGTCAGCGAAAAAATTGGTTTCCAAAATATTTGAAAAAGTTGAACGTCTCAAACCCTTTCCTGAATCAGGTAAAAAACCAATTGAGTTAGCTAACCTAAATTATCTTGAACTGGTCGTGAATCCTTGTCGTATATTTTACAAAAAAGATAACAATAAAGTATATATTTTGCACGTAATGAGACAAGAGCGAGACTTACGAAAATTTTTGTTGCTAACGCAATATACAGCTAACAAGTAGGTAATCCCTGAGTGAAATTAGTATGACCCCCATACTAATTATTATAAAAAGCAATTATTAAAAAGCCATCCAAACATCTATCAAAATTCCAACCTAACCAATATAAGAACTAAATTATGGTTTTTTTATTAAAAAAATTGCTACACACGTTCCTTAAGTGTTTAATATACCGTACATAAATAATATGGAGGTTGAAATATGAGACATAACAATTGGTCTTGCTCTAAGTGTAATAATAACGAATTTGATACCGGTGAAATAAGAGTTTCGGGTGGCTTTTGGTCAAGAATTTTTGATGTTCAAAATAAAAAGTACACCGCTGTGACATGCAGTCGATGTAGTTTTACTGAATTTTATAAAGGTTCATCATCAACACTTGGTAACGTATTTGATTTCTTTACTGGGTAATCAAAGCTTAAAAAGCACTTTAACTGAAATGTAAACTGATCAGTTCAAGAGATACCTCCTCATTAAGGTGAGGAGGTTAAATGCTTAAACACACCTAAGCGATAATTCACCTTATTAAATGTAGGTGGACCTTTAGATATACACCAACTAATAGCAGTTAAACAAAATCTATTACACGCACTAATAATAAGCTTCAATAACAGACCATAAGGCTTGGATGAATTTATTTTTATGATTTTTCATCTAACATCCTTATATTTTAAATATCTAATTTTAGGTAGCTTTTTTCACAAACTTTGCTGTTACCATCATTTCGCCAATGCCTTCTACTTTACAATCAAGTTCGTGATCTTTTTTATCAAGCACTCTTTTAACTACCGCTTTGGTGCCAATTTTAATTACTTGCGAGCTGCCTTTAATTTTTAAATCTTTGGCTACTGTCACTTTGTCACCATCATTTAGCAAAGTGCCATTGGCATCTTTAACTAAAATTGCGTCTTCATCGCTTGTATTATTAGGGTTCCACTCATGGGCGCACTCGGGGCAAACAAGCAGTTGTTGGTCCTCGTAAACATATTCACATTGGCATTTTGGGCAAGCAGGCAGCGACATTTTTAACTCTCATAAGGTACTGTTTTGCGTATTTTAATCTGCGTTATTAGTTAATCAATATTTTTTATCTTCACGCTAAAAATATCTCGTTTGTGCGTTTTTAAAAAAGGGCATATAAAGCACATGTCGCTTAAGCAATTTAAGCGCTAACTCGTACAGTAGGTACCTGTTAAAGCACCCATCATATTAAGTGATTCGCGCAATGCCCACTTAGTACGATGGGTGTTTCTATTTATAATGCTTAGTATTTTACTAAGCATGCTTTTTATATTTTGACTTAACTAGGAAAAGTCGTGTTTAAAACCTTAATTGTGGTTGATAACAACGAGCAAACGCTTGCTCAATCGTTCGAAAATGTAATTACGTTTAATACCTACTTACGTGATTACCCAAAACATAACGAACCAAAAACACGCATTATTAATCTGTGCGACTCAAGCCAATACTTGAGCAAAGGTTACTATTGCTCGTTACTTGCAGAGGCGCGCAAGCACCAAGTTTTACCCAGTGTAAAAACCATTAATGCTCTTCGTAGTGGCCAAGCACCTATGTTAAATGTGGGCCAAATAGATGGCACACTTTACTTTGGCAATGCCCAAAATGATTTACAATCAAAAGCAGCAAAGTCGGTATTTAAACAATACCCAGCGCCTATTTTATTTGTTGATGAGCAAGGCTTATTGCAACAAGGCTCGATGTCGTCTTTAAGCGAGCAACAGTACAGCGAATTTGTAGCCAAGCTAGATAACTTTACTAAAACGCAGTGGCGTATTAGTTCGGTACAACGTCGTTTTAGATGGGACATGGCAATACTTGTTGATCATAACGAAAAAGTACCACCGAGTGATAAAGACGCCATTGCACGTTTTATTAAAGCAGCGGCTAAACATGGTATTAATGCACAAGCATTAAGCTTTGACGAAATTGATAACATTGCCCAGTTTGATGCGTTATTTATTCGCCAAACTACAGCGATTGACCATCCAACGTACCGCCTTGCAAGCAAAGCGCAAAGCCTGGGTTTAGTGGTTATTGACGATGCTGAGTCTATTTTACGTTGTTGTAATAAAGTGTATTTACACGATGCTTTTAATTATCAAAAAGTGCCAAGTTTAAAAACGGTTGTAGTGGCTGATCAAGCAAATGAAACGCTTGAGCAATTAGAAGAAGCGTTTACGTATCCGCTTGTTTTAAAAATGCCTGAAGGGTCGTTCTCAAAAGGTGTGTTTAAAGTTTCAAACCGTGATGAGCTTGCCGCTAAGCTTACAGAGCTGTTTGAATATAGCGCATTAGTGCTTGCACAAGAGTACATGTATACCGAATACGATTGGCGAGTGGGTGTGTTAAATGGCCGTGCAATTTATGCATGCCGCTATTTAATGGCGCGTAACCATTGGCAAATTTATAACCACGACGCTAAACGGTTTTTCTCTGGTGGCTTTGAAACCTTGCCAACCTTTGAGTTACCAAAAGCGGTATTAGATGCAGCATTAAAAGCATGTAAAACAGTGGGTAGGGGTTTATATGGCGTAGATGTTAAAGAGCATCAAGGCAAAGCATACGTGCTTGAAGTAAACGACAACCCAAGTATTGATCACAAAGTAGAAGACGGCTATTTAGGCGATGAGCTATACATGATCATTATGGATGAGTTTAAACAACGCTTAGAAGCACGAGGCCGTGGGTAATAACATGAGCAACCTTGTTATTCGAAAGGCGCTTGGCAGTGATTTAAACGCACTGATTGACGTTGAAAACGCCTGCTTTAATAACGATAAATTAAGCCCGCGTAGTTTAAAGCGCTGGCTAAGTGCAAAACACGGTATTTTACTCCTTGCTGAAGACGACGAGCAAATATGCGGCTATGGGCTAGTATGGTGCCATAAAGGGACTCGCTTAGCGCGTTTATATTCGCTTGCTGTTTTACCAACTATGCAAGGTAAAGGCATTGCAAAAGCACTGCTTACTAGTCTAGAAAAAGAAACGTGTGAGCGGGCTCGTATTTACCTTCGTTTAGAAGTGGCTGTAAATAACGAAGGTGCGATTGGGCTTTATAAAAGCTTAGGCTACAGAGTGTTTGGTCAATACAGCGATTATTACGACGACCACAGTGACGCACTACGAATGCAAAAAAACATTCGACAAACAAGTGAGTTAAAAGTGGCGCGTTTAACGCCGTGGTATCAGCAAACAACTGAGTTTACGTGCGGACCTGCTGCGCTACTAATGGCAATGGGGGCACTTGAGCCAGCTACTGAGCTTAGCCAATCACATGAGCTGGCACTTTGGCGTGAAGGTACCACCATTTTTATGACATCGGGTCATGGTGGTTGCCACCCGTTTGGTTTGGCACTTGCCGCTAATAAGCGTGGTTTTAAAAGCGAGGTAATGGTTAATACCACCGAGCCTTTGTTTTTAGATGGCGTACGCAACGAAAACAAAAAAGTGGTACTTGCCACCGTGCATCAACAATTTGTAGATGGTATTGCACAAGCAAATATACCGCTTACACATAAAGATGTAGAGCTTGAGCATATTGAGCAGTGGTTAAGTAAAGGCTTTAGTGTGCTGTTATTAATTAGCACATATAGTTTTGATGGTAAAAAATCACCACATTGGGTGTGTGTTACGCACCTTGATGAGCATTGCGTGTATGTTCACGATCCGTTTTGTGAGCCCGGTAACGATAAACAGCTCGCAATAGATTGCCAATATGTACCTATTGCACGAAGTGATTTTAGTAAAATGTCAGCATTTGGTAGCCAACGTTTAAGAACGGCGGTGGCTATAGCTAATAAAATATAAGGTTAACAGTGACTTTTTTAGATTTAATTGATGTAGCCCCGTATTCATGGGCAGCTATTGGTACTGCGGCTTTTTGCGGTGCTATTATTGGTATAGAGCGGCAATTGCGTGGTAAACCTGTAGGCATTCGTACCTCTGCGTTAATAACTTTGGGTACGTATTTGTTTTTATCCACTGCGTTTAATTTACAAGGGGATGTAATAGATCATTCTCGTGTAGTTGGGCAAATAATTACAGGTATTGGCTTTTTAGGGGCAGGCGTTATGCTCGCAAAAGATGGTGCGGTAGTTGGCGTTACTTCAGCTGCAACCATCTGGGTGCTCGCATCAATAGGCGTTATGATAGCCACTGAAAACTTAGGCCCTGCAATAAAGCTTTCAGTGCTGGTGGTGGGTATTTTATACGGTGTTGACGTACTTGAGGCTAAATTTAAAAGCTTAAGCAAAGGCGTACACACTAAAGTAAAAAACTATCAAAAGCGCTATTATCGAAAAGAATTTAACGACACAGAACGCCACTAAAAGTGGCGTTTTTATTATACCAACCTGCATAAATCTTTGATCAATTTATCGAATTAAATTTCACTATAACGTCGTTAAAAATTTTTTATTTAGAACAACTAGATACAAAAATTTTTGCCTAGTTCTAGCGTAATTTTCTTAACGTTAAATAGACCCCATATATAAGCAGATTGGTATTAGAGCGTAATTGTTTGATAGTGGATGGCATCTTCAATAGGAGCTGGGCGCCCAATAAAATAGCCTTGTACGTTATCAACGCCTAGTTTTCTGAGTGTGTTTAATTCATCTTGATTTTCTATACCCTCAGCTACAATTGAGCAATTAATAGCTTTAACAAATCCGCATAGTGCTTTAGCTAATAAAAACTTTCTACGGTCTGTGTTTATATTTTGAGTGAGGCTTATGTCTAACTTAATGATATCTGCCTCTAATTCTAAAATATGCTGAAAAGATGAAAATCCAGCACCTACATCATCGATAGCTAGCTTTACACCCCGGTTTCTTAATGGTCGAAGTGCGGTTCTCATAGCTTGGTAGTCTAAAATAGGTGAATGTTCAGTCACTTCTAAAATTATTCTATTACAATCGATGCTTTGTAATACTTTGTCTATTGAGCCTGATAAAATATGCTGAGGTGAAGTATTTATAGTGATATAAGCTTTTTCATCAAATTGATCTAAGTAACGTAATGTATTTTGTATAGCAAGTATTTCTAATGCTTCTCCTAAACCCAGTTTTTCAGCATCTTTAAACCAAATATCAGGTGTTTTATAGGGTTCAATAAAAAAGCGTGACAGAGACTCATAACCCGAAAGTTGATTGGTTGATAAATTAAATATGGGCTGAAAATAAATCGTAATATCGTTTGTTTTTATAATATTTTCAATAAGCGACTTTGACTCATTATTTAAAATGTCAGATTGAACCTTTTTTTCGATTAACTCAGTAGCTATTTCAGAAATCAGCCTAAGAAATGACAAATCTCTGTCGTTCAAGGTATTGTCTAATACGGTTTTATAACAGCAAAAAGTTCCATAAATTTTTCCGGTGGATAAGATAATGGGTACACCAATATAAGAGCCAATATTTAGCTTTTCTGTGACTGGCATGTTGCGGGTTATTGGATGCTCAAGAGTATTAGGGATTATTTGTTCTAGCTCGTTATCGGATATTTTTTTACAGTAAGTTTCGCAAATTGGATCTGAATTACCTTCTGATACGCAGGTATTTGTAGTTTGGTTATCTACCACTTTAAAAACGCGATCAGTATTGGTGAATTCTGAAATAAACGCGACTTCCATACTCAAATGTTTTCGTACAAGTGAAAGTAACTTTAATAACTTTGATTCAATAGAAGCATCGCTTTGTGGATCAAAAAGGTGCTTACTAAGTTTATCTCTCATGCAGTTACCTTGGTATAACGTAAATTATATTATTGATAAGAGTATAATTTATGTATAAAAAAATGCCAATTTAGAGTGTCGTCGCTGGTTATCCAAATAACTTTCGTCTAACTACTTTTCTATAACCACTAGGTGTTTGGCTTAATACTTTTTTAAACACGCGTGTTAAATGACCTTGGTCGTTATATCCCACTTCTAAAGCCACTTCTTGAATTGATAAATTTGATGATGCTAATAACTCTTTCGCACCTTCTACGCGTAATTGTTGCCAATACTCAATAGGGCTTTGATTAGTTGCGGCTCTAAAACGGCGGGTAAAAGTACGGTAGCTCAAGCTAAATTGGGCAGCGACTTCTTGCAGATTTAACTCGGTGGCTAAATTTGTTTTTAGCCAAAACTGAATTTGCGCAATTAGCTCGTCGGGGTGACGATCAACTGCACCCTCGAGATAGCGTTGATCTTCGTAGGGTTTACGTATTTCGTGCGAAAAGTTTCGCTCTACATGTTGAGCGGCGGCTTTTCCATAGTACTGACTAATAATATGTACGATCACATCTGCAAGGGCATTAAGGCTTGCTACGGTGTACATGCGTTCTGACTGGGTTATAAAAAAGTCGGGTTTTAAACGCACTAACGGGTAGTCTTGGCTAAATTGATTGGCGTAGTGCCAATGGGTTGTAGCAGGGTGCCCATCAAGTAAGCCAGCCTCAGCTAGTAAGCAGTTGCCAGTGCCTACACCAATTATATGACTGCCTGCGCTAAAGCTCTCGCTTAGCCAATCAACTACGTCTTGATTTGTACGCACTACAGGGCGTGGGTTTCGCCAAATACCAGGCACTATAATTAAATCGCTGTAGGGCGCATTAGTTGTTATGCAATCAGGATTTATAGCAAGGCCTGCGCGGGTGGGTATAAATTCAGCATTTTTAGCCACTAAATTTATAGCAAGCGGTCTAAAACTTTGCTTATCAATATGGCCTTTAGAAAAGGCCTCGCCTGCTCTTAACATCTCAATAGGCAGCGTTAAACTGGTAACTAATAAGTGCGGATAAACCGCTATAGCAATGTTTAATGGTGGATTAGTGTTTTTTTCAGTCATATAAATGCTCCGACCAGTACGTTTTGGCCTTTTGTGCTGAATATTTGGCTATTAAAGCACAATGTATAGTGCGTAATCCATTTAAACTGCCTGTTCTTCTAATAACACGTTTTTAAAGGTAAATTATGACAGCATTACCCGTTATAGTAGGCATGGGTGGCATTAACGCCGCTGGCCGTACTTCTTTTCATCAAGGTTATCGCCGTATCGTGTTAGATAGTTTAAATGCTCAAGATCGCAGTGAAACATTTTTAGGCCTCGCCACACTGATGAATCTAGTAAGTGTTGTAAACGGCCAATTACAAGATGCACAAGGTAATAATGTTGAGCAAAGCGACATAGAAGCACGCTTTGGTGAGCAAATTATTGCTGGTACGCTTATTCGTAAAATTGAAAAAGAACACTTTGATGCCGATGCCACACCGTGGCAGCAAAAAATGACGCTAAACGCATCAAGCGATAACGCAATTGTGTTTGAAACGCGCGCTCGCGACTTACCTACACCTGTTCCAGCTAGCTGGCAAGTTGAAGAACTTGAAGGCAAAAAAGTAAAAGTAACTATTGCAGCCGACTTAGATGTTAAGCATGACTCAACACGTGATAACCCGATTAAATCTGCAGGGCAATTTCCGACTGGGTTTGATCCGTCTGTTATGTATAACAGCCGCTATCAGCCTCGTGGTCTGCAAGCTACTATTTTTGCAGCTACCGATGCTATTAAATCAACAGGGCTTGATTGGCAGCATATTATGAATAGCGTAGAGCCAGATAAAATTGGTACCTATTCAGCATCGGTAATTGGCCAAATGGACGACAAAGGCCTAGGCGGTTTAGTAAAGGCGCGCCAACAAGGCGACCGTGTTAGTACTAAGCAGTTAGCACTGGGTTTAAATACAATGTCGACCGACTTTATTAACGCGTATGTTACGGGCAATGTAGGGACTACGTTTTCGACCTCGGGCGCCTGTGCTACGTTTTTATACAACTTACGTGCAGCGGTTAACGACATACAGGCAGGGCGTACACGCGTTGCGGTTGTCGCAAGTGTTGAATGTGCTATTACACCAGAAGTGATTGAAGGCTTTGGTAACATGAGCGCACTTGCAAATGTAGAAGGTTTGCGCCGTTTAGATAACTTATCAAGTGATGAAGAACCAGATTATCGTAAAAGTAGCCGACCATTTGGCGACAACTGCGGCTTTACATTAGGTGAAGGCGCACAAGTTGCTATTTTAATGGACGATGCCTTAGCCCTTGAACTAGGCGCTGACATAATGGGCTGCGTACCAGATGTATTTGTAAATGCAGATGGCATAAAAAAATCAATTACGTCACCAGGGCCTGGTAACTATATTACCATGGCTAAATCGGCTGCTTTAGCAACGAGCCTTTTAGGCAAAGAAGCCTTGCAAGAACGTAGCTTTATTTTAGCGCATGGCTCAAGTACACCGTTAAACCGCGTAACAGAGTCGTTGATATATCACAAAGTGGCACAAACGTTCGCTATTGATAATTGGAAAGTGACAGCGCCAAAAGCCTATGTTGGTCATACTATAGCTCCTGCAAGTGGCGACCAATTAGCGATAGCTTTAGGTGTATTTAGCCATAATATTATGCCGGGTATTACCACAATTGATAAAGTGGCTGATGATGTTTACACCGATCATCTTGATATTCGTAATAGCCATTACGAATGCGCCGATATGGATATTGCTTTTATAAATTCAAAAGGCTTTGGCGGTAACAATGCAACAGCTACCGTACTTTCACCAAAAGTAACAATGCAAATGCTCGCTAAGCGCCATGGCGATGAAGTTATGAGTAGTTACGCGCAGAAAAACGTGGCAATTAAAGCCGCGCAACAAACGTATCAAGCTCAAGCTGATTTAGGCCAATATGAGCTTATTTACCGCTTTGGCGACGGACTTATTGACGACAATGACATTGTAATAGACGAGCAAAGTATTCAGTTACCGGGCTTTGAAAAAGCAATTACGTTTAGCACAACAAATTCCTATCAAGATATGTTTTAAGCACACATACTTGCTAGCAAGGCGCTTTTTAAGCGCCTTTTTTAATGCCTCAAATATATTTACCTATTAAGTTTTTTCTAAGTAAAGCTCATTAAATGAACTAACCTTTTGTGTTTACACTTGCTTTTATGTTGATCGTTTGTTTCTATTATATAAACACTATCTAGGATGGATAAAACTGATGAAAAAACTCATATTAGCGCTTTCTTTAACTTGTACTTTTACTCAACTCTCTGTTTTTGCTGACGACTTTATTCCTGCAGAAGTAATTAATAAAAACTACGATCAGCTCACTAATACTTCTTCGCGCGCTTCGAGGTTAGAGGGGATTAATTTGAGCAGTTACGTGGTTGATAAAAGCGGGCAGGTTAGTAATATAGAAATTGTAGCTACGGTTGGGCAAAAAAAGTACCAAAGAGAAGTAATGGATTACGTGTCTAAGCTCAACTACAAAAGTGCAAAATTAAATGGTGAGACTATACCTGTAGCAAAAACCATTACTGTAAGTTCGCAAAATTTACATATTAATTTTTCAAACGATAAAGCGTCTCGCGGCTTTTTTAATGATTATGAGCAAGCTAGTAAATTAATCGACGAAAAGAAATACGATGAAGCTAAAAGCCGTATCGATGAATTAGAAAATGAACATACAAAAAATACGGTTGAGATTGTTTTGCTTGCATGGCTTAAAAGCCAGCACAGTTATTTTGTGCAAGACTGGAAGAGCTTTGATCAGCATATCTACGAAGCGTTTTTATTTAGGGATAATCTACCAGATCAAATTCAAAAACGTGTGATTAAAAACGCTTTACAGTGGTTTATATCAAAACAAGATTATGTACGTGCTTATGATGCAATAGATGCACTAGGCAATATTGAATCCATAACCTTTACAGAGCAAAACAAGGAACAGTTGTTAACTCAAGTGAACGATATTTATAAAAACTCGGGAGATATTAAGCAACAATTTAGTTTAGCTTCAGAACAAGCTGTAATGCCTATGATGTCGAAGTCTGAAGTTAAATTAGAATCAGAATTACCACTGAGCAAAGTGCAACTTAGATGCGAAAACAAAGTCGTTGACTATGACACTAATACAATTGATAAAATTGTTATTTCGAAAAATGATTTGCGTTGTGGATTATTAATAAAAAGCGCTCAAGCACAAACAATTACACTTAAGCAAAGCGGTGAAAGCTTTTTATAAAAATTGTAACTCCCCACATATAAATTATGGGGAGTTATTGCATTAATAAGTTTTGGCTATTCAAATAATGCATTGGAATTTTGCTGCAATACTTATTAAAAAAACTGTTACTTAAACTTTTTTACATACCTAAGCGTTATAAAATTAATAATGGCAAGTAAAATGGCTATTTCGTAACGGCTGTAGGCTACAGCTATACCAATTAAGCCCATATTCCAAATACTGGCTGCGGTTGCTGTGCCGGAGGTTGATTTGTTATTTTTCAAAATTGCGCCACCGCCAATAAAACCAATACCAGTAATGATGCCTTGCAACATTTTTGATTGAGCTTCTGCGCCATCTAAAACCGACATAGCAATTAATGCATACCCACACGATGCAACAGCAACAAGAGGAAAGGTACGAAGGCCTGCGCCATCATTACTACGCTCTCTGTCGTAAGCCATGGGTAGTGCAAGTAGGTATGCAATACCTAAGTGTATTAAGTTATCGATGATTTCATTCCACTGTAAATCAATTTCCATTATTGAACCTGTGCTGGTTAACTTTGTTAATAATAAGCAAACAGTAAGCCATGGCATAAATGACTATTAATCAATGAGTTATTGTTAATGCCTGTATTTAACAAGAATTATTGAGGAAACTTTTACATGTTTTTATTACTATTTTACGCAATAGTTAATTTGATCTGAGTTTTAAAGCCCCGTATTCTTTTATCCAGACTAAAAGACACCTATGTGAATCTCTTGCCTTTAAATAAAACATTAAGCACACCCACTAAGCTTGAAAAAACAGCCTTACTATTTTGCGTTGGGTTATCTGTTATTGCTTTTTTATTTCCTGAATTACTCACAGAGCACTTACAACCCGCTATTAATAAAATTTTAGGTTATTTAGGGTCGCCATTTTTTATATTGGTAAACTTGTTACTTTTTTCTGTGATAGCTATTGCTATAAGCCCATTAGGGCAACGAAAAATAGGAGGAACGCAAGCACTTGTTGAGTTTAGTACCTTTGGTTGGCTTTCTATGTTGTTTGCAGCAGGAATGGGCTCAGGACTTATATTTTGGGGAGTAGCAGAGCCTGCACTACACACAGTTAACTCGCCTTTAAAGCAAAGCTTGTATCCCAACCACCAAACAAGTGGTTTGGCACTTACACTAGTTAATTGGGGCGCGCATGCATGGGCGCTCTATGCAGTATTTGGCTTGGTATTAGGTGGGCTTACTCGCAATAGTGGTACAGCGGGCGATATTAGTGCTCCTGTGATCAGTGCAACTAAAGGCGTTATTAATCGGGCTTGGCAGTTACAGTTGAGCTTTAGCATTAAATTAATTGCCATACTTGCAATATTTTTTGGTGTCGTGGGCACAATTGCTAATTCAACTTTATTACTGCGTAAAGGGCTCGAGCTTGAGCTAGGGGTTGAGTCTGCTTTATTTTCGGGGTTTATTATTATTTTTTTAATTGCGCTGCTTTATACTATTTCTGCAAAGTTGGGGCTTAAAAAAGGAATTCAAACTCTTAGTAAATTTAATGTGTTTTTAGCATTTGCACTTATAGCATGGCTATTAATTTTTGTGCCTATACAGCCAATTATAGATATAGCAATAGGCGGTACATGGGATTACATTCAGCTCATAACCACAGGTACATGGCAGTTTGAAAGCGTACTTAATGACCCTGCATGGGCAACAGGTTGGACATACAATTACTATTTTTGGTGGTTAGCTTGGGGTCCGTTTGTTGGTGTGTTTTTGGCAAAAATTAGCCAAGGACGGCCGGTTTGGCAATACATATTAGGTGTCGTATTTGTACCAACCTTTGTGACTATTATATGGTTTAGTGTGTTTTCGGGCTCTGCAATTGCGTGGGATCAAACTCACAATGCAGGCATTTTAGCGGCTATTAAAGCCGATTATACGCAAGGGCTGTTTGTATTTTTCGAGCAATTAGGCTGGCAAGGCGGTCTATTAATTTGGTCAAGTTTATTGCTTCTACTCATTTTTGTAGCCACATCAGCAGACTCTGCTGTTTTGGTTATTCGCCAATTAAGTGGTGCAAGTGAAGCTCAAACATGGAGCTTGTATGCTTGGTCGTTTGCACTAGGTTTATGCGCTTTTGTTTTGTTAGTACAAAACAATGAACCATTAAACAGAAGCGTTGCGATTATTGGAGCGCTTCCTTTTTTAATTATATTTATATTGCAATTAATTGGTTTTATTAAAGAGTTCATACGTGAATTTAAGCACTAAGGCTTACATTTTTTTACAATGCTATTTTTAAATTGTATATAATTTAGGTAATTATATTGGTGGGGTTAATAATGCGTACTTTATTGATTATTCTATTTTCAAATGTATTAATTGGTTGCGCTGCTGCGGGTATAATTTTAGATGGGGCAGCGCGCTCTCAACCTAGCCCAGTAAATGCGGGGCCTGTTGTAAAAGATAAAGAGGGCTTTAGCTTTACTAAACTCGGTGTTGAGGCCGATATGGCTATAGTTGAATTTATTAAAGGTAAGGGCAATAACAATACGGTACAAGTATGCAGGCAAGTGAGTAAAGTATTGAAAGAGTGTGTAGAGTTAGAAAAGTCATCCCTACACACTAATGAGCCTATGCAGTTAAAAACTGATGATGAAATAATAAGTGTTGGTCAATAAAGCTGCTTATAAAAAAGTAGCTATGATCGTAGCCTGCTTGCATTTCAAGTGTAAGCGGGTAGCCTTTTTTATCAGCAATAGCGACTAAGTTTTCTGGCTTAAGTTGCTCTTGTAAAAAGCCATCAGCATCACCTTGACTCACTAACATGGGTAAGTAATGAGCTTGCTCTGCGTTTTTCATCAACTCGCAGCTATCATATTGTGCCCAAAGCGCCTTATCATTTCCTAAATAGCCAGTAAATGCTTTTACACCCCAAGGGCATTCAATCGGATTTACAATAGGGCTAAAAGCCGAGGCACTTACAAACGCAGTCGGGTTTTTAAGTGCAACCATTAATGCACCGTGCCCGCCCATAGAGTGACCACTAATTGCTTTTGTGCTTGTAATCGGAAAATGTTGTTCAATAAGTGCTGGTAATTCACTAACAACATAATCGTACATATTAAAATGAGTGTTGTAAGGAGCTTGCGTGGCATTTACGTAAAAGCCTGCGCCTTGTGCAAAGTCGTAACTGTCTTCATTGGGTACGTTTTCGCCGCGCGGGCTAGTGTCAGGCGCTACAATAGCAATACCCAGCTCAGCTGCTTTTTTAAATGCGCCGGCTTTTTGCATAAAATTTTCGTCTGTACAGGTTAAACCTGATAGCCAATAAAGTACCGGTACTTTGTTTGTCTCACTTGCGCCAGGTGGTAAAAATACGGCAAAGCGCATAGTGCTATGTGTACTTTGCGAGCTGTGAGTATATTGTTTATGCCAACCGCCAGACACTTTTACACTTGAGATATTTTCTAACATACTTAATCCTTAAAAGCCGTAAACTTAAAAGTATTACGGCTTATTAATAAGCTATTTTACGAATGCAGTTTATTAGTAATGAATGACTGTACGAATACTTTTGCCTTCGTGCATTAAGTCAAACGCTTCATTAATATCTTCAAGGCCCATTGTATGAGTAATAAAGTCGCTAAGAGCAAATTCACCCGCCATGTAACGCTCAACAATTTCAGGAAGTTGTGAACGGCCCTTAACACCACCAAATGCGCTACCACGCCATACACGCCCAGTTACCAGTTGAAACGGACGGGTTGATATTTCTTGGCCAGCACCCGCCACACCAATAATTACCGATTCTCCCCAACCTTTATGGCAACACTCAAGTGCTGAGCGCATTACGTCAACATTACCGATACATTCAAACGAGTAGTCAACGCCGCCGTCTGTCATTTCAACAATAACCTCTTGAATTGGCTTGTCGAAATCTTTTGGGTTAATTAAATCAGTTGCACCTAGTTTTGTAGCTAAATCGAATTTAGTGGTGTTTATATCAACACCAATAATACGACCCGCACCAGCCATTTTTGCGCCAATAATCGCAGACAAACCAATACCGCCTAAGCCGAATATAGCAACAGTGTCGCCAGGCTTTACTTTAGCAGTGTTGGTAACTGCGCCCATGCCTGTTGTTACACCACAGCCTAGTAAGCAAATCTCTTCTAGTGATGCTTCTTTATTTACTTTAGCGAGTGAGATTTCTGGCAATACAGTGTACTCAGAGAACGTTGATGTACCCATGTAGTGATAAATTGGTTGGCCGTCTTTAAAAAATCGTGTAGTGCCGTCTGGCATTAGGCCTTTACCTTGTGTTTCGCGCACGGCTGAACACAGGTTAGTTTTACCTGAAGTACACATTTTACATACGCCACATTCTGCAGTGTATAAAGGAATAACATGATCCCCAACTTCAACACTCGTTACGCCTTCGCCAACAGCATAGACAACACCAGCCCCTTCGTGACCTAAAATAGCAGGAAATATGCCTTCAGGATCTTGGCCTGATAATGTAAATGCATCGGTATGACACACACCTGTAGCGGTAATTTTTACCATTACTTCGCCTTTTTTAGGCATCATCACATCAACTTCTTCAACACTAAGTGGTTGATTAGGACCCCAAGCAATGGCAGCTTTTGATTTAATAAATTCAGACATGTGTTTTATTTCCTTTAACTGGCTATTAAAAAATAATTGTAGACCCAATTTGCTTGGGTGATGGGGTTATTGTATTTGTTTCTCAAATAATGATAATCTCAATTTTATTAAAACACTTTTACAGTATGGTAATAATGTCGCGTTGGAATGGAATAGATGAGTTTATAGCTGTAGGGGAGGAGGGCAGCTTTACTGCGGCTGCAAAAACGCTTGGGCTTTCGGTTGCGCATATTAGCCGCCATGTTACGGCGCTTGAGCAACGTTTAAATACCCAGCTTTTAACCCGTACTACTCGTAAAGTGGTTTTAACTAAAGAAGGCGAAGTGTATTTACATCAAATAAAGCACTTACAACATGCTATGGATGAGGCAACTCAAGGTCTTGCCACGCACCAAACTACACCAAAGGGTAAAATTAAGCTCACAGCCCCTGTTATGTATGGGGAAACGTTCATTATGCCTATAGTGCATAATTTTATGAAGGATCATCCCGAGGTCGAAGTTGTTGCCACACTAAGTAACGAGCAAGAAAACTTATTAGAAGGAGGATTTGATTTAGCAATAAGGCTTGGGCATTTAAAAGATTCGAGCTTAAAAGCGCGTAGGTTAAGTGCGCGGCGTTTTATTATGTGCGCGGCACCACAGTATTTAACGCGATTTGGTGAGCCGCATACTTTAGGCGAGCTAAACAGCCATGAATGTTTAATTGGGAATAGTAGCTACTGGCGCGTAAACGAAAATGGGCGCGATAAACACATTAAAATAGCGGGGCGGCTACAGTGTAATAGTGGTTGGGCGCTGGTGGATGGCGCAAAAAAGGGGCTCGGTATTGTACAACTCCCAGACTACTACATTGAAAACGAAATTAACTCAGGGCAATTGGTGCCTATTTTAACACCCTATCAACCACAGCAAGAAGGAGTATGGGGCGTGTATCCGCCAAGGCAGTTTGTGGCCACTAATGTACGGGTATTGCTCGATTATTTAGTTAAAGGGCTGAAAACTTAACCGCGAATTAATGGTTAAACACGTATTGCTGTAAATATAGCCAAGTATCAGATTTTTAAATTATTTCTTACATTTTACGCCATACCCAAAGGCACTTTTTTCGTGCTACTATTGCTCAATACTTTTACGATAAGTGTTAAAAATAATATGTTTCAACCGGTTAGCTTATTTATAGGGCTTAGATATAGTCGCTCCTCTAAAGGAAATGCGTTTATATCGTTTATTTCGTTTTTTTCTATTGCCGGTATCGCTATTGGTTTAATGGCATTATTTACGGTAAGCAGTGTAATGAACGGGTTTGAAAATAGCCTAAAAACCAATATGCTTGGACTTATTCCGCATGTTGAAGTTAGCGCAGGTAAAAACACTGCCACCCAAATGAACACCCTAAAAACCGACCTCGAACAATCTCCTTATGTTGATCATGTAAGCTTATATCGCCACGGTGAAGCTATTTTGCAAACGAATAAAGACTTGCACGGCGTTTTATTACAAGGCCTTTATAACGATAGTGGTTCTTTGTATAGAATTACCGATAAAATAGTGCAAGGCGATTGGAAAACTGTATTAAACAAAAATTACAACATTGCTATAAGCCGTTATTTGAGTCGTAAATTAGGCGTTAGCGTGGGTGATAAGCTTCGCGTTATTATGCCTAATGCTTCAACGTATACACCACTTGGGCGAGTACCCAGCCAGCGTTTATTTAAAGTTGCCGCAATATACGAAACCGGATCTGAGATAGATATGGCGCTTGCGTTTACGAGTGGCGCTTCACTACAACGGGTGTTAAAGCTGGATAAAAACACTGCCCCAAATTTAAGTGTTTCATTGCACGAACCTTTCGAACTAGATGAGTTTATTGAAGCAAGCCAGCGTATTTTACAAGATCATAATTATAGTGATTGGCGCAGTACCCAAGGTACTCTATTTGCAGCCGTTGCTATGGAAAAGCGCATTATGTCTATGTTGCTTGCCCTCATTGTATTGGTGGCTGTATTTAATATTGTATCGGCATTAACCATGATGGTAAGCGAAAAACAAGGTGAAGTAGCCATACTACAAACGTTAGGTTTAACACCTTCGCAAGTGCAAAAAGTGTTTATGGTGCAAGGCCTATATAACGGCGTAATTGGTACCGCAATAGGCGCATTTTTAGGTGTAATATTTAGTTTATATATAAATGAGCTACTTGCATTAGTGGGCTTAAACTTACTGGCGGGTATAGAGCTTCCGGTAAAATTTGATATTTTGAGTTTAGTAATAATAGCGTTTGCCAGTATTGCTATGAGCTTTTTAGCTACCTTATATCCTGCGCGTAAAGCCGCAAAAGTAAAACCAGCAGAGGTATTACGTTATGAATGATTTAGTAATTAGTTGTGAAAATTTAAGTAAGGTTTATCAAGATGGCAGCAACCAAGTTGAAGTATTAAAAGGCGTTGATTTAGCGCTTCAGCAAGGTGAAATGCTCGCTATTGTGGGGAGTTCTGGCTCTGGTAAAAGTACGCTTTTACACATACTTGGCACATTAGATACCGCAAGCTCAGGTAGCGCTAAAATTAAAAACCAAGAAGTTGCAAAACTTTCGCGAACAGAGCAAGCCGCATTTAGAAACCAAAATTTGGGCTTTATCTATCAATTTCATCACTTATTAATGGAGTTTAGCGCAGTTGAAAACGTGGCTATGCCATTATTAATTAAAGGCCTGAGTGCAAAAGAAGCCAAAGCTCAAGCGCTCGATATGCTCGAAAAAGTCGGCCTTGCACATCGCAGCTCGCATAAACCGTCTGCGCTTTCTGGTGGAGAGCGCCAGCGCGTGGCCATTGCCCGCGCACTGGTTACTAAACCTGCGCTTGTGCTTGCTGATGAACCAACCGGTAATTTAGATAAACAAAATGCGATTAAAATTTACGATTTAATTAATGAGCTTAACCAAAGCTTAAACACGAGTTTTGTGGTAGTTACACACGATTTAGAACTTGCCGATAAGCTAGGCAAAATAGCTTATTTAGACGATGGAAAATTAGCTATTAAAGAGTCGCAGCATGTTGCTTAGTGCATTTTTAAGTAAACGTTTTAGAGCCTATTCAGGACACAAAGATGAAAAAAACGGCTTTGTTAGTTTTATCGCTAAAGCGTCGACTATTGGTATTTTATTAGGTGTCGCGGTTTTAATTGTGGCGCTGTCGGTAATTAATGGTTTTGAGCAGCAACTAGTACATAGATTGCTAAGTGTTGTGCCGCAGGTTGAATATGTAGCACCAAGTAGACCCATCGCGAATTGGTCGCAAAAAGTTGAGGATTTACAAACACAACCGCATGTAACAGGGGCTGCGCCATTTATTGCAGTGAATGGGATGGCGCAATATAAAAGCCAGCTAAAAGCGATAGAAATTCGAGGTGTTGAGCCATCGCTCGAGAGTAATGTATCGGCGGTAAATCAATTTACCAGTGGTAAATTAGTGAGTCAGTTAGGCCTTGATGATGTAATTTTAGGTAAGCAAATAGTAAAACAGTTAGATGCAAAAGTAGGCGACAACATTACGTTACTTATTCCGCAAATAGGCCAAAAAGGTCAGTCATTATTAGCGCCTAAACGCGTAACACTTAACCTTGCAGGTGTTATAGAAATGGGCGGCCCCATTGATAGTACCGCTGCGTTTATACATCTTAATAAAGCTCAGCAAACATTGGGTTACGATGAAACTCAAGTAACAGGGCTGCGGTTAAGTGTTGATGATGTGTTTACGGCGCACCAAATAGCGCTAAAAGTGGGCCAAACTATTGACGACTACGTGTATGTTTCCAGTTGGTTTAGAACCCAAGGCAGCCTTTATCAAGATATTCAAATGGTACGTACCATTGTTTATATTGTGGTGTTTTTAATTATAGCGGTAGCCAGTTTTAATATTGTGTCCTCTTTAGTGATGGAAGTACGCGAAAAACAAGGCAATATCGCAATTTTAAAAACCATGGGCGCGAAAGACAGTACTATTTTAGCCACCTTTGTAATGCAAGGCTTAATGCAAGCATTTGTAGGCGTGGCACTAGGAACACTAATTGGTGTGGTATTAGCGCTTAATATAAGTGAACTTTTTACGTGGATAAGCCAATTATTTGGAGCTAATCCACTTGAGGGCGTTTATTTTATAGAGTTTTTACCAAGTAAATTAGTACTTGAAGACATTGGTATTACAGTGATTGTTACGTTTGTGCTTGCGATACTTGCCACTATTTATCCTGCATGGCAAGCAACGCGCGTAGATCCTGCCAAGGTGCTTGGTAACTAGGTATAAGAAGCTCAGATAAAAATTAATAGGGTGGTATTAGTAAACCTGTTAAACTAGGTGCTTATTTAAAATTAAGCAATAACTGCTTGGTTGCTATACCTCACTTTGGGATTTACTTTGACTAATAACGATATTTTACGCCGCATTCGCTACACTTTTAACTTAACTGATACTGCTATGGTCAATGTTTTTGCATCAGCAGAGCATACGGTCACCAAAGAGCAAGTAATTGCATGGTTAACTAAAGAAGGTGAAGAGGCTTTTACCCCAATAAGTGATACTGAGTTTGCTAGCTTTTTAAATGGGTTTATTAATACCCAACGTGGCAAACGCGAAGGTGAGCAACCAGAGCCTGAGAAAAAGCTAAACAACAATATTATCTTTATGAAGCTACGTATTGCTTTAAATATGAAAGCAGAAGATGTTATAGCAACACTTGCACTTGTTGATTTTGATTTAAGTAAACATGAGTTAAGCGCATTTTCTCGAAAAGTAGATAACAAACATTACCGTGTTTGTAACGATCAAATATTACGTTTGTTTTTAACTGGCGTACAAAAGCAGCACCGTCCAGAAGAGTCTGCTGAGTAACTGGTTTTAGCTAATTAGTTTTTAGTTAGTGGGTTTTTTGCGAGCGCAATGCAGTATAAAACCCATTAATTGTTATATTTTTAAACAAACCCACACCTAACCTAATACTTCTAAAATTCCCTTTTGAAAATATAAAAACTCACTTGGCACTGTTTTAATTTTAAATCTGTGAATTTAAATTCATCTTTAATAAATAAAAAT
The DNA here is from genome assembly GCF_015864395.1 of Pseudoalteromonas sp. SWYJZ12. Lineage (NCBI taxonomy): Bacteria > Pseudomonadati > Pseudomonadota > Gammaproteobacteria > Alteromonadales > Pseudoalteromonadaceae > Pseudoalteromonas > Pseudoalteromonas sp. SWYJZ12. The sequence goes on from NZ_JADYXH010000003.1 coordinate 299,181, forward strand.
TAAGCTTCCAATCAAAAATAATTCACGTAGCTCGCGTTAAATATCTCAATTTTTCATGCTAAGGTAATAGTTAATTATATTAAATTAAGACCTTAAAGCATGAATCATAAACTTGATCACGTTTACTTTAACATCTGATAAATACTTTTATTATTAACACGGAAGAATAATTATGAATTATATCCATAGCACAATCGCACAATTAAAAAATAGTAGTCCTGCACAATGCGAGTTTTATCAAGCTGTTGAAGAAGTACTTGAATCACTCGAACCTATCTTAGAAAACTCAGAAAAATACAAAAAAAATGCAATTATACAACGCTTAGTTGAGCCCGAACGCCAAATTATGTTTAGAGTTCCCTGGGTTGATGACGAAGGCAATATTCAGGTAAATAAAGGCTACAGAATTGAGTTTAACTCTGCACTTGGCCCCTATAAAGGTGGCTTACGTTTTCACCCAAGTGTGAATGCCAGCATAATTAAATTTTTAGGGTTTGAGCAAATATTTAAAAATGCTTTAACAGGTTTACCGATCGGTGGTGGTAAAGGCGGGGCAAACTTTGATCCAAAAGGGCGCTCAGATGCTGAAATAATGCGTTTTTGCCAATCATTTATGAGCGAGCTCTATCGCCATATTGGCCCTACAACCGACGTACCCGCTGGAGATATTGGAGTAGGGGCAAGAGAAATAGGTTACTTGTTTGGTCAATATAAGCGTTTGACTGGGCGCTATGAAGGTGTTTTAACAGGTAAAAGCTTATTGTGGGGTGGATCGCTTGTACGAAAAGAAGCCACGGGATACGGCGCTGTTTATTTTGCTGACTATATGCTGCAAGCGCGTGGCGATAGCCTACAAGGTAAGCGCTGCTTGGTCTCGGGCGCAGGTAATGTGGCTATTTATGCCATGGAAAAGCTTTATCAAATGGGGGCAACACCAGTAAGTTGCAGCGACTCTCGTGGCACTGTGTATCATGAGTCGGGTATAGATTTAAATCTTATTAAATGTTTAAAAGAGCAATCGCGTGATTGCTTGAGTGTATATAAACAAACTCACCCCGATGCTATTTATATTTCTGTAAATGACTACCCTAAAGATGGGCACGCTGTTTGGCGCTTTAATGCCGACGCTGCTTTTCCGTGCGCCACACAAAATGAATTAACACAGGCAGACGCTAACGCATTATTATCCGGCGGTTGTTTATTAGTAAGTGAAGGCGCAAACATGCCTTCAACAAAAGAGGCTATTGATTGCTTTATTGCTGCAAAAATTGCGTATGGGCCAGGTAAGGCCGCCAATGCTGGCGGCGTTGCAACAAGCCAATTAGAAATGGCGCAAAATGCGAGTATGCAAAGTTGGACCTTTGAAGAAGTTGACGAAAAGCTAAAACAAATTATGAAAAATATATTTGTTACCGCTAACGATACCGCTACAGAATTTGGTGAGCCTGGAAACCTTTTATTAGGCGCTAACATTGCAGGCTTTAGGCGTGTTGCAGATGCAATGATTGAGCAGGGCGTCGTTTAATATTAAAGCTGAAAAATAAGGCTTTAATATAATGTGATTTTAAAACTAGCCATAAAATTGAGTATATTATGGTTAGTTTTAAATATTAACGTTATTAGTGAACTATAACCCTATAAAGCTGGGCTATAACAGCGTAGGATCAAGTTACTTTCGAATGAAAATTAGGTTTGCACTTTAGGTGCATTAAGACAAAAAATTATGCAACTAACTGCAAAACCATCACTTCCTAATGCGTTACTTATTTCTATTAGTACACCACAATTTAAAGGTGACGAAGCAACAGAGTCGCTTGCAGAGCTTGCTCGTTTGGTGACTACGTTAGGATTTAAAGTAGTAGGTACGCAATCGCAAAAGCAAAGCTCAACTCAAAAAGTTAATGTACTGGGCTCAGGTAAACTAGCTGAAATAGCACACCTTACCGGCAATAAAGGGATGGTTGAAAACGAGCAAGAAGATGATTTACTTGATGAAGACCCTTTAACCGAAATATCCTCAGAAATTCCATCAGACGAACTTGATTTTGCATGTGCCGATGTAGTGGTATTTGACTGCGATTTAACGCCTTCTCAACTGCGTAATGTTGAGAACCAGCTTGGTGTAGAAGTATTTGATCGCACCGGTATTATCATTGAAATATTTAGCCGTCATGCGCGTACTAAAACTGCAAAACTACAAGTTGAAATTGCTCGCCTTAATTATGTAGCGCCACGGCTTCGTGAAACATCAACAGGTGATAAAGAACGCCAAATGGGTAAAGGTGCGGGTGAAACCACACTTGAGCTAAATCGCCGTAAGGTGCGCGATCAATTAGCAGAATTAAAGCGTGAGCTTGTTAGTGTTCAAGATGTAATGATGGACAGACGTACGCAGCGCTCTGAGCTATTTTCAGTGGCCTTAATTGGTTACACCAATGCGGGCAAGTCATCAATGATGCGCGCAATTACAGGTAGTGATGTAGAAGGCGAAAATAAACTCTTTGCAACGCTAGATACCACTGTTCGGGCGCTGTATCCGATTACCCAGCCTCGTATATTGGTTTCAGATACGGTTGGTTTTATTAAAAAATTACCTCATGATTTGGTTGCTTCATTTCATTCAACGCTCGCTGAGGCACATGATGCGTCGTTATTGTTGTATGTTGTAGATGCTTCAGATCCTTCTTTTCGCTCACAACTTGAAGTAGTACATAAAGTACTGGCAGAAGTTGGGGTAGAAGGTAGCAAAAAATTATTAGTACTGAATAAGTCAGACCAATTAAGTACTGAGCAGCAGCAGTCGCTAATGGATGAATTTCCTGATGCGATGATGACCTCTACGCGTAATCCAGATGATATTAGTAAATTGCACAAATACATTATTGGCATTGCTCAAGAGGACATGATTGAAGAAGAGATTGTTATACCGTACACAGCCAAAGGTATCGTGGGCGAAATCCGATCGAGTATGAGTGTTGTTAAAGAAGAATATGAATACAGCCACATTAAATTAACAGTGCGCTCGAGTGCGATTGATTTAGAACGTTTAAAAAAGAGAATGTTAGATTTATAATAAATTTAGTATACAAAAAGCACAGCCAATTGGCTGTAATGCCGATCATTTAAGAATTAGTTAATAGCACTTGAACGATCTTCTAGGTATGTAAGAATCCGAATTCTTTTGTAGAATTCGGATTTTTTTATGCAACTTTCTAATGCTCTCGATATTATTAACAACATCAAACCTAATGACGTTGAAACACTCGCAGACTTACTCCCTTTATCTCTTATCGAAGAAGCCTATGCACTGACCGAAACCGTTACACTACGAAAAAGAAAACTAACCCTAGAATCGATGGCTTGGTTGTTGATCGGGATGGTTATTTATAATGACAAATCGATGGCCGATGTCGTTAATATGCTCGACATTGTTGACCGCGAGGGTAAGCCATTTGTTGCGCCAAGTGCTTTAACTCAGCGTCGTAAAAACCTAGGTGAAGCCGCCATGAAAGCCTTATTTGAATGCACCCAAAGGCATTGGAATAATGGCGCTAATCATCCTCATTGGAATGGGCTTACCTTGCTTGGTGTCGATGGTGTTGTTTGGCGTACGGATGACTCACCCCAAAACAATGAAGCCTTTACAAAACCGACCAATACACAATACCCACAGGTCAGAATGGTGTGTCAAATGGAGCTAAGCAGCCACCTAATCACGGGGAGTGCTTTTGATGATTACAAGGTCAATGAAATGGTGCTGGCTGAAAAGCTTATAGAAACCACACCCGATAACAGTCTCACTTTATTCGACAAAGGTTTCTATTCTTTAGGGCTTTTACATAAATGGCAAACGACTGGCTGTGAACGTCACTGGCTAATCCCCCTGAAAAAAAATGTGCAATATGAAGTTATTCAAACATTAGGGCGTAATGATAAATTAGTCCAACTTAGCAGCAACCCAAGAGCAAGAAAGATGTGGCCAACGCTGCCTGACACCTTAATAGCGAGGTTAGTGACTCGAAAAATAAAGGGTAAATCATACAGTGTGATGACATCGATGACAGATCCGATGCAATATCCGTCAGCCGATATAGGCGATTTATATAGTCACCGCTGGGAGATAGAGCTTGGTTATCGCGAACAAAAGCAATATATGCTGGGTAATCGATTAACATTAAGAAGTCGCTTACCTGCGCTTGTAAAACAAGAGCTGTGGGGAGTGTTGCTTACTTATAATATGGTGCGATATCAGATGGTAAAAATGTGCCACACATTAAAAGGTGATTATTTACCATACCAACTCAGTTTCAATGGTAGTTTAGCTCAAATAATGAGGTTGCTTGTTGGATTACCTTATTCAACACCTGGAGCCATACCACGTCAATTAAGATACTTTTATGCGATGGCAGAAAGCCTCATTCTAGAGCCACGAAGGGGGCGAAGTTTTCCTCGTTCAGTCAACCCAAGACCACAGCGGTACGCTAGAAATAAAAAAGCCGTCCACCTTAAGTGAACGGCATTAGCCAATTGGCTGTGCTTTTTAATCGTTACTTGAGGGAGATTTATTATTCAGAGTTCAGATTTTTTGTAGAGAAAAATTAGGAGAAGGCTTTGTCGCTTAGCTCTTCTTGCATTTGCTCACGCATTTTAAATTTTTGCAGTTTACCTGTTACTGTCATTGGATAGTTTTCTACAAAACGGATATGTCGTGGCATTTTAAAGTAGGCTAGTTTGTCTTTTAAAAACTCACGAATTGCTTGCTCATCAAGCACAGCGTCTTCTTTTGGTTGGATCCAAGCGCACACTTCCTCGCCATACCTTTCATCTGTTATACCAAATATGGCAGCATCTTGAATGCCCGGGTAGGTGTAAAGCACTTCTTCTATTTCGCGCGGGTAAATGTTTTCGCCGCCACGAATAATCATATCTTTAATACGGCCAACAATAGTGACAAACCCTTCTGTATCCATGACACCTAAATCGCCAGAGTGTAGCCAACCACTTTCATCTATTGTGGCTTTTGTTTTAGCATCGTCATTCCAATAGCAGCGCATTATACCTGCACCTTTACTACACACTTCGCCAGGTTGACCAATTTGTTGAATGTTACCCAGCTCGTCAATAATTTTAACCTCGGTATGGGCAAGTGCGCGGCCAACCGTCGTTACTTGCCGCTCTATTGAAGAGTCTGTTTCGGTAATGTTGTTTATGGGGCTGCACTCAGTTTGCCCGTAAGCAATCAGTACTTGATGCATGTTCATTTGTGTTTGTACTTTGCGCATTACTTGCTCTGGGCATGTAGAGCCTGCCATTACACCCGTGCGTAAAGTACTTAAGTCATAATCGTTAAAATTACTTAGCTCAAGCTCACTAATAAACATGGTAGGTACACCGTGCAGCGCTGTACATCCTTCTTGTTGAACTACATCTAGTGTGGTTTTTGCATCAAACGAATCGCCTGGATAAATGGCTGCTGCACCTTTACTAACACACAACAAGCTACCCAATACCATTGCAAAGCAATGGTATAACGGGATGGGGATACATAACTTGTCATCGCTCGTAAAGTGCATAGATTCGGCGACGAATAGCGCATTATTTAAAATATTTTTATGAGTGAGCGTTGCGCCTTTTGGGTTGCCTGTTGTGCCTGATGTAAATTGTATATTGATGTCTTGCTCAGCATTTAAGTTTGCACCTATTGCTTTTAATTCAAGTTCATGTGCCGATGTTGGCAAGTTAATAACATCATTAAAAGAGTACATACCAGGAGATGCTTCATCGCCAATGCGGATTATATTTTTAAGAGTGGGCAGTGCTTTTAAATTAAGTGTGTCTTTATCGCAAGTTGCAAGTTCTGGAGCCAAACCATTGAGCATTTCTAAATAATCACTGCCTTTAAAGTTTGATGCTGTGATTAGAGTAGAGCATTCAACACTATTTAAGGCGTATTGTAATTCGTTAGGGCGATATGCAGGGTTGATGCAAACCATTATTGCGCCAATTTTTGCGGTTGCAAATTGAGTTAAGCACCACTCAATATTATTAGGAGACCAAATACCAACACGCTCTCCTGGTTTTACACCAAGGGCCAGTAAGCCCATAGCAAGTTGATTAACTTCTTTTTGAAATTCTTTATACGTTAAGCGAATACCCTGGTGATGAACTACAACAGCTAACGCCTCTGGATTTTTGTCGACAATAAAGTCAAAGTACTCGCCTATAGTTGAATTTGTTAAAGGTGTGCTTTGTATACCTTTAAAATAGCTTTGCGATAACGGTAAGTGATTTATTTGTTCTACTTCTTTTACCGCAATAGTGTGTGTGTGCATTGCTCTCTCCATGAAAATGTGTGTGAGTTATGTAAACTACAAAGTTAAAATAAACACATATTGTCGACAAAGAGAAGTGCAGTTAGACTAATGTATTATTAGATTAATAAAATCTAATCATGTTTTTTAGATACAAAAAAACGCGTCTTACAATGTAAGTACGCGTTTTTAAACGAGTAATGAGTTTACATTTCGTCGCTGCGGTATGTTTTTTTCATTATGTAAACGTAAGCGTTTACAAATGCATTTTCTTGGTACTTTTTAAGACCTGTTTCTTCAAAATCAATAGGAATAGGATTACGCTTTACCTGTTCTTTAATTTCAGTTGTGGTAAATAAACGTACGTCTAAATTGTCGATTAATTGAATCGCAGTTTCCATTTTGAATCCCTTTGCGCTGCCAGCAAATTTACCTTTAGGCTGACGCTCACGGATTGCAACAGAATCAATTTGGTAATCTTGCATTAGTTTTGCAAAATCGAATTGAAATTTACGCATTACTTCAGTGTCGTTACCGTTACCTAAGGTAAAGCGTGTTTGGCGCACATCGCGAATATCAAATACGTCATTATCTTTACTTAAAATACAAAGTAGTACATCACTACCGGTAATTTCTACACCACATGTTCTCATGTCTATTCTCTAAAATAACTTAATTACGCAGTATTATACGCAACACACATTAAAATGCGAGTGTAGGTATAGTTGTAGGTGCGTAATTAGTGCGTTGATGCTTTTATATTTTAATGAAATGATTTTTTTTGCTCTAAAAGTTACATTTTGTGCTCAAAACGGGTGGATTTCACCCCTTAAAACTTGTAATTAAATGCGCAGCACGCGACAATATATCTTTGTAGTTGAATAGACTCTGCATCTACATTTATTAGTCAATGCTTATTCGTAAAAGCGTTGTCGAGTCATTCTCATTTAATTTATTAAAAATACACGTGATACATTGTAGGTGTCACCACTGTAGCAAGGATTTATAATGCCAGTTATTACTCTTCCAGACGGAAGTCAACGTAGTTTTGAAAACCCTGTAAGCACGCTTGATGTTGCAAACGATATTGGCCCTGGTTTAGCTAAAGCGACCATTGCGGGTCGTGTTAATGGCGACCGTGTTGATGCATGTGATTTAATTAGTGAAGACTCTCGCCTTGAGATCATTACCGCTAAAGACGATGACGGCCTTGAAATCATTCGTCACTCTTGTGCTCACTTAATTGGTCATGCAGTTAAGCAACTTTTCCCAGACGCGAAAATGGCAATTGGTCCTACCATTGATAACGGTTTTTACTACGATATCGATATGGAACATTCATTATCACAAGATGATCTTGAAGCAATTGAAAAGCGTATGTTGCAACTTGCAAAAACCAACTACGACGTAGTGAAAAAAACAGTAAGCTGGCAAGAAGCACGCGATACATTTGAAGCGCGTGGCGAAACATACAAAATAGAAATTCTGGACGAAAACATCGCTAAAGATGACCGCCCAGGGTTATATCATCACGAAGAATATGTAGACATGTGTCGTGGACCTCACGTTCCTAACATGAAATTTTGCCAAAACTTCAAAATAATGAAAGTTGCGGGTGCATATTGGCGTGGTGATTCAGAAAACAAAATGCTACAACGCATTTACGGCACAGCGTGGGGCGATAAAAAGCAACTTAAAGCGTATTTAAAACGCCTTGAAGAAGCTGAAAAACGCGATCACCGCCGTATTGGTAAAGCGCTTGATTTATGGCATTGGCAAGAAGAAGCGCCAGGCATGGTATTTTGGCACAACGATGGTTGGAGCATTTACCGCGAGCTTGAAGAATTTGTACGTGAAAAATTACGCGAATATGAGTACGAAGAAGTAAAAGGTCCAATGATGATGGACCGTTCACTTTGGGAAAAATCAGGTCACTGGGAAAAATATTCAGAAGCAATGTTTACCACTGAGTCTGAAAAGCGTGAATACGCGATTAAACCAATGAACTGCCCAGGACATGTGCAGATCTTTAACCAGGGTTTAAAATCGTACCGTGATTTACCACTTCGTATGGCTGAATTTGGTTGTTGTCATCGTAATGAACCATCAGGTGCACTACACGGTTTAATGCGTGTACGTGGCTTTACACAAGATGATGCTCACATTTTCTGTACCGAAGAGCAGATAATGGACGAAGTTTCAGCGTGTATTAAGATGGTTTATGATACATATGAAACATTCGGATTTGAGAAGATTGTAGTTAAGCTATCTACTCGCCCAGAACAACGCATTGGTGAAGACCATATGTGGGATAAAGCAGAGCTTGCTTTAGCCGAAGCACTTAAGCTAAACGATATTGAATTTGATTATCTTCCGGGTGAAGGCGCGTTTTATGGTCCAAAGATTGAATTTACTTTATACGATTGTTTAGACAGAGCGTGGCAGTGTGGTACAGTGCAATTAGACTTTGCATTACCGGGTCGTTTAGGCGCTACTTATGTAGCAGAAAATAACGAACGTCGTACACCTGTAATGATACATCGTGCTATTTTAGGTTCTATTGAACGCTTTATTGGCATTTTAACTGAAGAGTACGCTGGTTTATTCCCGACGTGGCTTGCGCCAAAGCAAGTGGTAATTATGAATATTACCGATAAACAGGCTCCTTATGTTAAAGAAGTTGTACAAAAATTAAATAAACTTGGAATTAGAGCCGCTGCTGACTTGAGAAATGAGAAGATTGGCTTTAAAATCCGTGAGCATACACTGAAGCGTATTCCATACTTGCTTGTTGTTGGCGATAAAGAAGTTGAACAACAAGAAGTAGCAGTGCGTACTCGCACAGGTGAAGACCTAGGCAAATTTAATGTCGATGATTTTGTAGCTAAAATTAGCGAAGAAGTTAAAAATCGACAGTAAAAATCGAGCGTGTAAGGCATTAACAAACAGCCAATTACACGCTTATATTATTGATATTCTTGGAGGAACGTACTATTAGAGGCGGCAAGAAAGGGCAACAAACAGCTCAAAAAAATCGTATTAACGAAGAAATTACAGCGCAAGAAGTTCGTTTAATTGACATTGAAGGCGAACAAGCTGGAATTCAGTCATTACAAGACGCGCAAACTATGGCCGATGCAGCGGGTGTTGATCTTGTTGAGATCAGTCCAAACGCTGAGCCGCCTGTTTGTAGAATCATGGATTACGGTAAGTTCATCTTTGAAAAAAGCAAAGAACTAAAAGAGCAGAAGAAGAAGCAAAAGCAAATCCAGATAAAAGAAATCAAATTCCGTCCTGGTACGGATGAAGGTGATTATCAGGTTAAGCTTCGCAACTTACGTAAGTTCTTAGAAGCTGGCGATAAAGCTAAGATTACTATCCGCTTCCGTGGTCGTGAAATGGCTCACCAAGAAATTGGTATAGAATTATTAAACCGTATCAAAGCCGATTTAGAAGAACTTGCAGTAGTTGAGTCTTTCCCAAATCGTGTTGAAGGTCGCCAAATGGTTATGATGATGGCGCCTGTTGCTAAAAAATAATTTTTAAGCGATAATACGCACCGAAATTAGCTCAGGTCTGCAAGTAATATGCGAATATTCACCTGGGTTAACCGGTATTAAAGTAAGATTGCGGCATTTATGTTGGGTCTTCACCGGAACATGGCAGTAAGTTAGGCCTAAAAGTGGAGCTATAGAAATATATCTCACGCCTGCTTACTAATTTAAAAGCAATACAATTTGGAGTTATTGCAATGGCTTATAAGCTAAAAAGTCACAGTGGCGCTGCTAAGCGTTTCAAAAAGACTGCTTCTGGCGGTTTCAAGCGTAAACAAGCGCATCTTCGTCATATTCTGACTAAGAAAACTTCTAAGCGTAAGTTACACCTACGTCCTAAGATGATGGTTCATAAAAATGACCATGGTCTAGTTTCACGTATGTTACCGTTCGCTTAATAGGGGTTTTTAGAAATGGCAAGAGTTAAACGCGGCGTTGTCGCACGTGCACGTCACAAAAAAGTTTTAAAACAAGCAAAGGGTTACTACGGAGCACGTTCACGTGTTTACCGCGTAGCTTTCCAGGCTGTTACTAAAGCGGGTCAATACGCTTACCGTGACCGTCGTGCGAAGAAACGTACTTTCCGTCAATTATGGATTGCACGTATCAATGCTGCTTCACGTCAAAATGGTCTGTCTTACAGCCGTTTTATCAATGGTCTTAAAAAGACATCTGTAGAAATCGATCGTAAGATCCTTGCAGATATCGCTGTTTATGACCAAGTTGCATTCGCAGCGCTTGTAGAAAAAGCAAAAGAAGGCCTAGCCGCTTAAGCTTTTTCATATAAGTATTAAAAAAGGAGCCTATGGCTCCTTTTTTTGTGCCTGTAATTTAATAACTTACACTTTTTTATAGCTGAGCTAAATCGGCTTTTTCAAATTAATACCCATCTGCTTATATTAGCTCTATTTATCGATAAAAAGATACGTTAGAGCAGGGCGAAATTCACTATTTAGTTGTTCTTGGCAATTGCTCCATCATTACTCACTCTCCTGGATCCATGCAGACGTATATCAGACATTTTTGGCGCTGTTAGCGTCAGATGTAATCCTTTAAATTGATTAAGTATTTTTACGAGTTGGTATAAATAGTAATGTAATGAATTACTGTACATTAATAATGTTGTATAGCCTTAAAAGACAGGTGTGAATGAGTGACATGTAATTGGCTGCATTTTTTTGTTGAATCACCGCAGTTTCCTCATTATAAAAAATTTAGTTGATATAATTTATATAATTAAGGCGTTTGTTAGAGAATTTTATGTTTGCAAGTTTACTAGTTTTATCTGCGAGTGTGGCGTATGACGCACACTTACCTCCATTAATTGAGTGGCAGGGGAAAAGCGTAGAGCTTTTACAAAAACAAGGGCCGTTAACTACTGATTTTGAGCTGTCAGCAGGGGAAGCGTCGCCCGATTATGCAAATACAATGGCATTTGTAGATAGGTTAGTTGCTGCAAACCCTACTCAGTTTCAATCTCAAACCATTGGCTATAGTAATAGCAAGCGTGCAATAAAAATGTTGATTGCCAGTGAACAAGGTTTTTTTGAAGCAAGGCAAATGGCTAATAGCACTAAGCCAACTATTTTTATCCAGGCAGGAATACATTCTGGTGAAATAGACGGTAAAGATGCCATGTTTATGTTACTCAGAGATATAGCGACGGGTAAGCGCCGTGACATTTTAAAAAAGGTAAACATATTATTTATTCCTATTTTAAATGTAGATGGACACGAACGTAGTAGTGCATTCAATCGCATCAATCAACGGGGCCCTACAAAAATGGGCTTTAGAACAAATGCTAATAACCTTAATTTAAATCGTGATTTTACTAAATTAGATACCCCAGAAGTTAGAAGTGTTCTAAAGGTTATTAACGACTACAACCCAAATTTATACATTGATGTACACGTAACCGACGGCGCAGATTACCAATACGATGTGACTTATGGCTACAATCCGGTATTTTCAAGCGAGTCGCCTGCGGTATCTGATGCACTAAACCAGTTTTTTAAACCTCTGATTGACGATACGCTAGCTAAGCAAGGGCACATGCCAGGGCCACTTGTTTTTGTTATGGATAAGCGCGACTTTAAAAAAGGATTAGCGGGATGGGTTGCTACGCCGCGCTTTTCAAATGGTTGGGGTGATTTAAAGTCATTACCGACTATTTTAGTTGAAAATCATTCATTGAAGCCTTACAAGCAACGTGTATTAGGAACTTACGTATTTTTAGATGGTGCTATTACTGCGCTATCAAAGCACAGTCATGAATTAGCTAATGCAGTAAAAAAAGAACAGGAATTTGTTCCTAAACAGTTAATAGTAAAGCGTGGCTATTCCAAGCAAGCTGATACGATTGCGCAGTTTAAAGGTATTGAGTATTCATCAAGCATGAATGCGCTCTCAGGCCAAAATGAAGTGAAGTATTTGGGTAAAGCACATACATATACCGACTTACCTATTTATTGGCAAAAAGATGTACAACATACAGTTGAAGTACCTAAAGCTTTTTTTATTCCGCCTGTATATCGCAATATTATTAAGAAACTAAAGTTACATGGTGTCTCTATTAATAAACTTGAAGGGGCAAACACACAGCCTTTAAAAGTAGCAAAGTTGGCAGACTACACGTTTGATAAAGCACCATTTGAAGGCCGTTTTAGAGTGTCAGCAAGTTTTGATTATGTCCCTGCTATAAATGTAGATTTAGATGGTTGGTATCAAGTCAATACTCAACAAAAAGCAGGTGAGCTTGCTGTGCATTTATTGCACCCTGAAGCACCAGATTCGTTTTTTGCATGGGGGGAATTTAATACAATTTTTCAGCGTACTGAGTATATGGAAAACTATGCACTAATTCCGTTTGCACGCCAAATGCTAAAAGACAATCCAAAGCTAGCGCTTAAGTTTGATGAAAAGCTTAAAGATAAATCGTTCGCAAGCGACGCTGATGCGAGATTAAACTGGTTATATGAGCAAAGTCCATTTTATGATCAAGCGTACTTAAAGTACCCAATATTGATGTCATTTGAAGAAGAAGTTGTTATCCCGGATCAAAAAAGTAAAGAAATCTAATATGCAAATTATAACCATACCCGTCACTGCATTTGCACAAAATAGTCGTATTATTTGGTGTAGTGAAACTAAACAAGCCGTAGTCATAGACCCAGGTGGCGACCCTGATAAAATAGTAGCAGCCCTTAATGAGCATAAACTAGAATTAAGTGCTATTTGGTTAACGCACGGGCATTTAGATCATGTGGGTGGGGCTGATATTTTACGTAATCAATTTAACGTACAAATTATTGGCCCACAAAAAGATGAGTACTTCTGGTTTGAAAACTTACCTATGCAAGCACAAATGTTCGGGTTTAAACCCATTGAGCCTTTTTATCCGGATATTTGGCTAAACCATAACGATACCGTGAGCGTAGGTAAACTTAGCTTTTTAGTGAAGCATTGCCCAGGGCATACACCTGGTCATATTGTGTTTTATCAACAAGAGAATGAATGCGTTATTGTAGGTGATGTTATTTTTAAAGGCTCAGTAGGGCGAACTGATTTCCCTAAGGGGAACAGCGAACAACTTATAGAGTCGATTAAGACGCATATTCTAACCTTACCTGATAATACTAAAATATTGGCAGGGCATGGGAGCGACACTACGGTTGGATTTGAAAAACAAACAAACCCTTTTGTGAGTGGTAAGTTTGGTTAAGTTACTTATTTGAAGTTTGGCAAACTGCATAAAAATTAAAAATAAGCAGACTGAGTTTTAAAATGGTTGTATAATTTAACCAGTTTATTTGATAAATAAGAAATAAAATGTCTCTAAATCACGTAGATCGCCAAATATTGGCACTTTTACAACAAGATGCTAGTTTATCAACCGCAGAAATTGCTGATAAAGTAGGCTTGTCTCAGTCTCCATGCTGGCGTCGAATTGCCAAGCTAGAGCAAGATGGTTATATAAAAAGCAAAGTGGCTCTTTTAGATGAGAAAAAACTTGGCTTTGATATGCTTGTATATGCACATGTGCGCTTATCAAATCACGGTAAAAAGAACCTTGCTGAATTTGAAAAACTTATAATGAGTTATGATCAAGTAACAGAGTGTTACACCATGGCCGGAACAATGGACTTTATGCTACGCATAATTTCACAAGGCATAGAAGGTTATGAGCACTTTGTACGCGATAATTTACTAAGCTTAGAATATGTACAAGAAGTACATTCTAATGTAACAATGACATGTGTAAAACGTAGTACTTCCCTCCCTTTATAAAAGCACTTCTTTTAAAAGCTAAACCTCTTTTAGTTTAGTTTAACCACATAATGACAATTGTTAACTGAGCGCTAATTTGGTAGAATTTAGCGCTTTTTTTGATACCCATTACACCATTTGAGGAACTCAATGTTTAACTTACTCAGTAGGGCGCCTAGCTCTGCTAAAAACGATATACTCTCTGGATTAACTGTGGCGCTAGCCTTGGTGCCAGAAGCTGTTGCGTTTGCCTTTGTTGCAAATGTAGAACCTTTAGTTGGTCTATATGCCGCGTTTATCGTTGGTTTAATTACGGCTATATTTGGTGGCCGCCCTGGTATGATTTCAGGTGCAACCGGTGCACTAGCTGTTGTTATGGTAAGTTTAGTGCTTGATCATGGTGTTGAGTATTTATTTGCGACCGTATTGCTCATGGGCATACTGCAGATACTCGCGGGTGTATTTAAACTCGGTAAGTTTATCCGCATGGTTCCTCATCCGGTAATGCTTGGTTTTGTAAACGGCTTAGCTATTGTTATTTTTCTTGCTCAGTTAGGACAATTTAAAGTGCCTGATGGTATGGGCGGACAAGAATGGATGACGGGTAACCCGTTATATATTATGCTTGGTTTAGTGGCTTTAACGATGGCTATTATTCAGTTTTTACCTAAACTAACAACGGCTGTACCCTCTACATTAGTCGCTATTATTACAGTGACCGCTTTAGTTATTGGTTTGGACTTAGAAGCGCATACCGTAGTTGATTTCTTAAAAGGAATGACAGGCGACGAAGCTGCAACAATTGCAGGCGGTTTACCTCAGTTTCATATTCCTATGGTACCGTTTACTTTCGAAACGCTACAAATTATTTTTCCTTATGCACTTATTTTAGCGGCTATTGGTTTAATTGAATCATTATTAACGCTTAGCTTAATTGACGAGATTACAGAAACTCGCGGTCATAGTAATAAAGAGTGTATAGGCCAAGGCGCTGCAAATATTACTTGTGGTATGTTTGGTGCTATGGGTGGTTGTGCAATGATTGGTCAATCAATGATCAACATTAACTCAGGTGGTCGTTCTCGCTTATCGGGTATAAGTGCTGCATTGATGTTGCTTGCGTTCATCATATTCGCTTCAAGCTTAATTGAGATGATCCCACTAGCTGCACTTGTTGGTGTTATGTTTATGGTTGTATTAGGTACGTTTGAATGGGCCAGCTTTAAAATGATGAAGCGTGTGCCTCTATCAGACGCGTTCGTAATAGTACTTGTATCGGGTGTGACGGTTATTACCGATTTAGCGATTGCAGTATGTGTAGGTGTTATTGTATCTGCATTAGTATTTGCTTGGCAGCATGCTAAGCACATATACACAACTAACTATATTGATGAAGAAGGCGCTAAAGTATATGAGTTACATGGCCCGCTTTTCTTTGGTTCAGTTAAAAACTTTGCAGAGTTATTTGATGTTAAAAATGATCCTAAAAATGTAATTGTTGAATTTAAGCATAGCCGCGTATCTGATCACAGTGCAATAGAAGCAATTGACACACTTGCTGATAAGTACACAAAAGCAGGTAAACAACTTCACTTACGTCACTTAAGTAAAGACTGTACGCAGTTGTTGCATAAAGCACGTGATTTGGTTGAAGTGAATGTGATTGAAGATCCAACATACAAAGTAGCATCAGACAAACTAGCTTAATTTACACAAAGCTATTTATATTTAAAAAGCGAAAGGTGAATAACCTTTCGCTTTTTTAGTGTATCTACTATTTGTTTGCGGTAAGACTATTAAAAAGCAAGGTAGGCTGTAGTGCTATGCAAACTCATAAATCTATATAATAAGACTATCTAATTTTATTAAAATTAGCCCTACATAGGTAAAAATAATAAAGAATAACAAGCGCCTATTTTATGGAATTAGTCTTTAACTATACGGAGTAAACATCTATTTTGAACTGGCAATCTTTAGTCGATAACAGACAGCGCTTTTTTTGGCTTTTGCAAATTGCAGGCTGGATTGGTTATGCGTTAGTAAATTATATTGGCTCTAAAGTATTTGAAATGCGTGATATATACGTATTTGTTATTTTATTAAATGCTTACGCTGGTTGCTTAATGACAGTACCGCTTAGGTATATTTACCGTAAAATTTGGAATGCCTCGCCTTGGGTATTAATGATTGTGGTATTTGGTGCCTCTTATGTAACAGGTACTTTATGGGCTGTCGTTCAAAAATTTAATTTGTGGGAAATATACCGCCATGGTTATAGACCAGAGGAGTGGTTTTATTACCTGCAGCAAGGTTTAGATTCGGTTTATATTATTTTATGTTGGAGTGGTTTGTACTTTGGCGTTAAATATTATCAGTTATTACAAAGTGAGCGACAAAAAGCACTAAAAGCCACAACTATGGCACACGAAGCGCAATTAAAAATGCTTAGGTATCAGCTCAATCCCCATTTTTTATTCAATACACTTAACGCTATTTCTACTTTAATTTTGGTTAAAGAAAACAAAGATGCTAACTTAATGGTAGCAAGGCTAAGTGACTTTCTACGTTATACATTAAATACCGATCCAATAAAGAAAGTACCGCTAGAGCAAGAGTTACATGCACTCATGCTTTACTTAGAAATAGAACGTGTACGTTTTGATGAGCGATTAAAGGTAAATGTAGATATAAGCGAGCAAGCTAAAGAGGCTTTAGTACCGAGCTTAATTTTGCAACCTATTATTGAAAACGCAATTAAGTATGCTATTGCCCATCTAACAGAAGGTGGAGTAATTGATATAAAAGCACAGGTATTTGCGAATGAGTTATTACTAGAAGTGGGCGACAACGGCCCAGGTACTGACATACTCGATGGCCAATTAGTTAACGCTCAAGGCGTAGGTGTTGCTAATACCAAAGATAGATTAAAAACGTTGTATGAAAATAATTATTCGTTTGTATTATCACATAATACGCCAAGTGGATTAAAAGTTAATCTGCGAGTACCTTTTGAGAAGGCTGTGAAAAATGACTAAAATAAAAACACTCATTGTTGATGATGAACCGTTAGCACGAAAAGGTTTAGCGGTAAGGCTCGAAGAATACTCTGATATTGAAGTAATTAAATTGTGTAGTTCAGGCGCTGATGCAATTGAAATGTGTCAAAGCGAGAAAATTGATTTGGTTTTTTTAGATATTCAAATGCCAGGTATGAATGGCTTTGAAGTAGCAAGAGCCCTTAGCGAAAGCTCAAAAGCATTACCAGCGATTGTATTTGTAACGGCCTTTGACCAGTTTGCTGTAAAAGCGTTTGAAATTCATGCTCTCGATTACATTTTAAAACCCGTTGATGATAACAGACTAAAACAGGCGGTAGAAAAAGTGCATACCTACTTAAAAACGCAGCAAGACAACGCCCATAAGAAAAAACTAGCGAGTTTTGTAGCCGGTATTACTGGTAACAATTGCGAAGAAATACTTAAAAAATTAGCCACTGGCGATATGCTAACAGACAGACGTTACCCAGAATCGCTTGCTGTAAAAGAGCAGGGTGAAATTATTCGAGTACCAGTAGCGACTATCCAATGGGTTGATGCAGCAGGTGACTATATGTGTTTACACTGTGAAGACGGACAAACGCATATTCTACGTAAAACAATGAAAGAGCTTGAGCAAGAGCTCGACCCTCAGTTATTTGTGCGTGTGCACCGCAGCGCAATAGTAAATACAAAACAAATTAGTAAACTGGTTACACAAGTAAGTGGCGAGTATTTATTAGTACTTGAAAATGGCCAAGAATTAAAAGTGAGCCGTAGCTACCGAGATAAGGTTAAAGCGGCGTTAGCAAGTTAAAGCTAACGCTTTTATTACAGACACAAAAAATGCGAGCTAAGCTCGCATTTTTTATATTCGGCGTTTAATTATGCAACAGTTACAATTTTCATTGTGTTAGTTGCGCCCACAGTTTCCATTGAGTCACCGTGAGTAATAATTACTGTATCGCCAGACTGTAAAGACCCTTGAGAAACTAAAGTATCAAGCGCGGCTTTTACCATACCGTCTTTTTCAGTTTTTGTAGAATCAAAAAATACTGGGTAAACACCACGATAAAGTGCTGTTTGACCTAATGTACTGGCATGACGTGAAAGCGAGTAGATTGGTAAGCCTGAGCTGATACGCGACATTAATTTAGCCGTACTACCAGATTCAGTAAGTGTGATAATTGCTTTAACAGAATCTAAGTGATTAGCTGCATACATAGCAGAAAGCGCAATTGATTCAGCATTGTTAGAAAAGCGACTATCTAAACGGTGTTTAGAAACGTGCGTTTCTTTTTGCGATTCAGCACCTAAACAAACGCGTGCCATAGTCGCAACTGTTTCTTCAGGATAATCACCTGCAGCTGTTTCAGCTGAAAGCATTACAGCATCTGTTCCATCAAGAACAGCATTTGCAACATCCATAACTTCTGCACGTGTAGGCATAGGGTTATCGATCATCGATTCCATCATTTGCGTTGCTGTAACTACAGTACGGTTTAATGAACGAGCACGACGAATAATTAGTTTTTGCTTGCCCATAAGAGCAGCATCACCAATTTCAACACCTAAATCACCACGAGCAACCATTACTGCGTCAGACGCTAAAATGATGTCATCAACAGCTTCTTGGGTTTCAACGGCTTCAGCACGTTCAATTTTAGCAAGTAACTGTGCTTTTGAACCAGCAGCTTCAGCAAGTGAGCGTACGTAGCGCATATCGTCGCCACTACGTGGGAATGATACGGCAATGTAATCTACGTCAATTTCAGCGGCAGTTATTAAATCTTCTTTGTCTTTTTCAGTAAATGCTGGAGCAGTTAAGCCACCACCTAAACGGTTAATACCTTTATTGTTAGATAAAACACCGCCAACAGTGACTGTACAATGCACTAAATGCCCAGCTACTTCATCAACACTTAATTGAATAAGGCCGTCATTTAGAAGTAGTAAATCGTTAGGGCTTACATCGTTAGGTAATTCTTTATAATCAATACCTACAGAGTTTATGTCGCCTTCGCCTTTTTCCATTTTTGCATCAAGGGTAAATTTTGCACCCACAGCAAGCGTTACTTTACCTTCTTTAAAAGTAGAAACGCGGATTTTAGGGCCTTGAAGGTCAGCAAGTATAGCAATATGCTTGCCTAATCTTTTTGCAATATCGCGTACAGCTTGTGCACGGTCTTTATGATCTTGGGCAACACCATGTGAGAAGTTTAAACGTACTACATTAGCCCCAGCGATAATAATTTTTTCTAAGTTGTTATCTCTATCGGTAGCAGGTCCAAGGGTAGCGACTATTTTCGTGCGTCTTAGCATCAATTTCTCCTGTTTGCTTGGTGAAAGCATGTTGACGTTATTTTGTTGACTTAAAATATCTATATTAGAATAAAATATTTTAGTTATGTGCAAACTTCAAAGGTTTGCCACTATTTTATACAAAACTATTGTGTCATCATTATGACACCGGTGTCAGAATGCGTCAATGATCTTAATTTCAATTAGCTTTGCTTTTAGTCACCCCTAGACCATTGATGTTTGATATAATTACGTAGCTTATTTATCTGTAATAAAAAAGCATGTTGTATTGACTCATAATTAGTATTTTATGACTGTATGAGTATAATGCACGCGGTATTATTTAATTTATACACTGAATTTTCTAACCAAATAGTTGTTACCGAGGAGGACACTAGATGCAAGTTGCATTAGTAGGGTTAGGCGTTATGGGAAAAAATCTTGCCCTAAACTTGATTGAAAAAGGGATAACGCTAGTCGCTTATGACAAAAACCCACATGCGGGTGAAGAGTTACTAAGTTGTGCTAAATCTCAAGGCATGGCTGATAGGCTTCACATTGTCTCTGATTTAAGAGACATGGTAAGGCGTTTAGAGGCACCTCGTTCTATTTTATTACTTGTTCCTGCTGGTGAGTTAGTTGATACAGTTTGTAATGAACTTGTAGAGGCCGGCGTTAACTGTGACGATATGATTGTCGATTGCGGTAATAGTAATTATAAAGACGGTATAACGCGTAAACTTAAATACCAAAATAAATTTGAATTTGCCACTATGGGAATTTCTGGCGGTGCAGAAGGCGCTCGCCATGGTCCTGCAATGATGGCAAGTGGTTCTGAGGGTGGTTGGGAACGTATTGAGCCATGGTTTGAAAAAGTAGCTGCTAGCTATAATGGCGACTCGTGTTTTGCACGTGTTGGTCAATCAGCAAGTGGTCATTTTGTAAAAATGGTTCACAACGGTATTGAATACGCACTTATGCAACTTATTGCAGAAGTGTACCAATTACTTCGTTTAGGCACTAATCGTTCTCCAAAAGAAGTGGCTGAGATATTTAATGACTGGTCAGAAGGTCAATTAAATAGCTACTTACTGTCTATTTCTAGCCACATATTGTCACTTGAAAATCATAATAATGTACCGCTTGCGGACTTAATTGATAATAAAGTTGGCGCTAAAGGTACTGGTCTTTGGACTGCGCAAAATGCACTAGAACTTGGTATTGCAGTTCCTTCACTTGTTGCTGCTGTACAAGCTCGTCATTTAACTAATGCATGTAATACAACGGCTGCACAAGAGATGACGTATGCATCTAAATCAACTAACAATGTTGAAATTGATTTAGAAGAGCTAAAAGAAGCGTTCTTACTTGCAAGCTTACTAGCGTATCGCCAAGGTTTAGCGTTAATTAAAGGTGCATCACGTACTCATCAGTGGAAAGTTGATTTATCTAAAACGCTTCAAACGTGGCGTGCTGGTTGTATTATTCGTGCTGACTACCTTGATAGCGTTGCACAAGGTGTTGAATTTATTGATACCCTTGAGAAAGAGTCTAACTCTTTGCGCAAAATTACCGGACAAGCAATAATGACTGGTTTAGCATTCCCTGTATTGGGTGCTACACAAACGTATTTAGCAACATTAACCACACCGAGTAATGGGCATTTAGTTCAAGCCCAGCGTGATTACTTTGGTGAGCACGGCGTTAAAACCCATAGCGGTGAAACATGCCATTTAACTGACTTAGTAGATATCGACGCTAAAGTTAGGTAATAAACAGTTGTTTAAAACGATAAAGGCACGCTATTTAGCGTGCCTTTTGTATTTTAGGCGCGGTGAGATTTAACGGCTTAATTCACCACGTAAATTGTCTTGCATTAAATGACGAATCGTCTCTACTTCTAGCTTTTGGCTAAATAAATAATGTAATTTAGTTAAACACGCTTCAAGGGTCATATCGTATCCACTAATAACACCAATATTTAACAGTGCATTACCCGTTGCATAGCCGCCCATATTTACATGGCCTTTTAAGCACTGGGTTAAATTAACAATAACGACGCCACGTTTACTTGCTTCTTCAAGTATTGATAAAAAGTTAGGATCTTGCGGTGCATTACCTACACCAAAACTAAGCAACACCAAGGCTTTAATATTGCCATTAACTAAGCTTTTAACCACTTCTTGACTAATACCAGGGTATAAATAAAGCACACCAATGGGTTGAGGTGTAATAGGAGTAACTTGCAGCTCATTTTCAACATAAGGACTAAGTTGGCCTTTAATAAGTTGAATACTAATACCCGACAACGCTAAGGGATCAAGATTAGGCGACGCAAATGCATTAAATCCATCGGCGTGGGCTTTAGTTGCTCTGTTACCTCTAAACAGTTGGTTATTAAAAAATAGACTTACTTCTGCAATTGGATAATTTGCCGCTAAATACATTGCATTCAGAAGGTTTACTTGACCATCTGAGCGTAATTGAGAAAGCGGAATTTGTGAGCCAGTTACAATCACAGGTTTAGTTAGGTTTTCGAACATAAACGATAGTGCTGAGGCTGTATACGCCATTGTATCGGTGCCATGAAGCACAACAAAACCATCATAATCTTGGTATTTATCTTTAATGTCATCAGCAATAAGTTGCCAATGCTCAGGAGACATATCTGAAGAATCTATAAGAGGGCAGTATTCGTGAATATCAAACAAAGGCATTTCATCACGGTTAAACTCTGCGTTGTTCATTACGGTTTCTGTTAAAAAACCTTCAGCAGGAATATAACCTCGACTCGATTTTTTCATACCTATAGTACCGCCAGTATAAGCGATATAAATGCGTTTACGTTTCATAAAAAAAGCCCAGTAAAAAAACTGGGCTTAGTATAACGTTAAGTAACTTTAAATACAGCTGATTAGGTAAAGCTATGCACTTTTATTGTGCAACGTTACACACTAAACAGCGTGCATATACACCTTGTGGGTCGTTGTAATCTTTAAGGTTTTCAACTTCAGTACTTAATTGGTTAATAACGCTTTGCAAGTTAGCTTGCGTTGCTAACACAGATGTTTTTTGTGTTTGTAAACCAAGCATCGATTTAATAGATGCGTTACCAAAAATGTTTTGAATCATTTTTTCTTGCGAGCTTAAATCTTGTTTAATGGTTTTAACTTCATAGTGATTAAGTTTTGCAAGTGCTGCGGCTGCTTTTATAGCATCTTGTTTATCACCAAGTTTGTCTACTAAACCCAGTTCAAGTGCTTGAGATGCAATCCATACGCGGCCTTGGGCAATTTTATCAACTTGCTCAGGCGTCATATTACGGGCATCAGCGACAACGTTTAAAAAGCGACCGTATGCTTCTTCAACGCTCATCTGAATTACTTGACCCATTTTTTCGTTTAGGGGACGAGTGATAGAAAAACCAGCCATTTCGGTTGTTGCAACGCCATCTGAATAAACACCAATTTTAGATAAGGTTTTTTCAAATGTCATAAACGTACCAAATACACCAATTGAACCTGTAATAGTACTCGGTGCTGCCCAGATTTCGTTTGCAGCAGAGGCAATCCAATAACCACCTGATGCAGCTACAGAGCTCATAGAGGCAATAACAGGCTTACCAGCAGCTTTAAGCGCTAATACTTCTGCACGAATAACTTCAGAGGCAAACATACTACCGCCACCTGAATCAATGCGCAGTACGACCGCTTTAACTTTGTCATCAAGGCGTGCTTTACGAAGTAGGGCTGCTGTAGAGTCGCCACCAATTTCTCCAGCTTTACGCTCACCATCAACAATTGTACCTTTAGCAACTACAACGGCGACTTTTTCGGTAATAGGGTTATCAAATTCAATCGGTGGTTTAACTAAGCTTAAGTATTCACGAAATGAAACTTGCTTAAATGTTTTGCCATCTTCTTGTGCGCCAACTAAATCAATTAATTGTTTGCGAACTTGTTGATTTGTTTTTAAAGAATCAACCCACTGGTGGTCAAGTGCATATTTACCTGCATCGCCATCTGCAGCTTTCATTTTTTCAAGATATACGTCCATTGTCTCGTCGAAATTTGACTCATCAAATGGGCGAACCGCAGCAACATCTTGTTTGTATTCGCTCCAAAGAGCGCCTAACCAAACACGGTTAGCTTCTTTGGCTGCTTCAGACATGTCGTTACGAATGAAAGGTTCTACTGCTGACTTAAATGTACCAACACGGAAAATATGCTGCGTTACTTCAAGTTTTTCAAGTGCATCTTTAAAGTAAAGCGGATACATGCCGTAACCTTCAATACCTACGCTACCGTATGGGTGCATAGCGATTTCATCAGCATGTGATGCAATATAGTATTGTGCTTGGGTATAGTAATAACCCGATGCAATCACTTTTTTGCCAGCTTGTTTAAATGCATCAATAGCATTGGTAATTTGCTTAAGTTTGTTTAAATGCGCTTTAGGCATTTCTTGTAAATCAAGCAGCATCACCGTAATGCGATCGTCTTTAGTCGCTTCGTTTATTACTTCAACAATATCGTCGAGTAATATTTCGCTTGGCGCTTCAGAACCAGAAGTAGCATCACTAATTGCAGCTTCGACCGGATCTATGTATGTTTTTTCTTCAACAATAGGGCCATTTAGGTCAAGCCTAAGCACAGAGCCATTTTCAACTATTATTTTATCGTCGTCACTTGAGAGTGACACTAAGAAAACAATTACCAGTAATAAAAACAGAATGTTGAGTATTAAACGACGAGAAAAGTTAATTCCAGTCCAAATACCTTTAAATACCTTTGCTATCAAAATAGCTCCTTAATTTGGTACAGTTAATACATTAGTTCCATCTTAGCCTAGAATAAAAATAAATTTAACTGCTAAATCGTAACGAAGTGTTTATGAGGTGCTATTAATACATGTTTTTATGGCTTTTTTTAATTAAATGAAGGCACATATTGCTTATTACTTGCCATTAAAGCAGAATTAGCTAATGCATACAGGTTAGACCAGTTAACGGGGCACAAGATGTTAGAACAACAATTACAACTAAAACACACACAATTACGTAACCGCTTAGTGATGGGCTCAATGCATACAGGCCTTGAAGAGGGATGGCATAACCGCAAACGCTTACGTGCATTTTATGAAGCACGTGCAAAAGGCGGTACCGCAATGTTAATTACGGGCGGATACAGCCCTAATTTACGTGGCAAATTAACACCTATTTCATCTTCATTTAATAGTTATTACGATGTATTTAAGCACCGCGCTTACACAGATGCTGTGCATAAACACGGCGGAAAAATTTGTTTGCAATTATTACACGCTGGACGTTATGCGTATCATCCATTCAATCAGGCACCAAGTGCAATAAAAGCACCTATTAATCCTTATAAACCTAAAGCGATGACGCTTGGCTCGATTAAGAAAACAATTAAAGACTTTGCGCACTCTGCCTATATGGCTGAAAAAGCTGGCTACGATGGCGTTGAAGTTATGGGTTCTGAAGGGTATTTGATTAATGAGTTTATGGCGCCGCACACCAATAAACGTGAAGATGAATTTGGTGGCAGCCTAGAAAATAGAATGCGACTTGCGCTTGAAATAGTTAAAGCTGTAAGAGCAAAAGTATCTGAGCAATTCTTAATCATTTTTAGATTGTCGGTTATTGATTTAATCCCAAACGGTTCAACACCAGAGGAAGTTGTCATACAAGCTACCGAGCTTGAAAAAGCGGGTGTTGATATATTTAACACAGGTATTGGTTGGCACGAAGCGCGTGTACCGACTATTGCGAGTATGGTGCCGCCAGGTGCATTTAAAGAAGCATCAAAACGTTTAAAAGACGTGGTGAGCGTGCCAGTTATTGCTGTTAACCGAATTAATACTCCAGAAATAGCTAACGATATTTTAAATGCAGGCGAGGCTGATTTAATTTCGATGGCAAGGCCGCTACTTGCCGATCCAGAGTTTTTTAATAAATACGCAAATAATCAATCTAAGCAAATTAATATTTGTATAGGGTGTAACCAAGGTTGTCTAGATCACGTATTTAAAAATAAACGTGCTACGTGTTTAGTTAATCCACAAGCTGCATTTGAGCTAGATTACCCGTTAGAGCAAGCAACCAAAGCTAAAAACGTATTAGTAGTCGGTGCAGGCCCTGCTGGTTTATCGGCAAGTTGTTACTTGGCTCAAAAAGGGCATAACGTCACGTTAATTGATCAAAAACCGCAAATGGGTGGCCAATTTAATTTAGCTATGCAAATACCGGGCAAAGAAGACTTTAACCATACTCTTACTTACTTCACTAATGAGCTTGATCGATTAAAAGTAACTGTAGAGCTTGGTAAAGCTTATGACGATTCAATGCTTAAAAGCTATGATGACATCGTATTTGCAACTGGCGTTAGGCCGCGTGAAGCCTCTATTAAGTGTAGCGATGATAAGCGTGTATTTGCTTATGACGAAGTTATACGCGGCGAAGTAGAGTTGGGTAAATCAATTGCTATTTTAGGTGCCGGTGGTATAGGTTTTGATATGGTTGCGTTTTTAAGCGAACATAAATCGCAAACTATTAGCGAGTTTAAAACGCAATGGGGGATTGAGTGTGAAGCCCAACCTCATAAAGATGAACGTCAATTGTATATGTTAAAACGCAGTGCGGGTCGTTTTGGTAGCGAGCTTGGTAAAACAACGGGTTGGATACATCGCCAAGTTGCTAAGCAGCATGGCGTTAAGCAAATTGCTGATTGCCAATACCAAAGCTTTGATAAAAGCGGACTAACTATTAATGTTGCTGGTGAAACTCAAGTACTGCCAGTAGACACGGTTATTGCCTGTATTGGTCAGGTTTCTAACAACGAAGTGCTAGAAAATTACACAGATAACGCAAAGGTACATGTTATAGGCGGAGCTAAACTAGCTGCTGCTATTGATGCTAAACGCGCTATTTTTGAAGCTCTTCAGGTCGCTAGAAGTATTTAACCTTTGTAAATAAATTGAAATAGTTTATCAATTCATGCGGTCTTTGCTGTTTATAGTCTATAACTTAATAAACAGTGAACACACAGGATACGCATGAACAAACTAACCAATCTTTATGATGCAATATTGGGTAAACTATCATTTTTAGATGGTTTACCTGCATTGCTATTTCGCTTGATTTTAGCCCCTGTTATGATCATTGCAGGTTATAACAAACTTGCTATAAGCGGTGAGACAGAAGGTTTCTTTGATAACTTTTTAGCATCTCCAGATGTAGTTCAATGGTTTGGTAATAATGAATGGGGTTTAGGATTACCGTTTCCTGACTTACTAGCTTTTTTAGCTGGCTGGAGTGAATTTTTAGGAGGTTGGTTTTTATTACTTGGCCTTTTAACTCGCTTGGTCAGTATCCCACTTATGTTCACAATGGTTGTCGCTGCAACCTCAGTGCATTGGCATAATGGTTGGTTTGCAATAGCACCAACTAATCCAGAAACAAGTGCTGCGCAAGTGCTCGATTGGTTATCAATTCCGGGCGCTAAAGAAAGCCTTGAAAACTCACTAGAAGTACAAGACCGAATAGGTAAAATTCGTGGCTTAGTTGAAGAACACGGTTTTCCTGATTATCTATACGAAAAGGGCAAGCCGTCTATTTTAAACAACGGTATAGAATTTTCGGCAATTTATTTTGCTATGCTTCTTAGCTTGTTTTTTATGGGCGGTGGGCGTTTTGTTAGTATAGATTACTGGTTAAGGCGAAATATTGTAAAAGAATAACGTATTTAATCTACTTTACTAACGGCCGCATAGCTTAACCCTTTGCGGCCGTTTTGCATTTTAATTTCTCGGTATTTATTTTTTAAGGGTTTAAATGTTACTCTAGCGTTTTGAATTTTGAGGAATCGTTATGAACGCTATCGAGCTTTTACTTACCCGCCAATCAGACTCTAAACTAACAGAGCCGGGCCCTACGCCTGAGCAGCTCGACATAATTAAGCAAGCAGCATTACGTGTTCCTGATCATGGCTGTATAGCACCGTGGCAGTTCATTGTTGCTCAAGGTGATGCACGCAATAAACTGGGTGAAATTTACCATCAAAGTGCAGTGGCAGAGCAACAAGAAGAAAAAGTAATTAACCGTGCTAAAGAGCTTCCCCTTCGTGCGCCTATGATTGTAATAGCAATTGCTAAATATCAAGAACACCCAAAAGTTCCTCGAATAGAACAAGTACAAAGCGCAGGCTGTAGTGTATTAGCGATGCAACAAGCTGCATTTGCCCAAGGGTTAGGCGGTGTTTGGCGCACAGGCTACTTTGCACAAAGTAGCGCGGTTAAAAAAGCGCTTAACTTACATGAGCAAGATGAAATAGTAGGGTATTTATATATAGGTACACCCGAAGTCGATTGTAAAAAGTCGCCTCGCCATAAGCCAGAAAACTATTTTAGTAATTTGTGAAATAGTATGAACTTTGCGCAACTTACATAGTCATAATTCATTAAGGTTACAAAGAGTATTATTCAAAAGTTAATGGCTTGGCTGTAAGAAGCGCTTGGAAGCACTAAATTTACTAAATCTTCTTCAGTTTGTTTTTTAATCGGTTGTTTTTTGATACATTATGGAAAGTCTTAATAAAAATAACGATAAAGAAGACGAAAACTATGGGAAATTTATTTTTACGTGAAAAAGAGAATTGGCTAGCATGGTCAATTTGGGGAATCATTGGTGCTTTTGTAACACTGTATGTTGCAATGAGCACAAATGCATCACACTTTATAGCCGGTTCAGCGATGGGTATGCTTGTGTTGTTAACATGGTGGATGCACCAGTCCAAACGTTTCGACTTTGGGCGTGCATTTAAAGTATGCTGCTACGTTTTATCGCTTAGTGTGCTACCAGCTTTTATGTTTGTTGTAGTACCAAGTGATGATTTAAATCGATTCGATTTAATTTTTCAAGGCGTTACCTTTACCGCACTGAGTATACTGGCTTGTTTAATCTGCTCTTGGATTGCACGTAGACCTAAACAATATTATTAATGTGTTTAACTTTAGTCTATTAACTACACTTTTATTAAAGTGAAGAGCTTAACAAAAGAACAAAGTGGGTCTATTTTATCCAATATGTTAATATTTTATATTAATTTCTATTTAGCTCTTTACAAGTTATGTATTTAGCCATATTATTCGCGCCGTGCGGAGAGATGGCAGAGTGGTCGAATGCACCGGTCTTGAAAACCGGCATGGGTTTATAGCCCATCTAGGGTTCAAATCCCTATCTCTCCACCATTATTTAAAAAAACCGCCTTATGGGCGGTTTTTTGCTTTGTGGAGTTTCTAAATGACTAAAGCAACAAACCTACCAACCTCGCAGAAATTAATAAAACATCTTTTATTATGGACTGTATTTGGTTACTGCTATCAAAGTGCTATTAGCTTATTAGTAAAAATGGCTATAGATGCTCAACCAGAGTATCCATTAATTACCGCTTTAATTTATGGTGTTGGTTTTAATGTTTTAGCTGCCCATCTTATTACCAAATACGATAAGCATTGGCCAGTTATTGGCTCTGTTTTTATTGGTTGTATAGGGCTGCTTGTAGTGCCATTTTTACTGTTTGGCGAATCAGGATTACTAACAATGCCTCTACTTGTTGGAATTTTATTCAGTTTGCCGCTTTGTAGTTATATTGTTGGCCTAATTAAGCTAAAACTCAGCAAAAACTAGCCCCAAACGCGGTTTATTTTGTGATAGCATAGTCGCGTCTTTTAACTAACAAAACGTGAAAAACACATTATGTCAGATAATTTTACTACAGATGCTGAAAAAGCAAGTTACGGTATTGGCTTACAAATGGGTGAGCAACTTAAGTCTAATCCTTTTGAAGGCTTAAACCTAAATTCAGTATTTGAAGGCATGAAAGATGCGTACGCTGGTAGCGCATTTCAAGTTGAGATCCCTGAGATCCAAGCTGCATTTGAAAAAATCAACGAAGAGATTCAAGCTCGTCGTGAAGAAGAGTCTAAAGTACTTTCTGCAGAAGGTATTTCATTCTTAGAAGAAAACGCAAAACGTCCTGAAATCACAGTAACTGAGTCTGGTCTTCAATACGAAGTACTAGCAACTGGCGAAGGCGAAAAGCCAACAGCTGAGTCTACAGTACGTGTTGATTACCACGGTACACTTATTAACGGTACTGTGTTTGATAGCTCATACGAGCGCGGTCAACCAGCTGAATTTCCAGTTGGTGGCGTGATCAAAGGCTGGACTGAAGCATTACAAATGATGCCTGTAGGTACTAAATGGCGTATCTACGTTCCTCATGAGCTTGCTTATGGTGAACGTGGCGCAGGTGCTGCAATCGCACCTTTCTCAACGCTTGTATTTGACGTTGAGCTACACGAAATCATTTCTTAAATTAAATTAAATAAATTTTAATTTAAAAGTGTAAAAAGCCGTATTCAATTTGAATACGGCTTTTTTGTGTTTGTAATTTAAGAGTTTTATACCAATTCGCTTAATTAAGTTATCTGTTTTTCGCTAAGAAAATTGTGTCGATAACAAGGTAAAAATTTCGTTGTTTAGTTGTTATCACTAATTGCTCTTGCATTGCTCTACCTCCTGCATCCATGCAGTCGTATATCAGCAATTCTTAACGCAGTTAGCGTCAGGTTTAATCCTTCAAATCGATTAAGTATTACTGCGTGTTGATATTATATATTCTAAAAATAAAAAAACCGCATTAATAAAATGCGGTTTGTAAATATATAAACTAAAAACTATTTTTAATTATTAAAAATAACCACGAACACCAAAGCGGAAGTTTCTGCCTGGTAGTGGGGCTTTATCTTTAATAAATGAGCTATGCACAAAGCCTAACTCATCAGTAATGTTATCCACGTTTATATAAAGCTGTGCATCTACACTGCCTAAACCTAATTGGTAATTAGCTTGTGCATCAAATAACGTATAGCCGTCCGTTTTTGTTTCAAATGCAGTTACATCGTTTTGATCAAAGTAATGAGTACCCGTCAGTGTTAGTTGTAAGTCACCTAAATCGTACTGTAACTCAGAGCCTAATTTATTGGCAGGGATACGCGGTAAGTTGCCTTCGTCGTCTTTTAGTTTTGCACGAGTTGAGTCACCAAATACTTTAACCATAGCGCTTGGGGCTACTTGGTAATGTGCGTCAAACTCAATTCCATAAAGCTCTGCGTCTTTACTTGTAAACTGATAAACCGCAACAGCATCGTCATGTGCACCAATAGCTGATTCTAAACCATCTTCTTCATCGTAAACTAACCCCGTATTTTCTTGGAAATAAAAGTTTTTAATATCGTTATAGAAAAAGTTAACGGTGTAGCCAAAATCACCGCTAAAACGTCTAAAGCTTAAATCTAGGTTTGTTGAGGTTTCTTGCTTGATATTCTCTGGCTCAAAATGCGCTTCATTATCTTCAATGTTGTAACCAAGACCTAGCTCATAAGTGCCGGTTGCAATGTGTAAACCATTTGATAAAAGCTCTGCCGAAAGTGGTGCTCTTTCTGAGTGAGAAATACTTGTCGCAATACTATGACCCGGCCTGTACTGCCAGATGGCACCGGCAGAGGCGCTTAAATTGGTAAAGCTTTTATTGTATCCAATAGTTTCTTCGTCGCTATGATCTATTTCTACTTCATCGTGGCTATGTTCGTGTGCCGTGATTTGGCTTTCAATTTTGTAATCTTCTACACGTGCACCAAGCTCTATTGTCACGTCGCCAAATTCACGCTCTTCTAGTAAATATAATGCGTTAGTTGTAGTTACACTCGCGGGTGTAAATGCTTCTTCACCAATTGCATCGTAGTCAGAATCGCTGTAGTGATAGCCCATCATTCCGTGCCAATCAGCAAACTTATGCTCTACATTTAGACGTGCTTCAGTCGTTTTATTTTTAAAAGTAGTACCAATTTCGCCATCTTCAATTTCGCTGTGTGAATAATCTGTATAGCCAACACGTAGGTTGATGGTTTCAATCCAGTTATTATGAAGAGCGTAACTTACAAGCCCTTGCCAGCGGTCTTGCTCTAAATGTGCGTAAACAGGCTCTTCAGCAGCTTCATCTTCATGTTCAGCATGCTCTTCTTCAGTTTCACCTTCGTGATCGTGATGATGCTCATGCCCAGGAATACCGTAATCAGTCTCAATGCTACCGTAAGAAAAACCAATCGTTAAGTGATCGCCAACATAGCTGGTACCAAAGTTGAGTGTTTCGCTATCAATAAAAGTATTTTCTACCGAGCTTTCGGTTTCAACATCGCCATCATCGTCGGCAATAGTAAAGGTCGGTGTTTGGTAATCATCGCCGCTGCGCTTAGTACCATCAAAATGAAAGTTAAAGCCTTCATTACCTGTTTCAAGTTTTGCAGCTACGGTGTTTGAATTTGACACCGTATCGTGGCTGTATTCAGCAGCGCCTGTAAGCTCGTCGATATTGCTAGTAGGAATACGGTTATCAACCACGTTTACAACGCCACCAATTGCACCAGAGCCATAAAGTAGGGTACTTGGACCGCGCAACACTTCAATTTGCTCTGCCGCTAGGCTGTCGCCTGATGTCGCGTGGTCTGGGCCAATTCGCGACGCATCGCTGGCATCTAATCCATTTTGTGTGATTTTAACGCGAGGGCCATCTAAACCACGAATAATTGGGCTTGATGATACAGGGCCAAAGTAACTTGCATTTACGCCTGGTAAACCTTTAAGAGTTTCGCCAAGTGTTGGTTTAGATTTATTTCTTAATTCATCACCTGAGAGTACGCTTACTGGCGATATCATTTCTAGGCTGTTCTTATGAAGTGCAGAGGCATAAACAACAACTGTTTCAACCGATGTTGGTTTAAGTGACACAGACAGATTATTTGAAGATTCGGTAACAGCAATACGAGAGTCTATGTAGTTGTCTTTACTAATATGTAATTGGCTGTTTGCATCTATATCGATAGCAAACTCGCCTAAATCATTACTTTTAACGCTTTGGTTTTTGCCATGGACATGGATAGAGGCATTTTTAATTGGTTGATTTTTATCATCCATTACTTTACCAGTAACGGTTGCAGCCAAAGCTGATTGAGAACATAAAACAGAAAAAATAGCAGAGGAGATTAATGTTAACTTTGTCATGGATATATTGGTTCGTGGTTATTATGTTGTGATATAATATAACACCGCAAAATTAACGAATCAACAATGTTATAGTATAACTTTGTATTTTGCGTTCAAACCACTAAAAGTGCCGATAAACTGTTTGCTCTACTATAGAAGTTAATCTGGCATTAACTCTACTTTACTGTAACAAATCTACTCGTAGTACCCTCAAAGAATATCTGCTAATGATTATGGAGAGTAGTGTTTAAAGTATTGAATTTTATGTTTTTTATCTATAACTTATATTTTTTAATAGCTCCCTCTATTATATAACGCTTCTAAAATCCACTGTATTGTTAACAGTTAATTGTTTTGTATCGTCGTGTGTGTAATTATCTTGTGTAGTTTTAACGCTTTTTAGCTATCAATTATTGCTCAAAAGTACACATTTAAACACGCACAATAGTAGGCCAACATGTTTCTCAATCCTTACAGTGTAAAATTAGCATCCTCGTTTTTTTGTTTATCGGTACTTGCAGGGTGTCACAATGCGAAAACTTCAGATCAAGATTCAACTAAAGGGGCCACTCCATTAAAAAAAGAGCATATAATTTTTGATTTTGAACAGGATAATTACAGCCAATATATAAATACAATTAATGGCTTTAGTACATTAATAAAGGAAGGTGGAAACCATAAACTAGCGGTTACATTAAAATCTAAATCTAATGTAGAAAGTGATTTTGAATTCATTAATCCAAAAGGATGGAATTGGCAAGCAACAGGAAACTTTGCCCTTGCACTTGATATACAAAACCCTGATGAGGTTTCTACTCACCTATACATAAAGACAATAGACAAGTCGGGACAATTTCAAACTCGAAGTGTTGTTGTGCCTGCTCAGTCGCAAAACACGTATTATATAGAATTAAAAGGCGTAAATTTGAATGTTAATTCAGGTATTCGCTCAAACCCACCAAGTTGGAAGAGCAGTTATACGCCAATAGTATATAGAGGCGGACAAAAAAATATCGATGTAAGTAGCATTGTTAAAGTATCATTTGGAGTAAAGGGATTACTTGAGGATAAACGTTTTTTAATAGATAACGTTCGCTTAATCAAACCAACTAATTTTGATACTCACTATCTTAAAGGGTTAGTTGATAAATTTGGGCAAAATGCAAAATTAGACTTTACCAACAAAGTATCTTCAACAGAGCAGCTACAAGTTATTTCTCAAAAAGAGCAAATTAACTTACAAAACTCACCAATGAAAGGACGTTCTAAATATAGTGGCTGGAAAAACGGCCCACAATTAAAGGCAACGGGATATTTTAGAACCGAAAAATACAAAGGGAAATGGAGTTTAGTCGACCCAGAAGGTTATCTGTTTTTTTCAACCGGCATTGATAACGTTCGTATGGCAAATACTTCAACCATAACCGGTTACGATTTTGATCAAAGCTATATCAAACAGCGTGAAGCTGGTGATTTAACACCAGAGGATTCTCTTGGGTTAAACCCAGCCCCAGAGGCAGCGTGGCCAACACGCTATAAAAGCTCAGCACTTAGAGCTGATATGTTTAATTGGTTACCCGAGCAAAATAACCCTTTAGCAGATAATTACGGCTATAGGCGCGAAGTTCACAGTGGTGCAATTAAAAGAGGTGAAACATTTAGCTTTTATCGCGCTAATTTACAGCGAAAATATCAAGCCAACAATAATAACAATTTAATGAAACAGTGGCAAAACACCACAGTGAAACGCATGCTTTCATGGGGTTTTACTTCATTTGGTAATTGGATAGAAGAAGATTATTACCATACTAATAAATTACCTTATTTTGCTAATGCGTGGATCATTGGTAATTTTAAAACGGTAAGCAGTGGTAACGACTACTGGAGCCCATTACCTGACCCATTTGATTCCTTATTTGTTGAGCGCGCTGATGTAACGCTTGCAAAAGTAGCCCAACAAGTTAAAAACAGCCCTTGGTGTGTTGGTGTATTTATTGATAACGAAAAAAGCTGGGGCATGATGAATTCTGACGCCGCACGTTATGGTATTGCTATTAATACACTTAAAAATAACGCCCAAAATAGCCCGACTAAAGCACAATTTGTTACCTTAATGAAAAATAAGTACAGCAAAATTAGCAAACTGAATGAAGCATGGAATATACGCCTTGCCTCATGGGATGAGTTTGCTGCAGGCGTCGCACTTACGCAGTTTAACGAGCAAACTAATGAAGATTTATCTACTATGTTATTTCATTACGCTAATCAGTATTTTGCCGTGGTAGACGCGGCTATTGCTAAACACCTTCCAAATCAGTTAAATATGGGGGCACGTTTTGCCGATTGGGGTATGACGCCTGAAATAAGAGCCGCCGCTGCCGCGCATGTAGATGTGATGAGCTATAACTATTACCGGGAGGGATTAAACGAAGATTTTTGGGCGTTTTTATCAGATATAAACATGCCAAGCATTATAGGTGAATTTCATAATGGTGCGCTTGATTCTGGTTTATTAAATCCAGGACTTATACATACTCAATCTCAGCAAGAGCGTGGTACTAAATATAAAAAATACATGAATAGCGTTATAGACAACCCATATTTTGTTGGTGCGCATTGGTTTCAATACATCGACTCTCCACTAACCGGACGAGCATACGATGGTGAAAACTATAATGTAGGCTTTGTAAATGTAGCTGATATTCCATACAAACCGCTTGTAGATGCAGCTAAAAGCATGAATAAATCGTTGTATGAACGTAGGTATAACAATGCTAAAAATTAAATATATACTAAGCGCATTGTGTGTTTTATGTTTGGGTGTATCTGCTAAGCAAAGTAACACACTTTTATTCGAGCAAGGTCCCTACAAAATATTTAATGAGCAAGCGCTTGAAGTGCTTAACTTAAATAGCCATGTTAAAACCCTCGCCTCGGGTTATGCTTGGCTAGAGGGGCCTGTTTGGATTAACCAAGGAGGGTATTTATTATATTCTGATATACCTAATCATCAGGTATATAAATACACTCCAGGCAAAGGAGCAAGTTTGTATTTAGCACACAGCGGCTATTCAAACGGTTTAATTGTGAATAAGCAAAATGAGCTTGTACTTTTACAATCGCGCTCACGTGTAATATCAAAAATGAAGGCATCATTGAGCGTGCCTAAATCAAAATACTTACACATAGTTAGTCATTTCAATACGCAAAAATTTAACAGCCCTAATGATGGTGCTTTTAATGACGACGGCACGCTTTATTTTAGCGATCCCCCCTATGGTTTGCCCAATCAATTAGATGACGAAAGTAAAGAGCTTAATTTTCAGGGAGTATACTCACTTAAAAATACAGGGGAGCTTACCTTGTTAGATCGTGATCTTATTTATCCTAATGGGGTCGCATTATCAGCTGATAATAAAACCTTATATGTAGCAGCATCCAATGCAAATAAACCCGCATGGTATCAGTATCATTTAAACGATAGTGGGGCAGTGATAAGTAAATCATTATTTTATGAATTACCATCAGTAACTAAGCACGACAAAGGTTTACCGGATGGTTTAAAGGTACATAAAAGTGGGGTTATTTTTGCAACTGGACCTAACGGGTTATGGCTGTTTAATAAAAACGCTGAGCTATTAGCTCAAATTGAAATGCCAAATATTAGTGCTAATTTAACGTTTAATCAATCACAAAATCGCGTTTATATAACAGCGCATACGCAACTACTTGCACTTGATTTAAAATAACTTCGCTTTTTCTATAGCTTATTTCAAACCTTTTTAAACACAGCGATAACGTGTGTAGTTTCATAAACTAAAACACGAATGCATTAATATTTAACTAAGTTAATTTCGTTTTATTTAACAAGATAGACTTTACAACGATCACTAGCTGTTGTAGATTGTTAACAATGAACAGTGTTATGTAAACTAATTCGGTGGCTTAATGAAAGTATCATCACAAACAATTAAAAGTGTAAAAGTCGAGTATTACCAAATTCCGTTAGCTGAAGTGCTAAGTGATGCGAAGCACGGTGATCACACTCACTTTGAAGTTATTACACTGCATATTATAACTCATGATGGTTATGAGGGGATGGGGTATACCTACACTGGCGGTAAAGGTGGTCGTGCAATTTATTCACTTCTTAACGATGAAATTAAGCCTGGTCTAATTGGACAAAGTTCAATGTCTATCATGGCAATTTGGGACAAATTACAGTGGGAACTTCATTATGTTGGCCGTGGTGGTTTACTTAGTTTTGCCATATCTGCAGTCGATATAGCGCTGTGGGATATTAAATGTAAGCGTTTAAACGCGCCATTATGGCAAGTCGCGGGCGGTAGCTGTAATCAAACAAAATGTTATGCAGGTGGAATAGATTTAAACTTTAGCCAAGAAAAGCTGCTTAATAATATAGGTGGTTACCTGCAGCGTGGTTTTAATGCAGTAAAAATTAAAGTAGGTAAACCCAACTTTAAAGAAGACATAGAACGCGTAGCCGCAGTAAGAGATCTAATTGGCGAAGATAAAACGCTTATGGTAGATGCTAATTATTCAATGAGTGTCGAGCAAGCTATTCGTTTTGCCAAATCAATTGAAAAATACGACATTACTTGGTTTGAAGAACCTACCATACCTGATGATTACAAAGGCTTTGCTCGTATAGCGCAAGCTACTTCGATACCGCTTGCAATGGGTGAGAATTTACATACATTGCACGAATTTGGCTATGCGATTGACCAAGCTAAATTAGGTTTTTTACAACCAGATGCATCAAATATTGGTGGCATAACAGGGTGGTTACATGTAGCGAGTATGGCATATACCCATAATTTACCTATTTGTAGCCATGGCATGCATGAACTACATGTATCACTGTTGGCATCTCAGCCTCACGCTGGTTTTTTAGAAGTTCATTCATTCCCTATAGATGAATATACAACACGTCCTTTAAAGCTTGAAAATGGGCAAGCGTGCGCGCCAGATATAATTGGGACGGGTGTAGAATTTGACCCTCAACTAATGAGAACACATTTA
The DNA here is from genome assembly GCF_015864395.1 of Pseudoalteromonas sp. SWYJZ12. Taxonomy (NCBI): domain Bacteria; kingdom Pseudomonadati; phylum Pseudomonadota; class Gammaproteobacteria; order Alteromonadales; family Pseudoalteromonadaceae; genus Pseudoalteromonas; species Pseudoalteromonas sp. SWYJZ12. The sequence goes on from NZ_JADYXH010000003.1 coordinate 336,814, forward strand.
ATTAAACAGTCGTAACTAGAAAAATTAGTAATAAAAGAAAAGAGTTGTTGTGTGTCCACAAATTCAGTGTAGAAATTATTTATCAAGGAATGAATGATAATCTCTTTGTCATAAGTTTTAATTTATGAGTACTGATTTTGTGGACGCTTTTATAAAGGTAAATAGTTATTGCCATTGCAAATATTGATTTTTTTACACAAACCCAAATTGCTTAGTCTGCTGTAAAACTGTTGGTTGCAATTCACACCGAAAATAGCTTCATTACCTAGATTTTAAATTAATTAGTTAGGGGCTCTCACAACTCCGTCAAAAGCCAGCTTTAATTGCTGGCTTTTTTATATTTAAAATAGCAATAAAGAGCATCAAATTACCATTTTTAAGCAAAATCCGTGTATTTGTATAATAAAGTTGCGATTAAAATGGTGTAACAAAAATAGATTAATAATAGAAATTAGGTTTCATTATGACGTCAAAAGTAACTGGTATTAGCGAGTTTCCCGATGCGTTTGCACAGCAACGAAAAGTAACAGGAATGGGTCAAATGGATGACCAAAACGATCCTGTAAATATGATCTTAGGCTTAAAAGATGTACGAAAAGCAGCGCATAATTGTGCTGTTTTTCAATCGGGTGCTAAACCTGGACGTATTGTAATTCCATCAGAAGTGGCAATACGTGAAACACGCCAAATTCCGTTTGAAGTAGACCCTCCTCAGCACGGTGGCTTTCGTGAATTATTAAACCCTTGGTTTAAACGCCCATTAGATGAATGTTACCAAGCGCGTTTACAAACCATTATTGATGAAACTATTGAAAACGCCTTTAAAGCAGAGTCATTTGATGTGGTGTCACAATTTGCTTTACCACTTCAATCTAAAGCGTTAACGCTGTTACTTAATACCTCAATGGATAAAGCACAAACATGGATAGATTGGGGTACTCATGTATTTAGAAGTGAAGACAGTGACCTTGATGGCGATAAAGCCAATATTCTATACAACTACATTGATGAGCAAATAGAAAACGCCATTGCAATCCCGGGTGATGATTTATATTCAGTGCTTTTAAATTCACAGGCGAACGGTAAAAAGCTGAGTAAAGAAGAAGTAAAAGGTGTGATGATCCTCACCTTTGCAGGGGGGCGCGACACCGTTATAAACGCGATCACAAACTCTATTGCCTACTTTAGCGAAAACATCAGCGATTTAAAGCGTATTGATGATGAGCCTGAAATATTAAACAGGGCCGTAGAAGAACTAATTCGCTATTTTTCGCCGCTTACGCAAATGGGCCGTGTCGCTACGCAAGACACAAGTGTATGTGAGCACGCTATAAAAGCCGACACACGAGTTTCGTTATGTTGGGCGTCGGCTAATCGCGATGAAAAGGTATTCAAAAACCCTAACAATGTCGACTTCGATCGAAAAGTTAACCCGCATATTAGTTTTGGTTTTAGCCATCACAATTGTTTGGGCGCAACGCATGCCCGCCAAATTTTACGTCAACTAGTGTTATCGCTTGCTAATAAAGTTGCTCAAATAGAGGCAATAAAAGCAGATGAAAATATTGAAAAACTCGGTGAGTTTTCAAGAAAGGTTGGCTTTAACAGTCTGCACGTTAGCTTTAAATCAAAATAAAAACACCGTAGAAAATAGTTAAATAAATATAGTAACAAGTAAAAGTAGAGGATTAATACGATGGCGAAAGTAATATTTATAACCAAAACAAACGATGCAGTTGAAGTAGAAGGCGACAGTGGCTCGCTAATGGAACTGGCATCAGCAAATGGTGTTGCTGGTATTGATGGTGATTGTGGCGGTGTATGTTCGTGTGCAACGTGTCATATTTACTTAACACCGGATGACTTTAAAAAAGTAGGCACACCCGATGAGATAGAAAGCGACATGCTAGAGCTGGACGATAACGTAACGCAATACAGCCGTTTATGTTGCCAAATTGAGGTGTCTGAAAATATTGATGGCATGACCTTCAGAGTAGCCAATTAAAAGCGGGTACAGCATTATGCAAAACACACAATTAGAGCCAAACTCACTGCAGCAAAGCGTTGTTATTATTGGTGCAAGCCATGGCGGCGTTAACTTTGCATTTAACTTACGCCAGCAAGGTTGGCTGGGTAAAATTACATTACTCGATAGCGATCCTGAACTGCCATATCACAGGCCACCGCTGTCTAAAAAAACGCTGCAATCGTTAGAGGTAAAATCAATACCTTTAAAGGTGCAAAAATCCTACACAGATAGCCATATAGATTTATGTTTAGGTAAGCGTGTTACTGCAATTAATAAAGATAACAAAATAGTTACTCTTGAAAATAATAAGCATCTAGCATTTGATAAATTAGTAATCGCAACCGGTTGCTCAGCTTTTATTCCTCCAATTACAGGCCTTAGTGAAACTGTAGATGAATATGGCACCTCTCAATATTTCGCAATGCGAACACATAGTGATGCCGTAGCAATAAAAAAAGCGCTAAGTGCAAGCACTAACAAAGAAGTGGTGATTATTGGTGGAGGTTATATCGGCCTTGAATCGGCGTCATCCTTTATTGCACTTGGCGCTAAAGTAACGGTTATCGAAAAACAAGAAAAAATACTATCGCGAGTCACATCATCTGCTATGTCTGACTTTTTAACTGATTTACACAAAGCGAAGGGGGTAGACCTGCAAACAGCAAAAGATATTGTACAAATTAAGCACACAAACAATAAACATTATGTGCAATGTAGTGATGGTAGTGAGTATCCCGCCGATTTTATTTTAATTGGCGTAGGTGTAAGGCTAAATACACAACTTGCAACAGATGCTGAGCTGGTGGTTGATCAAGGCATAAAAGTAAATGACGTATGCCAAACATCACACCCTGATATCTACTCAATTGGTGATTGCACTATTCATTTTAATAAAATTTATAATCGTTGGATCAGACTTGAGTCGGTACAAAACGCAGTTGACCAAGCTAAAGTTGCTGCGCAGTTTTTAGCTAAAAATAATACGTCAGCTCCTGCACTCCCTTGGTTTTGGTCAGATCAATACGAATATAAATTACAAATAGTAGGTTTATCACAAGGCTATAACGAGATTATTAAGCGCCAAGAAGCTCCCGGTCAATTTTCACTTTGGTACTTTAATAACGACACACTGCTTTGTGTGGAAGCTGTTAATTATGCAAAGGCCTATGTACTTGGCACACAGGCTATTAAGCAAGGTTTAAAGGTAAACAAACAGGTATTGAACAATTTGACTATAGCACTTGCAAAGCCTCAGTTATTTCAGGCGTAACTGCTGTCGATACTGATGCGGAGTCACTTTAAAGTGATGTTTAAACTGCTTAATAAAATACGACGGGCTAGAAAAGCTTAAATCGTAAGATATATCAGTCACCGAAACATCACTTTGCCCGAGTAACCGTGCGGCATTATATAACTTGTGCTGAATCAGGTAGTCGGAATAAGGCTCTCTAAAGTGCTTTTTAAATACCCTTGAAAAATACGAAGGTGATAAATGGCAAAGGGCTGCGGCTTGCTCAAGTGACAGGTTAAGGCCGTTATTTGTTTTAAGCTCATTAATTACCGGAGCAAGCTTTTTAAAACTTGCTGAGCTACTTAATGACGTTTGCTGCTTAGATAAACTGCTTTTACCATATTCGCACACCATAGTGATTAAGCTATCAAACAGTTGAGCACAGGTTTTACTTTTAGGATTTTCGTTAAATTCGCTAAGCATCCAAGCGAGCAACTTATGAATCCTTTTTTGTATTTCAATGCTAAAGCTTAAATGCAAACCAGTTTTTAGTAATTCTATAAATTCTTGTAAGGCCTGATTATTAAGGCGTTCAGGCATAAATTGCACAATATACCAAGATTTAGGGCGCGGATTTAAAGCAAAGTCGTGGGTTTCCATAGCGGGTGTAAAAACGGCCTCAAAATCAGAAAGAATCGATTCACCTTGATGATAAAAATAAGTGCCGTCAATTTGTTCAAAAAATATAAATTCATGCACCTGATGAAAGTGCATAAAACATGAATAGCTATCGTGCTGAAGATAACTTACATGATGAATTTCGAAATCGTAACCGTCTTTTATACAAAACGGTTCACAGTAAATTGTCGGTTGCTTCATAACATAATACTTATATTTAGAGACTTAGGAGTCTACATGTACAAGGCAAAAGCTGCAATTGCAGATGGAAAAGGCGGTTTTTTCTTCGATACCGTTAATGTCGGAAAACCAAGTGCTGGCGAAGTAAAAATTAAAATAAAAGCCTCAGGTATTTGTCATACAGATTGGGATTCAATTAAAACGTGGAATAAAAAATTTATCATTGGTCATGAAGGCGCAGGAACCGTTGTTGAGTTGGGCGAAGGTATAACGGAATTTACTATCGGCGATAAAGTAATACTAAATTGGGCAATTCCGTGTGGTGAGTGTTTCCAGTGCCAAGAGGGTAATTTACACATTTGTGAAGTAAATAGCCCCGTAACGGGCAATGGTTTATGCGGGCACGCAGGTAAACAAGCGTGTGAGCATAATGGCAATAGCTTAGAGCGCTCATTTCATTTAGGTACGATGAGCGAATACACCGTCGTTAAGGCTGCTGCAGTTATAAAAATACACAGTGACATTCCTTTTCCAAGTGCAAGTATTGTTGGTTGCGGCGTAATGACCGGTTATGGATCAGTAGTTAATGCAGCTAAAGTAAAAGCAGGTTCTTCAGTGGCCGTATTAGGCTGTGGAGGCGTAGGACTAAATGCAATACAAGGGGCTGCAATTTCAGGCGCCGCTAAAATAATAGCAATTGATTTGTCACCGGAGCGATTAACACAAGCTAAAGCATTTGGTGCTACACATACCGTACTTGCTAAAAAGTATGACCCTGATTTAGTTCACATGATAAACGAAGTTAAAGCGCTAACAAATAGTCGCGGAGCCGATTATGCCTTTGAGTGTACAGCAGTGCCGGCACTTGGTTCAGCGCCATTAGCATTAATACGCAGCGCGGGCGTTGCGGTGCAAGTGAGTGGCATTGAGCAAAAAATAGATTTTGATTGCGAACTATTTGAATGGGATAAAATTTATATAAATCCGCTCTACGGGCAATGTAATCCTAAGCGCGACTTTGCTCAAATACTAGACCTTTATGACGCAAAAAAGCTCAAGCTCGATGAGCTAGTCACAAAAACTTACTCGTTAGATGAGTTACAAACAGGCTTTGACGACATGCTAGCAGGGCGTATCGCTAAAGGTGTCGTCGTGTTTGATGATTAAAGGAGTATAAAATGGCAATTCATCGTTTAGAAATATCAAATAGCAGCTACACCGCTGATAACTTTGTAACGCTAACCGCGTATAGCAGCCACTTAAAAGGGCGAGGTGATATAAGCATTTACCAAGAAGCAACCAGTAATAAAAATGTACCTATGATTGTATTACTGCATGGTGTGTATGGTAGCCACTGGGTGTGGAGCCAGCTAGGGGGCGTACATAAAGTGTATCAGCAGCTTCGTAGCAGTGGCCTTAACGAGTTTGTATTAGTGATGCCATCAGATGGCGCGCACGCCGAGGGCAGCGGGTATTTGCCACTTAAAAATGCAGATTATGAAGCATGGATAGTTGATGATGTGATTAGCGCTGTTATTCAAACTCAACCAATGTGCTCGAGCTCATCAAATATTTATATTACGGGCCTTTCAATGGGAGGGTATGGAGCATTATGTTTAGGTGCAAAGCATCCAACTATTTTTAGCGGTATATCAGCGCATTCATCAATTACTGAGCTTGACGACTTTAATCACTTTGTTGATGAACACACTCTAAAGCCACTAAAAAAAACCACTGATAAGTACAAAGGCGACGTGTTTAAAACATTGAGCGCGAATAAAAAGACATTACCGCCACTGCGATTTGATTGCGGAAAAGACGATGTACTTTTTAGTGCTAATACTGCGCTTGCAAAAAAGCTAGTTGATGAAAATGTTCCTCATACGTTCGATATTTTTGCAGGCACCCATTGCTGGGAGTATTGGCACGAACATGTAGCTAAAACTATGATCTTTTTTGCTCAATTAGAAAGCAAAACTCACACACAATTAAAATAAGGAGATAACCCATGAAAGTCATTAGCTCACTTTTAATTGCATTTGCATGTACTGCATCAAGCAATTTAGTCGCACAGCCAGAAGTATCCGTAAATTTAAACGTAAAGCGAAGTATTGACGGCCTATCAACCTTTGATAGAAGCAAATATATTGTTATGCATTCGATGCTAACAACAACCGATTGGAAGGGGGAAGAAGATAAGCTCGACTACTTACTTAACGACCTTGATGTGTACTTTGGTCGTGATAACGGTTCTATGCCGTATTACGCGACTCAAGTTGAGCAGAACCCAAATAATCTAGGGTACGCAAGCCCTGAGAGTATCGCTGCTTATGGCAAAACTGCTCGCGAAGATTATTATGGTAAAACGTTGTCGAAGCTTCATAAATACGACAATAGAGCCCACGTAATGATAGGCGGGCAAATTAATCAGTTTTGGATTGGTAATCATGAAGGCAAAGGCGAATGGAGCTTTGCTAATACCGATGCCGTGGGTCAATATATGGGAAATTTTGTAAATGAATTTTATCGAAATGACAACCAAGGACCGAACAAAGGCCCAGTACCCCCACAATACCTTGAAATACTTAATGAGCCACTTTACGAACTTGTTGATGTACATCACGGTAAGCCTATCGATACATTTATTTTTCATAACGAAGTAGCCCAAGGCATACGAAAAGTTAATACAAGTATTAAGATTGGTGGGTACACCACTGCTTTTCCATGGTTTGACGATAACAATTTTAATCGTTGGGATGAGCGAATGAAGCTATTTTTAGATACCAGCGGTGAATACATAGATTATTTTTCGATTCACCTTTACGACTTTGGCTACTTAAACCGCGATAAAGGCGTTGCTAACTTTAAAGGAGCCCGTATAGAAGCCACTATGGATATGATGGAGCAATACGAAAAGCTTAAACTAGGTAAGGTAAAACCTTTCATGATTTCGGAATACGGCGGGCGTGACCATAAAACAGAAGCAACGCCATGGACTGCAATAAATGACTGGCAAACTATGAAATCGTTTAGCCCTATGATGATGCAATTTATGGCTAAACCTAATCTCATACTTAAAGCCATTCCATTTAGTTTAGCAAAAGCAGAGTGGAGTGGTAATGAGGGACGCGATTATGCTTGGCGCTTACTACGCCACAATGACGAAAAAACAGGTGAAACAGGCGATGAATATGTATTCACCGACATTATTAAATTTTATCAATTGTGGTCAGATGTAAATGGCACACGTGTTAATACTGAATCAAACGAAGCCGACTTACTAGTAGATAGTTATGTAAACAATAACAAAGCATATGTAATTATCAGTAATTTAGAAACAAGTGCTAATAGCGCCTTGCTAAATTTAATAGAGCTACCAAGCAATCCGATTAATAACATTAAAATTAAGCACTTGCACTTTGCTAATGGTGAGCCAACACTTACAACAACATCACAAAATATTGGTGTAAAAAATGAGTTACCAAAAAGCATTAACATAGGCGCAGAAGCCACAGTAATTATTGAATATACGTTCAGCGACAATATAAAAATTATTGCTGAGTCTGACGAGCATAAATACTATGCAACAACCTACAAACAGGCAATTAAAGCCAATACAGCGCTTAAATTTAACATTAACGATGTAAAAATAAGTGAATATGGTAAAGGTATATTGCGTTTAAGTTTTGGTAGAGAGCATGATTTAGCTCAACAACCTATCGTTAAAGTAAATGACACTTTAGTTACTGTACCAACCGATTATGCCGTTGATGAGCAAGTATTTCGCCCACAAGTATTTAGTATGCTAGAAATCGAAGTACCAAACGAGCTGTTAAAAACCAATAATACAATATTAGTTACATATCCTGATGATGGCGGATTTGTTAGCAGCGTGACGCTCCAAGCGTTTGAGTACAGTGATGATATTTAATTTAAAAAACTAACTATTTGTTATGATATAAAAAGCAAGGTCACTAATTATTAGTGGCCTTAGTTGTTATGCGTCCGCTTTTTAAATTCATAGACAATCTTTAATTATCACAGAAGTCTTATTAAATTTTAAAAATAGATGGCATAATTCGTATGCATTAGTGATTGATCTTTATGTGTATTATATTTACTTGTGCTATTGGCCGAAAAGAAAACAGATGCCTTAATGGTTGGCGGAAGCTTATTTTATGTTTATCCCGCACTACTTGTTTATGGGGTACCAATATCAATTTTATTAAAAAAATTTAATGTTTTTAATTTACCTATGGTTCTTTTAGCGAGCGTAACTCCATTTATTATAATTATTCCAATGGGATGGAATGAGCCTATAATACCCTTATTTGTAATTTGCTTTGGCTCTATTGTTGTGGCTATAGGTTGTTGGTATACACTTTTACTCTTATTTAAAAATAAAAAAATAACCAATAACCTGTTGCAGTTTATAAGAGAGTTACCGACTATCAATCATAAGTATATCTAGTTTATGTTGAGCCCTGGTTTGATTTTTTATGTCGATAGGTTCAATCATTTCGCATTCGTCTCTGATCATTTCAGGAATGAGGCTTGGGTAGTGGCGACAGTCCTCTGGGCGGTCGAGATAAATACTGCAGGTGTACATGTTTTTAGCCAAGGGATCTTTTTTAGGCGCAATTTCTAAAAAAGGGCACACTTGAAGTCTTAAACCTGTTTTTGGGTCAAACCAAATTTCGTTGTTTTTAACGTATTCATAAATTTCGGGGTTAAAGAGCTCCCATAAATCTATTTCCTCTTTCGTTGCGCTTAAATCGCCGCCGCCATATTTAATACAGCATTTACCACACTGGTTGCATTCTTTCATAATTTGCTAATTTGGTTGGCTGTTAACGAGTTTAAGTTAGTTATTAGTGTAGCACCAAATTTATTATTAACGCTCTACTGAATTTACCCATCCTTTAATTTTTGGGTGTGTAAACAATAGTTAGATACAATAACTTAAGTTAAAACCCTTTGTTACATTTTATATAGTACAGGCTTTATTTAATGGTTTACTCTAAAGGTAGCGAAAAATATTACAAACCCCGCTTGAGCAACTGTGTGATTGTTAAATGTTGCTGAGCGCAGATACCTAAGCAGGGCGTTATTATGAAGGAGGCTGTCACTAAGTTAAAAACAGAATTTAATGCAAAGCTATTGTATTGGAACAATCTTAAAAGTAGCAAAGCTAAAGTGGCAATTATCCTATTATTTTTAGTTGTCATTGCACTTAAAGTCTTTACGACCATTTTTACGTTGGATTGGGTTGCAAGTTTATTCAGCGTGTAAGTTTACCAAGAGTAATTGCGATAAAGTTTAATCTCAGAGTGTTTAACGCCTACGCGATGTTCATTATTAATGTATTATTACGCTATACACCAAATTAAATAAATCAGTTGTTTAAATACGTTTTATAATGACTGTAATGATACATTTTAGCTAAATTGAGTGAGTAAATGAGTTTAGCTGCATGAAAGGATAACCAGTGATGATGAATACAAAAGTATATAAAGCGGTACATGATCTAGCAGAAGATTTAATGGCGGCGGCTAACAAAAATAACCGTGAAAAGTTTGAGTCGTTATTTGCTCAATTAAAAGCTATTTGTATTGAAAACGAAAACACCTCAAAAGATCACCCTGTACAATGGGAAACTTTAGCTGATTTTACCGAAGAGTTAGAAGAGGCAATTACTACTTACGAAAAAGCATTAGAAAAGTCGATTGCGATTAATAACAAAGATCACATGTCGTCGGTTTCTTTTTCAATGGCTACATTACAGCTTGAGCTTGGCCAAAAAGATGAAGCTATTAAAAACCTTCAAAATGCTAAAGTCAGCGCCAATAAAATTGAAGACAAAGAGCTTAAAGCTGAAATACACGACCTACTAGAGTCGCTTATTGAAGAAGAAGGTTAAATACATAAAAGTATAACTTATCCATATTAAATGTGATTTTTGTGGATTTAGCTTGAGCTTAATAAAGCGCTGATGGTTTATACCCTCAGCGTTTTTTTATGTTCGCTATAAATACTAAACCAAAATAAAAGGCTTACTATTGAGCTAGCTTATTCATAAAGTCGATAATGTACTTTGCAATTTCTACTGGTTTTTCTTCAACGCTAAAGTGCCCTGAATCGAGTAAATAGAGTTCAGCGTTCGGTACATCTTTTAAGTATGCTTTAGCGCCTTCGGCTATGAATGCTGGGTCGTTTTTACCCCATACAATTAACGTTGGTGGTTGGTACTTGCGTAAATAAGCTTGCCACTTTGGATAGTCGAGAAGGTTGTTGTAGTAATCTTGTAGCAATTGTACTTGAATTACTCTATCGGCTTTGGTTTGTAAAAAGTGAAGATCGTGCGTCCAGCTATCTGGGCTCATCACTTCTGGGTTACTTTGTACGTCTCGTAAATACTGCTTATTAATAATGGCTTGTTCAGACGTGAACGAATAAATTTTATCTTGCTGAGCTTTCGAACTATCTTCATTCGCGGCTTTAAAAAATGCTTGCCTCAGTAGGGTTAGCCCCTCTAAATACGCATTACCATTTTGTACAATAAGTGCATCAAGTTTATTAGGATTATTTAACAACATTCTAAAGCCTACAGGTGCTCCAAAGTCTTGTATATATAGGCTGTAGCGCTTTACTTTAAGCGTTGTTAGTAACCCTTCAACGTATTGAGCTAGTAATTCAAAAGTATATTTTTGAGTTTCTGGGTTTGGGCGTTCGCTGTAACCAGAACCTAAATAATCAGGTGCTATAACATGATAACGCCCTGATAAAAGCGGAATTAGCTCACGATAACTATGTGAAGAGGACGGATATCCATGTAAAAGTACAATGGTTTGCTTATGTTGGATGCCAGCTTCTCGGTAAAATATTTTTTTACCGTTTACGTTTGCATATTTGTATGTCGTTTTTGACGGCCATACAGCATCAACGGCATGCACTTTTGCGCTAACCAAGTACAAGATAACTAATGAAAAGACGAGAAGTGAAAGTAAGTGAGCTAGTTTTATTATGATTAGTTTTTGTAAATTATAGGGCATAAGTAAACTCGTTAATGTGTTTGATAATACTGCTTTATTAACTAATTAGACCTGCCTTTTTGATAATTACATTCATTGAAGCCTACAAATCCCTTAAATACTTAAGGGTAAAATATAATAGCTGTTAACTCTACAACCTCTAAAATAACTATTCTGATCTGTAGTTAAAAATATATTTAAAAAAATATACTTTCTGAATACTGACAAATTAAATACATTTTATAACAGATAGTTATGGTTTTTTTTGTCGCAAGTATTACAAGTTGATATTATTTTTAACTGTAAATGGTGTGTTCAGGCTGTTCATTTAAGCTTTAAATAAACGTGCCGGATATTGATACTAAAGTGTGGAATTTAAATAAAGAGTTAATTTTATGTTGTAAATAGTTAATTGTTAACATTATATTGGTTGTGTACTCAATGCCTTTACACAAAGGATTAATTTTCACACCAAGATAGGTAACAAAAATGAAAAAAAGCTCATTATATTGTGCGGTTTCGTCCGCGCTACTACTTTCAAGCGTTTTTAATGCACACGCTGGCACAGTTATTAAACAAACGTCGTCGCAAATGTGTTTTAGAACCGCAGGCAATGCAGTAAATGGTACTCAAGTAATATTAAATAATAATTGTAGTGGCGACGCAGCTAGGTTTAGTTGGACATCTGGTGGGAGTATAAAACACGATAAGTCAGGTTTATGCATTCATCCTGGCGGGTTAGTAAATCCGGCGGATGGACAGCAACTTGTATTGTGGTCGGGTTGCGATTTTGATAATCGAGTTAAATTTACTAAAACATCCGCAAACGCCATTAAGCATGTATCGGGAGGTAAATGTGTTCAACCAACTAACATATCAAATGGTAGTAACTTAGTTGTTAGATCGCAGTGTGGTGCAAATCAAAATAAGTTTGTTGTTGAGCAACAAGCAAGCAGCGGTGCAAGCGTTAGTAACGATAAAGTTAAGGTACAATTTAATATTGATACAAAACATGCCGTAGGACAGTTTGATAGCTTCGACCGTCGTAAATTTATTACGTTACATTCATCAAATACCGAAAGTGACTGGTTTGGAAATAATGCTCAAAGCTTAAATGCGCCTAATGCAGATCCTGATTTAATGACGCATTTTTTAGAAGATTACGATGTGTACTTTGGCCGTGATACGGGTAACATGAAATATCAACTAACACAATTACCAGAAGATTCAGCAAAACCAGGTTATGCAAGCGCGGCAACCGCAACAACAAATGGTGGCGGAGTTAAATGGAATTACACCAATATTACAACAGCTCAAGCTAAAACAATGCGAAAGCATGAAGGGCGTAACAGTGATTTAATTGTCGCTGCACAGCAACACCCTTATTACCCTGATGGTACTAAAATTGGGAATCAAAATTGGTCTTTCTCGCAAACAGATACAGCAGGTGAACCACTAGGTACAGCCCTGGGCGACTACATGGCGCAGTTTTTACAAAAGTACTTTAAAGCAGGCACATCAGACAGCCTTGGTCAAAAGCGCCCAACATATGTTGAGGTAATGAACGAGCCACTATTTGAACTGCACGACTTTCCGCATAACGGCTATGATAAAGAGAGCCTCTATGACATTTTTAGATTGCATAACTCAGTTGCTGATGTAATTAATGCTAACCCTTCACTGAATGATGTAAAAGTAGGGGGGTTTACGGTGGCGTTTCCTGATTATGAAAAAGGGTCACAATTTTTCGATAACTGGAAGCAACGCGACAAGGCATTTTTAGATATTGCAGGAAATAAAATGGACTTTATTTCGATGCACTTATATGACTTTCCAAATTTCCCAGGTGGTCCTGGTGGTCAGCATCAAATACAGTACAGAAAAGGCAGCAATATGGAAGCGACCCTTGATATGGTTGAGCAATATATGGCTTATAAGTGGGGTAGTATTAAACCGTTAGTTATTTCCGAATATGGCTCTCAATTACAAGGCTCATTTGGTACTAAATGGACTCCGCAACGTGACTGGTTATGTCTAAAGGCAATGAGCTCTATGCTTATGAGCTTTATGGAAAGGCCAAACCGTATTGATAAAGCCATTCCGTTTATTCCATTAAAAGCAGAATGGGGCCGTATTAGCGACACTATTCCCTACTACTGGCGTTTACTGCGTCAAGCTAAAGAAGGTGAAGGCGAAACCGGCGAGCAATGGGTTTACACCGAAATGGTTAAGTTTTACCAGTTATGGTCTGACATAAAAGGGACGCGAATTGATAGCTGGGCAAGCGATATGGATATTCAAGCTGACGCGTATGTTGATGGCAAAGATGTTTATTTGATATTAAACAGCCTTGAATTTTCACCGACTGATATCGATTTAAGTGTTTTAGGTAAGGGTTCTAACGCCGTAACGAGTGTAAATATTAAGCACTTATATCCTAATGCTCAAGGAAAACCAATATTGGATAACAGCAACAGAACAACGCTCCCAAGCTCTGTTGTATTGGGCTCTGAATCAACCATGATAATTAAAGTGAGTCACCAAAATAATGTTGCTATTAACAATATCAATCAAGAGTCTAAGCATTACGCAAGTGCAGTAGTTAAAAATATTGCAGCCAACGCGACCCAGTTCTTTACTATTAACAATGTAGATAAAGGGGCTAATGGCGAGGCTACATTGCGCTTAGGTGTTGGCCGCCCTCATGGAAAGTCGTTAACGCCAGTTGTGACTGTTAATGGTAATAGAGTCGCTATTCCTACTGATTTTAGAGGATATGATCAAAAAAATGGTGGCCTTGGACGTGAGCGTTTCTTTGGTGTTATTGAAATTCCAGTGCCATATAATAACATTAAAAAAACTAACAATATTGAAGTTACATTCCCTGACAGCGGTGGTGCAGTTAGTTCACTAACATTACAAAACTTTAAAATGAGTAAACGTATTACTCGCTAAAAACGTGTAATAAAGGTTTAGTAATAAACAAACTGCGGGTTTATCTATATGATAGCTTCGCAGTTTTTTATTTGTATCGCTACAACTGCCTAACACAATACAAATAAACTAATACTAAATATGCGAGGAATGGCTTTAGGTGTATTTTTGCTGTTAAGCCTGTGAGTTTTATGCTTTATAATGAGTACAAGGTACTCATTATTAAAAATAAACACTATTCTCAGAGCGTTAAACTTAGCATGGTTGTTTTATTAATTTAATTGGGTATGTTTTAGAGGAGTTCCACTGGCCTACATATAAGTTGTCGTCTTGATCTACGCAAATGCAATGCACGTGATTAAAAATGTCCCCGTTACTTTGCATCGGCTGTAGTTCACCATTTTTGTACTGGGGTTGCGGTGCTCCTAAATTAGCTATGAGCGTGTTATTTTTATCAAATATACTAATAAAGCCAGAGTCGTCAGCATTTTTATTGTCAATATGCGACCAGCAAACAGGTGCATAAAATAGTTCGCCTTTGAACACGGGACCGCCAATATATGCCCCATTAGCGCTAATTCTATCAAGGTACTTACCATCAAACGAAAATATTTTTAAACATTGCTCAAAACGAGAGCTTACTATTAATGTGGGATTTGATGGATCGCGTAAGTCTACTTCAATACCGTGGGTGTTGTGTAAATTGTAATTTTCGTCATCATTATGGTGACCGCCCCAATGGTTTATATAGCGGCCTTGTTTATCATAATGCAGTAAAAAGTCGCTGCCATAACCATCGGTTACATATAAGTCCCCATTGGGGGCAATGGCAATATCAGTAGGGCGAAAAGGTTGCTCGGGTTTATAAGCACCGCACGTTTGTGGATGGCCAATACTGTAAATCAGTTTGCCATCTAAGGTCATTTTGGAAATAAAGCCAGCCTGTGGAATGACATTGTTAGTAGGGCTATCCCATTGCTCTGTGCTGTGACCATCCCAGTGGCGATTAACAATCCAGCCACTATCTACAACGTATAAAAATTCTTGCTCGCCTTCTTTTATAATTTTTATAGCGTGTCCACCAGGAAAAGAGCTTCCAAAAGCGTCAAGTAATTCACCGTTTTGGCTATACACTAAAATATTATTAGTCGTGTTATCGGTGATCATAAATATTCTCCCTTGTGAGTCCATCACCATCGCATGACAATTTTCTATAGGGTATTTATTGGGGTTTAACTTCCCCCAGTGGGCGTCTATTTTGTATTTAAATTGACCTTGGCCAATTATTTTCCCGTGCGGGTCTTCGTCATTTTTAGGAGTAGCGTGAGGTATAAGGTGTTTTTGTTCTGAGGTTAACATACAGAATTTTCCATATAAAAAAACCAGCTTATGCATTGGGCTATAATGCATAAGCTGGTTTAGGCTAGAAGGTTACTTTAAGTGCGTTCTTTTGCTTTAAAATTTAAAATAGCATCATCGTTAACGCGATTTAATGGATAATAAACAGCTTCGTTTTCTTTAAATGGTTGGTTGCTAATCGCATTGTAAGCACTGATCATTGACCAACGAGGTTCTGCAGCACGGTTTTGATTTGATTTATGCAGTAAATTACAGTGGAAAAACAGTACATCACCTGGTTCAAGTTCTACATTGATAAGTTCATGGTACTTCATTGCTTCTTCTACAAACTCTAAACAGGCGCCTTTTTGGTCACCCGTTTTACTGTGATCCAATCGTCCCAAATGATGTGAGCCTTTAAGTACTTGCAAGCAACCATTTTCTTGCGTCGCTTTATTAATGGCGACCATACAGCTAATTGATTTTGGATAAAGCATGTAGTTATCACGATGCCAGTAGCCAAAATCTTGGTGCCATTCCCAGGCACCACCTACAAATGGTTCTTTCATCATAATTTTAGTGCTGGTGTGGTACACCTCTTCGCCAATAAGTGTTTCGCATACTTCAATTAAGCGACGACCGCGAGAAAACATACTGTATAAATCGTCGCCTGTTTTTTGCCATAAACAGACTTTACTTACAGCGCCGTCGGCGTCTTTTTTGTCCCATGCTCGCTCATAGAGTGTATCGTCATTAAAAGCAGTTTGTTGTAATAGCTCAATTTCATCAGCGCTGTAGTAATTTTTGACAATAATATAACCATCACGATGAAAATCAGCTATTTGTTGTGGTGTTAAATAAGTGTGTGACATAAAAACATTTCCATTTTCTCTTACAGTTGTATATTGTTAACAATGATTGCTCGGTTAAGCATTTAGGTCAAGCGTAATTTATATAAAAATATAGAATTCATATATGAATGAATTTTGTTTTATTAAGTTATTGATTTTAAATTATTATTGAAAATTTCAAGCTAAAAAAAAGTTTTAAATTTATATATAAACAAACGTATTGTTTATCAATTTTAAAAGGCATAAATAAGTACAAATGAACGATAAATCAAAAACTAAATATGCAGTTCCTGCTTTAGATAAGGGGTTGGATATATTAGAATTTTTAGCAAAAAATAAAAGGCCTTGTACACAAAGTGAGATAGCGGCTGGTATTTTAAAAACACCTAACGAAGTCTATAGAGTACTTATTGGGCTTGAAAAACGCGGTTATCTAATTCGCTCTGAAACCTCTGGTCGATATCATTTGTCATTAAAGTTGTATAATTTATCGCGAAGTATTTCACCAATGGATAATGTACTAAAATCGGCCTTGCCACATATGGAAGATCTAGCTGTAAATATTGAACAGTCATGTCATCTAAGTATGCTTTATCAAAGCCAAGCTATGGTGGTAGTGCAAGCGCGTAGCAAAAGCCCTATGCATTTGAGTATTGCAGAGGGGGCTTTATTTCCACTTAGTAGCTCAAGCGCTGGTAAACTGCTTTTAGCCAACAGTAATGACGAAGTGCGGCAAATGCTTATCGAACACGATGAAATTTACAGTGCTAGTAAAGACGCCTATAAAGCATTATTAAATGAGCTAAACACAATCAAAGTGCAAGGGCACATAATACAAAGCAATCCACTTATCGCCGGAGTACACGATTTTAGTGTCTTAATTGGCAGGCCTAATGCAAATTTAATAGCTGCATTGACCATTTCTTCTTTTGACTCAACCCTAAACACTCACGCTAATAAACACAGTGTAATTAGCGAGCTTAAAAATACCGCCCAAAAAATAACCTCATTATTAGAGCGCTAATACCAACTAGCGCTTTTGTAGGGAGCAACCCGCTCAACAGTCATGCATAAGTCTCAGTACTTTACTGCTTGCTTACAATGTCAATAAAAAACCAACGCTAACTGTAAAATAAATGGTCAATTTGTTTGACTTAATTAGCTAAACTAACTTATTGTAAAGTTAATTGTTAACAATATTATGGTGACAATAATCATCCCGTAAATAATCCGTCAACGATTACACGTAATAAACACAATATTTAGGTGCAAAAATGACTAACACACAATTTAAATTAAATGCGATTTGCGCAGCAATGCTGATAACGTCTCCTGTAAGTTATGCCGCACAGGAAAACGAGACAACTGTACAAAGTGATGTTGAAGTTATCCAAGTAACAGGTATCAGAAGCGCATTAAGTAAATCTGCTTCAATAAAGCAAGATTCATCAGGCGTAGTTGATGCTATATCAGCAGAGGACATTGGTAAGTTACCTGATACTAACTTAGCTGAATCGCTGCAACGTATAAGTGGTGTATCAATCGACCGTGCAAACAATGAAGGCAACCAAGTTAGTGTCCGTGGTTTTGGTCCAGGTTTTAACCTTGTCACCTTAAATGGTCGTCAAATGCCTAACTCCTCTGTATTGCAAGAGGCGGGTGTTTCACGCAGCTTTAACTTTAGAGAAATAGCGGCTGAAAGTGTGTCGGGCGTAGCCGTTTATAAAACGGGCAAAGCGAATGTGGCCTCAGGCGGTATTGGCGCAACGATTAATATAAATACAGCAAAACCATTTGATTTTGACGGTTTTAAAGCATTTGCAAATGCAAAGGCAATTAAAGACACCAGTTCAGAGAAATCAAACGTAACACCAGAAATTTCGGGAATGGTTAGCCAAACATTCGCTGATGATACGTTTGGTGTTTTACTTGCCCTGTCGCATTCAGAGCGAGAAAGTGGCCGAGAGCGCGTAGGCACATCGCAAGGTTGGGTGCGTAACCGAGCAAATGCTGCAGGTGTTGATAGCAGTGCAATTGATACAACAGCTAATCCAACTGGTACTTATTGGGTACCTTGGACGCCAGAAATGGAGCGCTTTGAAACTAAGCGAGAACGCCAAAATGCGCAGTTGGTTTTACAGTACGCTCCTAGTGACAACTTAACGGCTACCCTTGATTACACTTTATCGCGCTTTGAAGAAATTAGTAACACAAATAAAATGGCATTTTGGTTCGATAACCCAACAGGCACCGCCGATGAAAATGGCACTTTAGTCGATATTAAAAATGCAAATGATGAGTTAAATTTTTGGGCGTGGGAACTCTACGAGGAAAAAGAAAACGATTCATTAGGCTTAAATTTAGCGTGGCAAGCAAGCGATTCATTGAAACTTACGTTTGACGCTCATAACTCTACATCGCACTCAAACCCAGATGGTGATACAGCTGAAACAATCGCGAATTTAAAGAATGTCCCAGGTTCGGTTAAATCCATCAGTGCTAACTTCTCTGGTGATATTCCGAGTATTGGGGTTGATGATTCAACATTGGCGGGTGGGGCTTACAACCCAGCTAATATTGTGTCAGATTTATATCAGCGCCGTGGCTATGAAATGAAAAATACCATTAAGCAGTATCATGCAAGTGGGCAATGGGAGAATTTGAAGAGTGGGGCACTCAGCGCTATAAATTTTGGTGTAATGTATACCGATTATCAAATTGATACTTATCTTTCTGAGCAGTTTTCATTTGTGGATATTCCCCTAGACAACCTAGGGCTAACCTTTGATGAACAAGGTGACTTTGCTGATGAGTTTTCAGGTTCGGATCAGCTATTTCCATTTATTCCACGTTACAGTGCCAACGATTTTGTAGATATTGTCAGAGATGAAGGATTATTTATTGAGCCAAATATTTCTACAAATGGGGTTGAGGAGCAAACGCTCGCGATATATGTATCATTTGATCTTAAAACCGAATTTAACGATATTCCAATTGATATGAATGTCGGTGTGCGCTACGAAGACACCGATGTAACAGGTTATTCAGTCAAGCCTGGGGTTGTTGCTTTTAACTATCGTCATGCTGAAGAGCTTCGCCCTGTATTTGCTGCAACAGCAACACCGCAGGAGCTTGAAGGTGGTTATACACGTATATTACCAAACTTTGATATAAGCGCCGACTTAGATGACGGCTTTAAAACTCGTTTTTCATATAGTCGTACTTTAGCCCGTGCAGGTATTGGTGGTATGTTCCCATCAACTACCATTAACGCCCGTCCTGAAGGACCGTTTAATGCATCGCAAGGTAACCCTAACTTATTGCCAATTACGTCAGATAACTTTGATTTTTCAGTTGAGTGGTATGGAGACGACGGAAGCTATGCATCGGTTGGTTACTTTAAAAAGTTTGTTGAAAACTTCATTGGTGCAGGCGTAGTGCAAGGTACGCTAAATGATGTAAATGGCGAGCCGTTGCGCGATCCAAGTGTTAACCCTCGCCCTGGTTGTCCTGATAGTTCAGATACACCTAACCCAGCATGTTTAAGCCAAGCGTCAGACCCGATTGTTACATTTGATATTGCAACGCCAGATAATCTTCAAAATCGTGAAGTAGATGGTTGGGAATTAAATGCGCAGTACATGGTGCCTGATACAGGCTTTGGCGTCGTTGCTAATTATACGATAGTTAATAGCGATGAATCGTTTAAACCGTATGATTTTGACCAAACAATTGCACTAGCAGGACTAAGCGACTCAGGTAATTTGGTCGGCTTTTACGAAAACGATGATTACCAAGTTCGTTTAGCCTATAACTGGCGCGATGATTTCTTACTGTCTTTGGGAACTGAGCCTACATTTACAGAGGCGTACGGTCAGCTAGATTTTAGTTTTAATTACACCATTAACGACACCTTGGGTGTTAGCTTTGATGCACTTAATTTAACTAATGAAACAACACGCCGCCATGGTCGTTTTGCAGAGCAATTAGTATCTGCTGAGCAATATGGTCCGCGCTTTAGCATTGGCTTAAGTGCTAAATGGTAAGTTAGTTTTTGACAAATAATACAAAACGACAGCTCAGCGCTGTCGTTTTGCTTTTTAACTAACGAGGTTGCTATGAACGATGATATTAAATCAATAGTAATAGTTGGCGGTGGAACTGCAGGATGGCTAAGTGCAGGAATAATTGCGGCGTATTTGCAAAAACATCACAGCAAAAAAATAAATATAACGCTGTTAGAGTCCTCAGATATTCCTACAGTTGGCGTTGGCGAAGGAACTTGGCCTACAATGCGCAGAACCCTTAAAGACATGGGTATTCGTGAAACTGAATTTATTAAAAAATGTAATGTATCGTTTAAGCAAGGTGCTAAATTTGCTAAGTGGGTAACCGGAGAAAATGATGATTACTATTATCACCCGCTTGAGCTACCTACGGGTATGTTTGAAAATAATTTAGCCACCAGCTGGCTTAATATTAATAACGCACAACCTCCTTTTGCCCAGTATGTAAGTGCGCAGCAATCAATATGCGAAAGTGGATTAGCTCCCAAACAAATCACCACACCCGAATTTAGTGCAATAGCAAATTATGCTTATCACTTGGATGCAGGCTTATTCGCGACATTCTTAAAAAACCACTGCATTGATAATCTTAATGTTAAACACATTGTAGGCACTGTCGTCGGTGTAAACAATTGCACAAATGGCGATATTAAAAGCGTTAGCCTTAATAATAAAATAGAGATAGCTGGGGATCTATTTATCGATTGCAGTGGCTTTAAATCGTTATTACTAGGTGAGAACTTAGGGGTGGGGTTTAAATCTTGTAAAGATGTATTATTTGCTGATAGTGCGCTTGCCATACACATGCCATACAAAGATGACGAACCAATATGCTCGCATACTTTATCTACAGCACAAACATCGGGCTGGATTTGGGATATAGGATTACAAACACGCCGTGGAATAGGGCATGTGTACTCTAGTAAACACATTAGTGATGAAGATGCTAAGCAGCAATTATTTGATTACTTAAATATTAATAAAGATCAGCAAAGCGAATACAAAGTTAAAAAGCTTAGTTTCGAACCAGGACATCGTGAAAAATTTTGGCATAAAAACTGTGTCGCAGTAGGCCTCTCAGCTGGTTTTTTGGAGCCACTGGAAGCCTCTGCTTTATTACTGGTAGAAATATCAGCCAATTTTGTTGCGCAGCAATTTCCGGCCAATAGGCATGTAATGAATATAACAGCGCAGCGTTTTAACCGCATATTTAGTTACCGATGGGAGCGAATAATCGACTTTTTAAAGTTGCATTATATGTTGAGTAAACGAACCGACAGCCCATTTTGGCAAGCGCACTGTCATCAAAATACTATTCCACAAAGCTTAAAAGATAACTTATCACTTTGGGAATATCATACACCAAGCGATAACCACTTTGATCATTCACAAGAAGTGTTTCCAGCAGCAAGCTATCAATATGTGATGTATGGCATGGGGTTTACAGGCTCAAGCGAACTGTATGGCAACTCAGAAAGTTATTTTAAAAAGGCCATTGCGCTTGTTAATAACAACCAGCAATACACCCAAAAATTACTTAATAAATTACCTACCAATAAAGCATTATTAGCGCAAATTAATCAATTTGGTATGCAGCAAATATAGTTAAAACATAAGAGCGACACACTATGACAAACTCAGTATTACTCGATAAAAATACACATAAGCACACTCGCATTAAAACTGAACGCGGTACACAATACGGCGAAGCAGTAAACTACATTCCGGTTGTTGCCGATGAGCTTGCTCAACTTGCATTAGACTACCCAGTCTATTTTATGAAGAACAATCAAACTGGCCAGTTTGAACTATATGCTTTAACTGGCTTTGATGAGGGGCAAAACTTATTTTTACAAAATGATATATGGCATGCCACTTACGTACCGTTACACTTACAGCGACAACCATTTAAGTTAGGAATAGGAAATAAACTTACTAACAAGACCGAGCAAACAGATCTCGCTGTTACAATTAACGAACAACACCCAAGAGTAAATAATAGTGAGGGAACACGGTTATTTAACGAAACAGGGGAGCCAACCACATATCTAAATAATGTGAGTGAGCAATTGATAAAGCTTATGCATGGCGGCGAACGTACAACCGCTTTTATCAATACTTTACTAAAACACGATTTAATTGAAGCAGTGCAGCTAAACATCACTAAATCAAATGGCAAAACACAAGGCTACAATGGCTTGTATTCTATTGCCGCAGATACACTACAACAACTACCGACAGAAACACTAAACGCTTTGCACTCAATGGGTTACATACAAGCTTGCCATCTAATCTTATGTTCAAGCGGGCATGTTAAAAAATTAGTAAAATGGTTACACGATTTAAAATAGGTTTTTTATTAATTAGCGTTATTTACCCCCACTGGTTTTATGTGCATTAGTTTATGCTGATACCGATGAAATAATAAATGAACTACAACTGGACACTATTATAAGTTCACTTCTTAGGTTTTGGAGTTCGATTATTCGCCTTGGTTTTGGTATCATTTAACTTATCGGCTTATATCGCAATGGGAAAGGTCAAGCCAGTAAACATTGATGATTAAGAGAATGGACGTGCTCGAACAAATAGAACAATGGATTGATGCAACAAATATTAAATATAAAACCCAAAGAATTAGCTGTGAGAAATTTGCTAGTGAGTTTGCAGGGTTTTATCCTGTCGAATTTTTAAAAAATGCCTTTTACGTTATTGTCGATGAAATACCCAAACCTAACTTTCCTTTTTTGCGTGAAATGGGATTAGACGATTTTATTGACATGGATGCCGCAGGTACTACATACAAAAACACTTATTACATGCTTCCTTACGTAGCTGATAATTTAGCTGTGCATTTTCATGAACTTGTTCACGTAGCCCAATGGAGTGAACTTGGGGCCGAGGCTTTTATGTTGCGTTACATAACCGAAATTCAGCAGGTTGGTTATGCAGCTGCGCCACTTGAAGTCATGGCGTATGGTCTTGATAAGCACTTTACAAATAATGGCAAGAAAATAAACGTGCCTGAACACGTGGTTCAAGCGTTGTAGTCAATTAACATTTTCAAAGGATTGCATATGACACGCTTTACTGTTTTTTTACTGAGCTTACTTAGTGTAAATGCCTATGCGGCATCGTTTGATGACGATATTGTGGCTGCGTTACTTGAAAGAACAACACATAACGTTACCTACGATGGGTCTTATCACTCTATTGCTTATCCGGGTGGCGATGTGCCCGCTAATGTAGGAGTGTGTACCGATGTAGTTATTCGATCATATCGACTTTTAGGTATTGATTTGCAAAAGCTTGTGCATGAGGACATGTTAAAAAGCTTTGAGCTATATCCCTCTAAGCGTATTTGGGGTTTGACCAAACCGGATAAAAATATAGACCACCGCCGTGTGCCAAACTTACAGGCTTACTTTAAAAATCATGGCCAAGTGCTCGCTAAATCAAGTAACGTGAACGACTATAAAACGGGTGACATTGTAACGTGGATGCTGCCAGGTAATTTGCCGCACATTGGGATGGTTGTGAATGAGTTAGCAAAAGACACAGGGAATCCATTAATTGTTCATAATATTGGTCGAGGACCTGAAAAAAGCGACATGCTTTTCGATTTTAAAATTACGGGGCATTACCGTTTCGTCCCACAAGAATATAAATAACCAGATTATAAGTATGAGTTCTCTCATTTATTGATATTGCAGTATAAAGAAAAAGGATTTTGAACGTGAATACAAAAACCGATTCAAAAGAGGCTAACCCAAAAGAGGTTAATCTTAAACATAGTAAACTCGCTCCCAAAATAGCTAGTTTATTTATGAGTATTGCTTTTTCAGCGATAGGAACGGGTTTATTTAGTTTGGTTGCAAGCTTACTTGGCAACGTGAATGTAACCGAAAAAACAGTTGGCAGTGTGTGGGTTTTACTGACCACATTTTTTGTTATTTTAAATGTATTTGGTGTCATTATTTGGCATAAACCGAAATGGTTAATTACTGCTATAAATAATGTGCTTAGGTTTGCTAAAGAGCGCAAAACAGCATTTTTTAGCGCCGTGCTAATGCTGATATTAATTATAGCAGGCTATTGTTTTTTTCTTTCCTTACCACAGCCAATTAGTTACAAAGCAACTCACTCTACACCTGCTGTTACCACTTTATCTGATGTTTTAAACCCTGAACCGCTTTATATTGATTTTACTCCCGTTTTAGATGATGTAGAAAACACGGATGCAGTGTCTTACTCTGTCGCAAAGCTTGCGCTTGTTGGCAAAGTGATTCCCACAGGTATAAAAGTCACGCCTGAGCTAATTGGACAGTGGTCTTGGAATAGTGAAAGCCAGCTTAAATTTATCCCAAAACAAGATTGGTCAGCAGGGCAAGAATATAAGGTACGTTTTGATTCATCTATTTTTAAAAGTGATATACATCTAAGCGATAATGAGCATGTATTTAAAACTCCCAACTTTGAACTAACACTAAGCTCGCTCGCTTTTTATCAAGACCCTAACGTTAAAAAAAGTCACAAGGTGGTTGCAACATTAAAAGCGACTCACCCAACAGATATAAGCACCATAAAAAATAATTTAAAGCTGACTCAATCACTTGAGCAAGATGGCAAGAACGAACTCGCACAATATAAATTTGATGTTACTTACGACAAGCATCAACGAGAGATTTACATTACTTCAGAGCAAATACGTATTCAAGATACCGAAAGCTATCTGTATTTTGTTCTTAATAACGGTGTAAAGCCGGTTATGGGTCCTTCTCAAACAACAGAAGAGATTAAAGACGCCGTGTTGATCCCAAGTGTAAATAGCTTTTTTAGAGTAAATACGGCCAATGTGTTGATGGTAAATAATACGCAAGGGGAACCCGAACAAACACTTGTTTTAGACTTCACAGATGATATTTCATCGCAAGATGTGGTTAGTAAAATGGTTGCTTACGTGTTACCGACTAAAGATTCAAAAGGTAACTATAATTACTTCAGTAGCCCACGAGAAGTTACTGATACAGTGCTTAAGCAATCTCAAAAAGTTAAGTTAAATGCGATTCCTACCGCGCAAGATACAACTAAGTTACACAGTTTTACGTTTGATGCACCACAAAACCAGCAAGTTTATATCGCGATTGATAAGGGATTAAAGTCGACGGATGAGTTTACGATGGCGAATAAATACGACACTATTTTAGATACGCCGGCTTATCCGACACAAGTAAATATTATGTCTAAAGGGTCTATATTATCAAAAAATGGCGATCATAAATTGTCATTTTTGACCCGCGGTGTAAACGCACTTCACGTTAAAGTAGGTAGGGTAGAAGCCAATCAAATTAACCACCTTATAAGTCAAACCAGTGGTGATATTTCTAATCCAGAATTTAATAATTATTACTTTACAGAACAAAACATAAGTTCAATTTTTACCAGACAAGTTAATTTAAAATCGGAGCACCCTAAAAAAGCGGTCTATTCATCTATTGATTTGAGTAGTAAGTATAATGAGTCAGTTGGTTTAGGCTTATTTTTTATAAATGCTCAAGCGTTAAATACAGAAGATAATTACGTATATGGACCCCAAGAAAAACGACTTATCCTTATTACTGATTTAGGTATTTTGGTAAAAAATAATGCAGATGGATCTCGCGATATATTTGTCCAATCTATTGAAACAGGAAAACCGGTAGCAAAAGCGAAGGTGTCGTTATTGGGTAAAAACGGATTAGTTATTTTAAATGCTAAAACAGATTCTGAGGGGCACGCATTTTTCGACAACACAACGTGGTTTACTGATGATCAAACTCCCGTTGCTTTTGTAGTCGAAGCTAAAAGTGACATGTCTTTTATTCCTTATAATCGCTATGCTCGAATGGTTAACTACTCTCGGTTTGATACCGGAGGTGTAAGTTCTGGGCTCAGTGGTAGTAATAAAATAGATGCGTTTGTTTTTTCTGACCGTGGAATTTATCGACCAGGCGATAGTGTTAAACTTGCCACGATTGTGAAGCAACAAAACTTTGCAAAACTGGGCGATATACCGCTTGAACTTATAATTACCGATCCTAAAGGGACAACTGTTTATAATAAACGAGTGAGCTTAGATAAGTATGGATTGCTTGATTTTGACTTTAAAACACAAAATAGCGCCAATACCGGAACGTATTATGTATCGGTCCAACTTATTAAAAATAATAATAGCCGCGACCAATTAGGCAGTACTCAGTTTAAAGTTGAAGAGTTTGTACCCGATAGATTGAAAATTAGTAGTCAATTTTCTCAATCATCTGCAAAGGGGTGGGTAAACAGCTCAAAATTTAAAGCATTGGTGAGCCTTCAAAACTTATTTGGTACACCTGCTCAAAATAGACGTGTTACTGCTGATTTACGTTTATCTCCAGCTGGTTTTTACTTTAATGAATACAAAGATTATGTGTTTTCTGATCCCCACAGTGAAGGAAAAAATATTAGACACAGTATTGAATCATTAACCGAAACCAAAACTGATGAACAAGGCAAGGCAGAATTTGATATTGACTTAACTCGCTATGAGGCAGGTACTTATCAGTTAAATTTTGCAGTACAAGGGTATGAAGAAGGCGGTGGTAAAAGTGTTCGTGCAAGCAGCTCGGTGCTTGTTTCACCCGTTGAGCAGTTAGTTGGTTATAAAGCCGATGGCGATTTAAGCTACATATCAAAAGAGTCAAAACGTGTTGTAAAATTTATTAATATTAATTCAGAAACTGAGCAAGTAGCTCGTGATGATTTATCGCTAAATTTAATAGAACAACAATATGTATCTACGTTGGTGCAACAAAATAACGGCACTTATAAGTACCAATCGGTTAGAAAAAACAAACAGGTATCAAGCAATCCGTTTTACATTAAACAAGATGGCGCAAACTACGAATTACCCACTGCTGAACCAGGTGATTACTTAATAGAACTCGTTGATGGCAAAGGGAATACCGTTAGTAGGGTATCATTTACGATAACCGGCACGGGTAACTTAGCGGGTAAGCTTGAAAAGAATGCTGAACTGCAAGTTCAATTAAATAAACCGGATTACAAACCGGGCGAAACAATTGAAATAAGTATTGTAGCGCCTTATGTTGGCTCGGGTTTAATTACAATTGAAACTAATAAAGTACACGCTTTTAAATGGTTTGAGAGTAAAACAACAAGTAGCATACAAACCATAACGTTACCTCAAGGGATAGAAGGCAATGCGTATGTTAATGTTTCATTTGTTCGAAGCCTTGAATCGAAAGAAATATTTACAAGCCCATTAAGCTACGCAGTTAAACCATTTGCGATTGATCGTAGTAAACGCGCAATAGATTTTGACGTAAACATACCTGATAAAGTAAAACCAGGTGACGATTTAGTCATTTCATATAGTGCCAAATCACCTTCACGTGTTCTGTTATTTGCTGTAGATGAAGGTATTTTACAAGTGGCGAATTATCGGACGCCAAAGCCGTTAAATCACTTCTTACAAAAACGTGCTTTAGAAGTCAGTACCATGCAAATTGTTGATCTTATTTTACCTGAATTTAAACTAGTGCAAGAGCTTGCAGCTGCGGGTGGTGGTTATGCAGAATCAATGGCAATGAACCGCAAGAGCAAGCAACTGAACCCGTTTTCTCGTAAGGTACAAAAACCAGTCGCATTTTGGTCTGGTATTTTATCGGCTGATGCTAAAACGAAAAAACATACGTTTACTATCCCAGATACTTTTGCAGGTCAGGTACGTGTAATTGCTATTGCCGTAAATGACGAGGGTGTTGGTGTTAAAGAAAGTACAACACTTGTGAAAGGGCCCTTTGTATTAACTCCTAATGTATTAACGACAGCAGCACCAGGCGATGAGTTTGATATTGTACTTGGTATTGCTAATGGCGTTGAGGATTCAGGTAAACAACTGCCAATTACGGTAGAAGCGCTTACTTCAAGCAACATTGAAATAATAAGCGATAAAAAATTAACGCTAAATATTGATGAAAAATCAGAAGACACATTAACGTTTAGAGTGAAAGTGCTTGATAAGCTTGGCGCTGCATCAATTACATTTACTGCGTTATCGGGTGACAATGTTAGCCAACGCACGGCAACGTTAAGTGTGCGCCCTGCGGTTGCATTTGTTAGTAGCTTTGAAAGTGGCTTTAGTGAATCAGGTAAAAAAGAAATAGCGGTTTCTAGACAGCTATATCCTAACTTATCACAAAATAATATTACCGCTTCACAAAGCCCGTTAGCGCTTGTTGATGGTCTTATTAGTTATTTAGATAACTTTCCTCATATGTGTACCGAGCAAGTAGTGAGTAGTGTGTTTCCGGTGCTAAGTTATTTAGAACATCCAAGTTATATGGGCGATGTATCTTATAAACATGAGCGTATAAACAACTTAATAGATACCCTTCGTCAACGTCAGTTACCTGATGGCAGATTTATGTTATGGCCGGGTAATTCTAGTGCATCTATTTATTCTTCTCTTTATGTTATGCATTTTTTATTAGATGCAAAAGAAGCGGGCGTAGCAATACCTTATGATATGTGGAGCAGTGGTTTTGAAGGTGTGCGCAGTATAGCGAGCGGATCTTTAGAGACGAATGACAGAAACCACGCTTATGCCATTTATTTGCTAACACGACAAGGTGAGGTAACAACTAATTACTTATCTGATTTAGAAAAAAGTGTAAATGCGAGTAATAGCAAAGTATGGCAACAAGATATAACGTCCGCGTTTATGGGCGCAACTTATCAGCTATTACGTGCAAGCGACAAAGCGCAAGCACTGATCAATAGCTATAAAATTGGGCAAGATACCCAGCACGATAATTGGGGCGCTTACGACTCACGTTTAGCTCACGACGGACAGTATATTTATTTGTTATCAAAACATTTTCCTGCTCGCTTAAAGCAGTTAACTAAAGATGATTTGTTTAATGTCGTTGACCCTATTTTTAAAGGAGACTACAACACGTTGTCGTCTGCTTGGTCTGTACTTGCTATGACGGCATACTCAAAAGTTGCGTTATCACAAGCCCAGCCTGAAGATGTAAAAATAATGGCAACAACGACAATGGCAGAAAAAAAGGCATTAGACGTAACCTATACACCTTATCCTAAAGCCTCGTTTTTAAATGACGTTAAAACGCTTGATGTATTAGCGCCACCTCGCTCATTTTACATGATGAGCCAAGCTGGTTTTGATACAAACGTGCCACAAAAGTCATTAAGTAATGGTTTAGAAGTTGTCAGAGAATACCAAGACGATAAAGGTAATGTGATAACCACCGCTGTTCAAGGTCAAGAACTAAACGTTGTATTACGAGTGCGTAGTACAACGGGTAAAAATATTTCGGATGTTGCTGTTATTGATTTACTACCTGGTGGGTTTGAAGTACTCAGAGACAGCGTTCGCAATAGCTATAATCGCTGGACCTCTGATTATAAAGATATTCGAGAGGATCGCGTTATATTGTATGGCAGCTTTGGCGATAACATGACTGAGCTTACTTACAAGATTAAGGCTACTGCATCTGGCAGCTTTGTAGTGCCATCGGCTTATGCTGAATCTATGTATGATTTAAGTATTAAAGCGCACTCAAAATCGGGTCGTTTTGATGTTACCGCCGCTAAATAAAAAGTTTAGTTTTATAATAAAAACGGCTTTTTTTACAACAGCACTGCTTGCAGTGCTGTTGTATTTTTTTACTCCAAAGCCTGATATTACCCAGCCCAATGCTTACTCAACGGCTTTTTACGATAGCAGTGATAAATTACTTCGTTTAAATTTAGCCGCAGACGATAGATATAGATTATGGACGCCAATAGATAAAATCCCTTTGAGCATTCAACAAGCTACTTTACTGTATGAAGACCAAGACTTTTATGAGCATATTGGTGTCGATTTTATTGCTTTAATAAATGCGTTTTATACTAGCTATATTAAAAGAAGTCACCGAGTCGGTGCGTCAACAATAACAATGCAAGTAGCCCGGTTGCACTTTGGGATGAACACGCATGTTATTTTTGGAAAAGTAGAACAAATACTTCGAGCGTTACAAATTGAGAGACACTACAGTAAAAACCAAATACTCGAGGCGTATTTTAACTTAGCGCCTTATGGATCAAATATTGAAGGTGTTGGTGCAGCCAGTTTAATTTATTTTAAGAAACCAGCTATTGATCTTAATTTACCTGAGTCATTATTACTTAGCTTAATCCCGCAAAACCCAACCAAACGAAATCCCATTAAAAAATCGGCTAAACTGGTATTGCTAGAAACAAGAAAAAAACTGTTTACTCGTTGGCTTGAAAAGTACCCAGACGATAAACACTGGCTAGCAGCTATGCAATTACCGATAAAGGTATATGCCTCTTCAGACTTGCCTTTTGAAGCTCCACATTTTATTAATAATTT
Source organism: Pseudoalteromonas sp. SWYJZ12 (assembly GCF_015864395.1). Lineage (NCBI taxonomy): Bacteria > Pseudomonadati > Pseudomonadota > Gammaproteobacteria > Alteromonadales > Pseudoalteromonadaceae > Pseudoalteromonas > Pseudoalteromonas sp. SWYJZ12. Next base: position 367,594 of record NZ_JADYXH010000003.1, read on the forward strand.
ACAAAGCGAGTACCCGCACCTAAAGCCTGGAGAATATAAAACGTCGATAGACCTTAATTTACAAAACTTACTTCAGCGCCATGCAAGAAATTACATTAATCGCAGGCATAGAGACGGGCTTAGTAATACGTCTGCTATTTTACTAAATTATAAAACTATGGAAGTAGTTGCTGAATTAGGCTCTGTGGATTTTTTTAATAATGACATTAGCGGTCAAGTAAATGGTGTAAGAGCTAAGCGTTCACCAGGTTCAACCCTTAAACCATTTATTTATGCGCTTGCTATAGAGGAAGGGTTAATTCATCCATTAACGCTTGTAAAAGATGCCCCCAAACGCTTTGGAGGATATACACCAGAGAATTACGATCAGCAGTTTTTAGGGCCTATATCGGCTACTGAATCGCTAGTGCTGAGCCGTAATGTGCCTGCTGTTAATTTGATGTATCGCTTACAAAAAGTTGGGCTATACGATTTACTCGTTGCAGCCGATGTTAAAAAGCTTCAGCCCAAAGAGTTTTATGGTTTAGCGCTTGCGCTGGGCGGCAGTGAAGTAACGATGCTAGAGCTCGTTAAGTTATACGCTATGTTAGCTAATTTAGGGGTGTATAAGGATGAAGTTATATTAAAAAAAGACGCCACTGTTATTAACCAAAACAACCCAAATAATCAAAACAATCATATTAAGCAACTCATCAGCCCAGAGGCAGCCTACCTGACTTTACAAATGCTAAGTAAAAATAGTGCAGTTGATGAAATTTCATTTCAAAAAGAAAGAAGACAATCATATCTTGTATATTGGAAAACAGGTACTTCATTTGCTTTTCGCGATGCATGGTCAGTAGGTATTGTTGGTCCGTATGTTTTAGCTACATGGGTGGGTAATTTCTCAGGAGAAGGGCACCCATCTTTTATTGGGCGACAAGCAGCCGCGCCTTTATTTTTTGAAATAATACGTTCATTAGATAGTTACGGCTTAATCAAAGGCAATATAAAACCAGGTGGTTTAAATATTACAGAAGTAGATATTTGTTCAACAACAGGTGATTTACCTAATGTGCATTGCCCTAAAACAGAAAAAGGGCTTTTTATTCCAGGTAAGTCGCCAATTAAAGTGTCCGATGTACATCGTGAAATTTATATTGATAAAGTATCGGGATTACGTGCTTGTCAGTATGTTGAATCTACAACTACAAAGGCAGTTTATGAATTTTGGCCATCTGACTTAGTCAGATTATTTAAACAAGCAGGTATTGTTAAACGCCAGCCTCCACCTTATTTAGATTCATGCTTAATTAATGACACGAGTACACGAGGCTCAGCACCGAGTATTACATCCCCGAGTAATTTAATTAGCTACACGATAAGAGCCAGTAAATTGAAGCAAGAAGGCCTGCCTTTTAGCGCAATCACAGATACAGATTCACGTATTTTATATTGGTTTGTAGATAACAGCTTTGTTGGTAAAGTAGAGCGAGATACGCCTTTTTTCTGGCACCCGCAAGTAGGCGAATTTGACGTAAGAGTGGTTGATAATTTAGGGCGTAGCGCATCAGTCTCAATGCGTGTAAAGCTCGTTCAGTGATATTGAGTGTTCATGCATTTAATGTAATAAATAAAGGGTAGTTTTTTATAACTGAAATTTATATAAACTAGGGTGATTTACTCTTTCTTACCTACATGGATGATGGTAAGGGGCGTGAGCTGGATGCGGAGGTTTTGCTCGGTAGCCCACTAGACTACAAATCTCGGGCCGCGATTAAATCGGCTCCTAGATTGAACAAATTTCAATCCACAAAGATCAACATGCCCTTATGACTTCATAGCCGCTAGTTTATATAACGGAGTATCAAAATGACTTCGAAAGTAGTTACTTGATATTATGTTTTACAGCCTTAACTGCTGCGGCGCTATCTTGAGCTTTAAGTGCTTCTAAAATAGCGCGATGCTCATTAACACACTCAGAGCTTGAGGTAATACGTTTGTAGTTTAAACGCATACGCATGACATACGGATACCAAATATTTACCAGCTCTTCGCCCCCAGCTTGGTATATTAAATACTGATGAAACGAAATATCGATTTTAGTTACTTCGGTATAATCTTCGCGATCGAGTGCGTCTTCTAGAGATGCTAAGATACCTTCAAGTTCAGCAATGTTTTGCTCAGTTAAATTACCGTTTAACTCTGTGATTGCGTACTCTTCTATGCTGCGACGAAGTTTAATCATTAAACGCTGTAGCTTAGGCTCTAGTACGCTGTTGACTGATGCGCCACAATTGTTTCGCGAAATCAACAGACCTTCTTTTGTTAATTGCAAAATCACATCTCGAATTGGACCTCTGGAGAGACCAAAGCGCTCTGCCAGCTCTTTTTCATTTAACTTAGTTTGTGGTGGCATTTCACCAGAGATTATATCTGAACGTAATTGTTCAGCGATTTGATCTTTTACAGACAAAATTTTTGTTGCTCTGTTACCAGCCATATTTATTCCTAGATTTAATTTACTTTATGTGACCTTAGCTACGGTTAATAAATAGTCGTTATTCGAGTTAAGATCATGTACTTATCTCAGTGTATATAAAAAAAAAGGAATGGTCTATTGTTAACACATTACAACAGACCAATAAATATACAATTAAATGATGAATGTGCAATTATTTTTTAAATCGTCGCTCATACATAGACTCATTCATCGCTTTAGCGGCTTCAATCATTTCAATGTAGGGTCTATCAGTGACACTTATAAAGCCTACATTATAATTTTCGCCATCGTAAGCTCTGCCTGTAATCGGAGAATCTATATACTGAAACCAATGAGCACCTATAAAGTAGGGGTTATCGATCACTGAGTTCATATAATCGGTATACATATTTGCTCTGTCTTGTTGATTAGCCGCATGTATTAACCCAGGATGAAATAATCCTGAATCAGATGAACCAACATGAAACTCACCAATTATAGCGGGTTTATCAAATTGTGATAAAAACGCCCACTTGTCATCTCTTAGACCTTCTTTATATGCGTTAAAACTTATTACATCAACATATTTAGCTGAGGCTTTAACAACTTCTATAGGCATGCCCCAATCAGGAAAACGCGCACCTAAATACATATGATTTGGTAGGTATTTATCCATAGCGGCATTTACCACACTAAAGTACTTATCAGCATAGGCGGTGAGTAATATAGAAAAATCGATCAGCTGCTCTTCATTTTTTATATCAACCGTTACACCTTTGTCAAACTCAACCCATGAGGCTAAGTTTAAGTGCCATACCTTATTAAGTTTAGCGACATCAGTATATTTTTCTTTCATTAAGCGAGAAAATTCAGCTTTAGTAGGCACTGTTTTAGCATCACGGCCTAATGTGTTTATTACAATACCATAATGGCTTTTAACGGAATCAGGGCGGCCAAAGCTTTTTTCGTTATCAATAAATACGCCTACTGCCCAAGGCGAATTTTTAACTTCTTTTGCAACAACACTAACGGTTTCGTTAGCACGCACTGTAAATTCAGGGTCGAATACATCCGGCATGGCTCCCCAAAAATCGTTTCCGCTTGATACGGTTTTAAAGTCACCGATAATCCAACCATTGGCAAAGTAGGGCACTTTTTGATTATCGTAGTAGCTTGGATCTGTCCAGTTGCCTAATGAACTAAAGCCCCATGTAATCATTCTATCGAGGGTAACTTCTCGCCATTTTTGCATGTAATCTGCATTATTTTGACCATATTTACGTTCTAAATTAGCTGCGTAAAAGCTATATGTTTCGCCGTGTTCTAACGGACCCGAATGCGCACTTTTACGATAGCCAAAATGTTTACCGAGTGGATCGGTATAATCAGGTAGCCATTCAAATAAATTTTTACGCACTTGTGACGCTACAAAGCGGCTTTTAAGCGCTTCTTTATTTACTTGGTTTAACCCTTTTGAATCCTCAGGTGTTACACCTGCATTAGCTGGTTTAGCCAACAACGCTTGATCAAAATCGTAACCCGTTAGTGTTGTTGAGTTTGCAAGACGAATAATATCAATTCCAGTTGCAAGGTATAAATAGCCATCAGGGTCGACTAATGACCATTTATCATTATATTTAGCCGTTCTAAAATAACCAGTAGCTTCTAATTTTGGACCTTCTGCCCAGCCACCGAAGCGTGAGCGATTAGTTGGGCGTTTAGAAAGTAACTGTGCTGCTTCTTGTTTTTTGTCGCTCAATAGCTCTGCTTCTGAATGTACCTTCCCTGAAAATTCTTGTTTTGCATTTTGGCCAAATTCATCAACAATCTTGGTTAAAAAAGCAGTATTAAATTGAGGGTTTTTACGAAGTGAAATAGATTTTATTGCCAGCTCTTTGTCATGCAATGTACTTTGCACGCTAATTGCTATTTTAGCGATGCCTTTTAAGTTAAGATTTTTTTTACCCCACATAGAAATAAACTGTACCTCATCAGACTCCCATGTATCAGGGTTTGAACGAAGTCCTGAGGTAAAGTTAAGTTCTACATTTTCTTTGCCATCGGGCGTTGCAAGGTCGTGGCCGTCAAGTTTTGCGTAATACGTGTTGTATCCACCTACTGGCACATTAACGCTACGCGTATAGTTAGCACCGTCAATATCGGAGATATCTAAATAAATTTGTACAGAGTGTGTTCCTGGGTTTGCCAATTCAAAGGCGAGATTAAAATCACTAAATTCACTCCAATCCCAAGGTTTTTCCGGTGAAAAAACAATACTGGCGTACGAATTTTTCTTAGATTGAAATGTCACATCTAATACAGAGTTTTCTGCCTTTACAGTGGCTGCATTACTTTTGTATTGAACTGGGGTTAGCTGTGTGTGTGCAGCATCAGCAAATAAATACATTAATGCATCTGCTGAATTAACCTCTGTAGGCTCATTGGTTGGTTTTTCAACCTTGATTTCTTGTTGGTTACAGGCACTTAGCGCAAGCAAGAGCGATGTGAGTAGTATGTTCTTTTTATATTTCATTGCTGTTCAACCTTTAATTACAATTTAACATACCATACAACAAAAAAACAAAATTGAATATTGTTGACAATGTGCAATTTGTGTTTTTGTGTGTCATTTATAATAAACTTTTGATTTTGTTTAACTAATTTTTAATGTTAATTGTAAAAGAATTTAAGTTAAAGCATGATTTCTTAAAATAGATGTTGCAAGTGCGTTAATTTTGAAATAGTCTCGAAGTCATTACTCATGGTTAATTGTTAACAATGTTGGGTTTTGACACTAGCACTCGCTTTATTCTCTATATAAAGCAACACACAATGATAACAACAAAGTTGGATAGAAGTATGAATGGTAGTAAACGTAATGTGTTTTTCTTTGCATTTATTGTCGCCTTTGGCGGCTTTATATTTGGATTAGACGCTGCTCTTATTTCAGGTACGGTTCGTTTTGTATCGGCAGAATTCAATTTATCAGACATTCAAATAGGCACTGTAGTGAGTGCGCCTGGTTTTGGTGTGCTATTTGCTTTAGTCATTACCGGTTACATATGCAATATGTTTGGCCGAAAAAATACTTTAATAGGCATTGCGTTTATATACATACTGTCGGCAATTGCATCGGTTTTCGCGCCAAGTTACGAGCTATTAGTTGCTGCTCGTTTTATAGGTGGATTAGCATTCACGTCTTTATCAGTCGCTGCTATGTATATAGGCGAAGTTGCACCGTCTAAGTACCGTGGTAAATTAGTGTCTATGATTCAAATAAATATTGTTGTTGGATTATCCGCAGCGTATTTTGCTAACTACTTACTTGTTGATTTAGCTCACAGTAATTTTGAGTGGGTAACACAGTGGAATGTACAAGATAATTTATGGCGCTGGATGCTAGGCGTTGAGATTATTCCTGCTATTTTATGGTTTTTATTATTATTTACTATTCCTCAAAGCCCGCGTTGGTTAGTTATGAAAGGCAACGAAACACGCGCTATAACTATCTTGCATCGTTTAAATAAAAATACTGAATTGGCCCAAGAGCAACTTAAGAGTATTAAAGAGAGCTTGGTTGATTACAGCGAAACAGGTGGGTATTTTTCTTCATTTAAACAACTACTCGAAAGTCGTGTTCGCGCCGCTGTCATTATTGCTTTTACTATTGCTATTGTGCAGCAAGTGACGGGGATTAACGCCATAATGTTTTATGCTCCAACGGTGTTTGAACAACTGGGAGTCGGCACTGATGCGGCTTTTTTTAACGCTGTTTTAATTGGTTTAGTCAGTATTGTATTTACTGTGGTAGCTATTGCTTTGATAGATAAGTTAGGGCGCAGACCCCTTGTTATTTGGGGATTAGCAGCTGCAACAATTAGTTTGTTTATGTGTTATTTAGGCTTTAGCCAGGCAGAGTATAGTTTGTCGGCTGAAGATATAGCCTCGTTTTCAGCGTTAAACTCTATTACAGGACTGGAGCACATAATTGGTACTGTGTATCACAGTGATATTGAATTTAAGCAAGCACTAGCGAGCGTACTTACTGCTTCGCAACAGCAATTATTTGAAAGTGATTTAATTTCACGCGCAGCAACTATAAACGCGCCACTTATATCATTTGGTATAGCGGGCTTTATTGCAGCCTTTCACTTTTCGATTGGGCCAATTATGTGGGTGATATTTTCTGAAATATTCCCGACTCGTATTCGAGGTGTGGCCATTCCTACCTTCGCATTTATTGCCAGTGTAATTAGCTATTTTGTTCAGCAGTTTTTCCCATGGCAGCTAAGTAATTTAGGCGCTGCAAACATCTTTTTACTTTATACCGTATCGGGTGTTGCCGGCTTTGCATTGCTATTTAAGTTTATGCCAGAGACTAAAAATAAATCGATAGAAGAAATTGAAGTCTACCTAGAAGGCCTACACACTAAAAAAGTACAGGAGGGTGTGTGAGTACTTTACTTGCTATTGGCGAATGTATGGTTGAGCTAGTACCAACAGGTATTAGCGAATGCAAGCAGTCATTTGCGGGCGATACTTACAATGCTCTTGTGTATGCAAAGCGTTTTGCTAACACACTAAATTGCGCGCTATTTACAGCTGTAGGTAGCGACGTACTGAGTGCCAATATGCTCAAATGTTGGCAACAAGAAGGTATTAGCACGCAAAACGTGATTACAACAGCAGACTATAACGTGGGTATTTACGCTATTTCAACGGATGCTGATGGTGAGCGAAGCTTTGATTATTGGCGTAATCAATCAGCAGCGAAGCATATGATGAGTTTATATACTCAAAAGCCATTTAATTTAGGTTTGAAAGAATCAGACTGGGTGTTTTTCAGTGGCATTAGTTTAGGTATTTTAGATGATGAATCTAAACAAGGTTTACTCACATTATTAGCTGATTTAAAAAAACAAGGCTGCACAATTGCGTTCGACCCTAATTATCGCGCGCGTATGTGGCAATCAAAAAGCCACGCTATTGAATGGCTAGAGCGTGCTTATGCGCTTAGTAATGTAGTTTTACCAGGTCTTGATGATCACCGTGTGTTATTCGGTCATTCAAGCAGTGCAGAGATTGTTAAGTACTGTACACAATTTGATATCGACGAAATTGTTATTAAAGCTGGTAGTGCCGGGATGCAGGTTTATTGCAAAGATGATCTTAAAGCGTCATGTCCGTTTACACCCGCTGCAAAGCAAGTTGACAGTACAGCGGCTGGCGACTCATTTGCGGGAACCTACTTAGCCGCCAGAATGTGCGCACAAACCCCTCAAAATGCATTAGAAATGGCTGACAGTGTTGCCTCACAAGTTGTGCAGCATCAAGGCGCGATTTTACCTCTTGACGTATACCAGTCGCTAAATATAAGCCTAGGTAAGTAAGGAATTAACATGTCTGATAAAAAATTAAGTTTAGCAAGTAAGCGTGCAATAGAGCGTGGCTACGATAAATATGGCCCGCAGTGGCTGACAGAATTTGATGTGGAACCGTTGCTGGGTGATTTTGCCTATGAAGAAGGAGTTATACGTCGCGATCCTTCATCTGTTTTATACATTGATGGTGTTTATCATTGTTGGTACACCAAAGGTGAGGGGGAAACAGTTGGTTTTAATGCACAAGACTCAAGTGCAAAAGTGTTTCCTTGGGATTTAACGCAAGTTTGGCATGCAACGTCAAAAGACAGCATAACGTGGCAAGAACAAGGGGTCGCTGTGAGTCGAGGCGACGCTGGTAACTATGACGATCGCGCTATTTTTACCCCTGAAGTATTTGCGCATCAAGGTAAGTATTACTTGGTGTATCAAACGGTACAAACACCGTACACCAATCGCCAATATGAGCATATTGCTATAGCGCATTGCGATACCCCTTTTGGTCCTTGGATTAAATCACCTGAACCTATTGTTAGCCCAAGTAAAGATGGTCAATGGCACGGTGATGAAGATAATCGCTTTGCAGTAACAGCTAAAGGTAGTTTTGATAGCCATAAAGTACACGATCCGTGTTTGGTGTTTTTTAATAACAAATTTTACTTGTATTACAAAGGTGAGACCCAAGGTGAGGGAATGAACTTTGGTGGTCGTGAAATTAAACACGGTGTTGCTATTGCTGATGATGTATTAGGGCCTTATGTTAAATCGCCTTACAACCCTATTTCTAATAGCGGTCATGAGGTCGTTGTTTGGAATTACAAAGGTGGTATTGCTAGTTTGCTAACAACCGATGGCCCTGAAAAAAATACTATTCAATTTGCTCAGGACGGTATTAATTTTGAAATTATGGCGCATATAAAAGGCGGTCCAGAAGCAATTGGCTTATATCGACCAGCGCAAGGGTTTGAGCAAAATCCAGCACCAGGCATTAGTTGGGGCTTGTGCCATAAATACGATGCCAGTTGGAACTGGAACTATATTTGTCGTTTTACTCCTCGTAAGCAAGTGCTCGACGCCGGTACCTTTCAAAACAGTAACTAGGGAAAGTAAACAATGAGTGAGCAACAAAATCAATTTGACCCGACAGAGCATCCACACCGGCGTTTAAACCCATTATTAAATGAATATGTGTTGGTGTCGCCACACAGGGCTAAACGCCCATGGCAAGGTCAAGAAGAAAGTGTAGATATTGAGGTTAAACCAGAATACGACGAAAGCTGCTTTTTATGTAAAGGCAATACGCGTATCAACGGCGAAGTAAATCCAGATTACAAAAACACCTTTGTGTTTACTAATGACTTTGCCGCCTTGCGTGAAGGTGTGCCTGATGTGGAGCAAACCGATCCCCTATTTAGCATGCATACAGAGCGTGGCACTGCGCGTGTTATTTGTTTTTCGCCTAATCATGCAAAAACACTACCAGAGCTCAGTGTTTCGCAAATTACAAATGTAGTAAGCACATGGCAAGAGCAATGCCAAGAGTTATCAAAAACTTACAACTGGGTTCAGGTGTTTGAAAATAAAGGCGCTGTAATGGGATGCTCTAACCCGCATCCACATGGTCAAATTTGGGCACAAAATAAATTACCGAGTTTGGTTGCACGTAAACATACAAACCTTAGTAACTATTATAAACAGTATGGCAGTAGTTTATTGCTCGATTACGCAAAACGTGAGATGGAATTAAATGAACGCGTAGTATGTGTAAACGATGATTGGCTTGTGGTTGTCCCTTATTGGGCTGCATGGCCATTTGAAACACTGCTATTACCTCGGTTTGCGGTTACTCAAATGATAGAGCTGACAGACGCTCAACAAAGTACTCTAGCTGAAATTATTAAAAATATAACGACTCGTTACGATAACTTATTTCAGTGCTCGTTCCCTTACTCTATGGGCTGGCATGGCGCGCCTTATGATGGTCAAAGCCACTTATTTTGGCAATTACATGCGCAGTTTTTACCGCCATTACTACGATCAGCCAGTGTGAAAAAATTTATGGTTGGTTACGAAATGATGGCCGAAGCACAGCGTGATATAACACCCGAGCAAGCTGCCACTATTTTGAAGAAACAATCACTAACGCATTATAAAGAGAACACTAAATGAATGTTGAACAAAGCGCACGGTTAGCTTTTTTAAACCACTTTGGACGCGATGCCGACTTTGTTGTCAAAGCCCCTGGGCGTGTTAATTTAATTGGTGAGCACACCGATTACAATGACGGTTTTGTACTGCCTTGTGCCATTGAATACGCTACTTACATTGCAGTGTCACCTCGAACTGACGATGTAGTAAATGTACTTGCACTTGATTGCGATAACCAAACCGACAACTTTTTAGTAAATAAACCGCTTAATAGCCACAGTACGCAAACGTGGAGTAATTATGTTCGCGGCGTAGTTGATGAACTGCAAAAACGAAATCATCAACTCAGTGGCTGCGACATATGCATCACAGGTAATGTCCCGCAAGGAGCTGGTCTTAGCTCATCGGCTGCACTTGAGGTAGGTATTGCTTATGCGTTTAATCACTTATGCGAACTGTTTATTGAGCGCAAAGATATAGCCAAAATTGCACAAGCCGCTGAAAACAATTTTGTGGGCTGCAACTGTGGAATTATGGATCAGCTCATATCGGCGTGTGGTCAGCAAGGACAAGCATTGGGTATAGATTGCCGCTCACTTGATTTAATTGAAGTGAGTATTGACCCAAAGATGACCATTTTAATGGTTAACTCAAACGTTAAACGTGGCTTGCTAGATAGTGAATATAATTTACGCCGAGAACAATGTTATGCAGGAGCAGAAGCCTTGTCTAAACCGAGCTTGCGGGAAGTAAGTATTGGTGAGTACGAAAGTAAAAAGCATACCCTTGACCCAAGTGTAGCTAAACGTGTTGAGCATATAGTGTATGAAAATGTGCGCACATTAGAAGCTATGCAAGCTTTTACTAATAACGATATCGCCAAACTAAGCACACTAATGGCACAAAGCCATGCTTCTATGCGGGATTTGTTCGAAATAACCACCTCCCAAATCGACACTCTTGTGAATATTATCGCAAAAGTAATTAATGAACACGGCGGCGTAAGAATGACGGGCGGTGGCTTTGGTGGTTGTGTAGTGGCGTTTGTTCCTAATTTTCTGGTAGAGAATGTAATTAGTGCTATTGAAACGCAGTACGAGCAACAAACAGGATTAAAAGAAACGATTTACACAAGCGTACCTTCAGCTGGTGTATCACTTATAAGAGCATAAGGACAATCTAATGAAAAAAGTACTGGTAACAGGAGGCGCGGGATATATTGGCAGCCATACTGTTTTAAGCTTATTAAAAGATGGTTTTGACGTAGTAGTAATAGACGATTTAAGTAACTCGAGTCGTGAATCGCTAACTCGCGTAGAAGCGTTATCAAAGCGAAAAGTTGAATTTATTCACGCCAGTTTACTTGATAACGATAAGTTGTCTGCCACGTTTAGCGAGCATAAATTTGATTCAGTTATTCACTTTGCAGGTTTAAAAGCGGTAGGCGAATCCATAGAAAAACCACTTGAGTATTATTATACCAACTTGGTGTCGACCTTAAATTTATGCCAATGCATGCTTAAATATAATGTTGATAAACTCGTGTTTAGCTCATCAGCTACAGTTTATGGACAAGGCGCATCGGTGCCTTATACCGAAAGTTTACCTCTAGGGCGTGCAGCAAGCCCGTATGGGCAAACAAAGGTAATGATTGAGCAAATACTACAAGAAATAGTAGCCTCAAATACCGGTTTGCAAGTAGCAAGCTTACGCTACTTTAATCCTATTGGCGCAGATATTAGCGGCCAAATAGGAGAAGACCCATTAGGTATTCCTAACAATTTAATGCCCTTTATTGCTCAAGTTGCTGTAGGTAAACGTGACAAATTAGCCATTTATGGAGGCGATTACCCTACTGAAGACGGCACATGCGAGCGTGACTATATACACGTTAGTGATTTAGCCAATGGTCATATTAAAGCCCTTAAATGGCTTGGCGAGCAACACCACAGCTTATATGAAGCATTTAACTTAGGCACTGGTACTCCTTATTCTGTGCTTGGCATAGTAAAAGCATTTATTGAGTATACCGGAGTTGATATTAACTTTGACATTGTAAAGCGCCGCGATGGCGACTTAGCTGCTTTTTGGGCTGATTCATCTAAAGCTCAGGGTGTTTTAGGCTGGCAATGTAAGTATACCCTTGCAGACATGATGAAAGACACGTGGCGCTGGCAAAGTAATAACCCTAATGGCTACCTGAATGCATAACCCCCTTATGTAAAAACACTGTCTACACAAGGCGTCTTATTAACACACAATAATAAAGGTGACTAAAATGAAACGCAGAGGTTTTTTAAAACTCAGCGCCGGCCTACTAAGTTCAAGTATGTTAGGTGGTTGCAGCGGTTTATTTACATCATACCGAGGTGACTTAACCTCAACTGCACCATTAGATAATACAAATTTAAGTAAGCAAGTGTGGCTCGGTAAGCATTTTTGGGGGAACAGACTCCAAGACTGGCAACGCATAGGTAATGAGCTTTTATGTACTCGAGAAGAAAAAGATTTTGAAGCGCGTACCGTATCGTTACTCACCAGGCAGCTTAATAGCTCTTTACAAAGTGGGCGTATAAAAGCCACCGTACGTAATTTAACGCCGAACGAAAAAGGCTTTTGTGGATTTTTATTAGGGATTGGTAAAGGTGAACTAACAGCTAAAGGTGCTGCTTTAGCGCAGCGAGCTGGTGGCGAAAATGGCGGAATAATTGCGGCCTTTGACAGTTTAGGTAAATTATCATTTAGACAGTTTGATGATGAAAGCAAAGCCCTTGATTTTACTATTATTAATCGTACTCCATTTAATATACAACAATATAAAAGCGGCGATAAAATAACACTCGATTGCCATTTAGACCCAATAGATGCAAACCATTTTGATATTCGTCTTGTGGCAAGTAACACAAATACTGCCCAGGAGTTAGGATTTGCAGTACTTCACAAAGTCCCCGCAGATCAACTGCAAGGAGGTATTTCGTTATTAAGCTCCTCAGAGCCTTTTGTAGCAGGCGCTCGTTGGGGGTTTAGTGATATTGAAACCGGTGGAGGTAAAATAACTCTAAATAATGCCAACACCTTAGGCCCCGTTATGGGGTGTATGTATAGCGTTAATCAGCAGGTACTCAAGTTATCTTGTCAGTTAATGCCTATTAATATTAAAAAGTTCTCACGCGTGGAGCTGCAATATCAGTTTGAAAACCAATCGGATTGGCAATATGCAAGTACAGCAAAAATTGAAGATGGTTTTGTAGCAAGGTTTAGATTAAGTAATTGGGATTATTTAAAACAAGCTCAATACAGAATTGTTAACCCACAAAAGCCTGATGACACTTTATATTCTGGAACTATTGCTAAGGACCCACAAAGTAGTAAAGAATTTACGATTGCATTGTACTCTTGTATTATTCCTACTTCTAAAAGCTTAGACAACACACATTACACACGCCTTATTAGTAGCGAGCGCGATTTAGGACGTTACACCAAAGACAATATTTTATTTCCTCACACTGAACTTGTAGAAAATGCTAATTACCACAACCCTGATATGTATGTCTTTTGTGGCGATCAGTACTACGAAACATACCCGACTCGCTATGGTCGCCACACCAAAGATGCCAAACTAGATACCTTATATAAATGGTACTTATGGTACTGGGCGTTTGCCGATAGTATAAAAGATAAGCCTACACTTGTTTTAGTTGATGACCATGATGTGCTGCAAGGTAACTTGTGGGGCGATGGTGGCGATCACTCCGATATGCTAAAAGAGGAAGACGGCGGTTATAAGTGGGACAAAGACCTTGTTAGAATGATCTACCGTATGCAAAATGGGCATAATCCGGACCCTTATGATCCCACACCGATAAAATATGATATTCCGGTTAGTTATGCTGCATTTGAATATGGCGGTATTAGTTTTGCGATGGTTGAGGATCGTAAATTTAAAACGCCACCTGACTACAAAGCGAATAAGCTTGCCACAACGGGTGAGTTATTAGGTAAACGCCAAGAAGCCTTTTTAAAAGACTGGCAAACTATGCACCCGGGTAAACCTAAAATATGTATTACAGCTTCCATGTGGGGGTCGCCTCAAACCGATGAAAATGGCAAAGCATTAATAGATTACGATGCAAATGGCTACCCGGCTGATGGGCGTACACGCGCAGTAAAACTAGTAAGTGACGCTAACGCATTAGTAATTGCGGGAGATCAACACCTCGGATTGCTTGCCTATCAAGGAATCAATACTTTTGATGATGGCAGCTTGTTTTTTGCAGGCCCAGCTAGCGCAGCATTTTGGCAGCGATGGTTTGAACCCCACGCACCTTTACCAAATCAGCGAAACAACGACAAAAACACCGGTGATTTTACCGACACGTTTGGCAATAAAATGCGAGTTCTAGCGGCAGCTAACCCAAAAGTTACGCATAAACTTTTTGCTAAACAAAATACAACGTGGGGTAAGTTTTTAGCTGACAGAAATTTAAAAAGTGAAGGTTATGGGATTATTAAAATAAACCATGCAAAAAAATATTATCAATTAGAGTGCTGGGAGTGGAATACAGATCCATCAACAGAAAAGCAGTTTACTGGTTGGCCGTATATAAAAGAATTTTGATTAGGCTAGAACTATTGACGATAAACTCTGTGTAAATATTTACTTTAACACTGTTACTTAAGAGCAATTTAATGCTTACGCATTAAGTTGCTTTTTTATAATTAAACGAATATTGTTAACAAAATACAGTTGACAATTATTTGGTTATTATATTATTGTTTACAAAAGATTAACCTGACAACATAATAATACCTTAGAAAGGGAACACACATGACAATCATCAACAAAGCGTTCAAGTTGAGCGCGATTACAGCTGCAGTACTTGCAACACAATTGGTTTATGCCAAGCAAGACGAAAGCACACAAGAAAAACCGAAAGTAGAAGCCGATATTGAAATAATTGAAGTCAGCGGGTTAGCCGCCAGTCTTAAAAAATCTATTAATGATAAGCGTTTTGCTGAAAACGTTGTTGACTCCATAAACGCTGAAGACATTGGTAAGTCCACTGATCAAAACATCGCTGATGCGCTTTCGCGTGTAACTGGTGTATCAGTACAATCCGTTGATGGTGAAGGTGCACGAATATCTGTGCGTGGTGCTAACTCACAACAAAACAATATTAGCATGAATGGTGTGCAATTAGGTTCTACAGGTTTTAGCCAAGGCGTAGACTTATCGCAGTATTCATCCGATATTTTATCTAAAATTGAAGTGGTAAAAACACCGAGTGCAGATCATGAAGAGGGTTCGCTAGGCGCAAATATCAATCTTTCGACTACAAAGCCGCTTGATTTAAATTATGAAATTTCCACGATGACTTTAGAAGGCAGGTACAACGATTTATCTGATAAAGAAAATTATAAAATATCGGGTACGATGTCGAAAAAGCTTTTTGACGATACCTTTGGCGTGGTTTTTACTGCAGTTAAAGAGACTAACGAATACCGAAAAGACCAATACTCTGCTACAGAGTGGACAGCAGTTCAGTCGCCTTTAGCAACAGATACAAATGGCAACGTTGTTGAAAATGCGGTAGGTATTACACCTCGTTTAGTTAATTATCAGCTTTTTGATAGTCAAAATGACCGCACCAGTATTAACTTAGGTTTGCAGTGGCGAGCAAGTGAAAACACAGAGTTTAACTTTAACGCAAACCTTGCAAAACAAGACGTTAATAACTCAATGCATGGTATTAATACGCGCTCAATGGAAACTAAAAACTTAGTTGAAGGTGAAGACCCAGGCCTTTCCGGCGTGACAGCTAAATTTACTGATCCTGAAGCTAGCTGGCGTACAATCGATTTAAAAACGAATACATTTACTAAGTTTATTAACCGCTTTGGTAACGGTGGTTTAGTGCAGTCAGAAGGTGAATTTGAAAATAAAAACCAAGTTTACTCACTTGATATGAATCACGGTTTTAGTGACTCATTTTCGATGGAAGCAGGCGTTGGGTACTCTAAAACGCAGCAAATACCAGAAAACTCAGTGTACGTTGCGCTGCAAAATTTTGCCAATATTAGTGCATGGAGCTTAGTAAATGTGCCACCAGAGGATATGGAGCCTGTTGGTTATGACTGTACAGCAGGCGGTCCGTGTAAATTAGTTACAGGCACCGGCTTAATTGATTACGGCGAAAACGACACTTTTGGTGACCCAACAAATCTATGGGATAACTACAGCACCACGGGATTTAATCCGGATGAGCTAAAAGCGCAGCATTTATCGTACATGGGCAGAACCCTCAACGAAGTCGAAGATGAACAAAAATCGCTCTTTGTCGATTTTGATTACGTGCTTGACACAAGCTATGTACGCTCAATTGAATTTGGTGCAAAATGGTCAAAACGTACAAAATATGTAGATGCTCAGCAAGGTGCCTTTAATAGTGTAGGCGAGGGGGTTGTAGTTATAAACCCTGCAACAGGCCAACCTGCAGTACTTGGTAGCGGTTTAAGAGATATTTCTGGTGATTTAATAACCAACGGTGAAGGGTTTCCTGTTGACGATTTTATGGCTGATTTAGGTTATGGCCGCGACAATGTAACCGACGGGTGGAATCGATTTTCGGCTTTTAAAGCATTTGAAGTAGCTTTAGGGAGTCCAGAAGTTGCTTTTGCCACAGACGATTCAAACACTCGCAATACAGAGCTAGATAACTTAGCATTTTACACCAAGCTAAATTTTGAATTAGCAGATGGACGTGTTACAGGTGATGTGGGTGTGCGTTATGTAAAAACGACTGTAGAAGTGCAAGGTGCATCGGGTGTACAGTTTGCATTTGACCCTTCAAATAATGCTCGTTTAATGGACCCATTTAAATTAGCAGAGTTGCGTGATACTAGCTTACCATTGTGTGCTGCAACGCAATTTTATGGTGCAGATTACAACGAAGAAATACGCTGGTCGAGAACCGATGGTCTAGGCTACGACACAAAAGGCACTATTGATAAATCAGACGATGTGGCTATTCCTGCTCAAGGCGCGTGTCATGATCCTAACGCTGTACGTGGTAATCCAAATGAATCTGAGTGGTGGTTATGGCGCCATTCTGATGTATCAACCGAAAAAAACTGGATATATGGCGAGCGTAAATTTGATGCAAATGGAAACTTATTACCAACAGAAGACAGAAGCTTACGCTCGTTTGCAGTAACTGGTGAGCACGACTACGATTTGTTTTTACCCAGTATCAATATTAACTACTTGCAAAGTGAAGACACCATTATTCGTTTTGCAGCATCTAAAACAATGGCTCGTCCACAAATAGATTCACTACGTCCTGGTTTTAAAGTAAGAGAAACACAATGGGGCGGTGAAAACCGTAACAACTCAATTACGCTTACCAATCCTAAACTCGATCCACTTGAATCAATAAACCTTGATTTATCATATGAATGGTATTTCAACGATTCGGGATTATTAGCAGCATCATTATTTTATAAAGACATGACAAACTTTGAAGAGTCTGAAACGATTGTTACCTACATGGATGACCTACGTGGAGTGGGACTCGAAGAGGGCGAATCTTATAACCCAGACGATTTAGTACTTATTGCAGGCCAAGATAGCTTAGAAAAATGTATGCCTAAGCGTTTTCAAGGTGGCCAGGATTATCAAAAAGAGTGGATGTATTCGGGCGACTTAGAGCAAATGTGTGCCAAATTTAACACCACCCGAATTAAAAATGGTAAAGGGGCAAGTATTAAAGGGTTAGAGCTTCAATATATGCAGACCTACGACAACTTACCTGGTATTTGGTCGGGCCTCGGCTTGCAGGCTAACTATACATTTCAAGACAGTAAGTACGATCAAGAAGTATCATCTATTGATGACAGCGTAAAACTACCTTCATTAGCGGTAGCGTATACACCAGAGCACAGCTACAACGTAACAGGTTTTTGGGAAAAAGACGGACACCAAATTCGTTTAGCGTATCAAGGCACTACAGATCAACTTGTACAACGCTCATGGGAAAACGGATCGCTGTGGGAAGAAGGACGTAAAACACTCGATTTTTCTGCAAGTTATAAAGTAAATAACTACATGACTGTATCGTTACAGGTGGCTAACGTAACTGATGAAGGCGTAAGACAATACTTTACCAGTCGTTTCTTAAATGCTGGTGGCCAAACGTTTTCTGAAGGCAGCCCGCTTGAAGGCGATGCAACTAAATCACGTACTGTTTACGCATATAAAACAGGCCGGACATTGAGACTTAATACCCGTATTAATTTCTAAATGTTTAATCTAATAAAAAGCCCGCAGCATTTCTGCGGGCTTTTTATTTTTTTAATAAAAATTGTGTCATTTTGATTTCTCAAGACAATACCTAGCATGAAATAAAACTTATAACTCGTTAGATAAAACAACAATAAAGGGTAAAACATGTTTAAAGTATTTTCCAAATGTACGCTGGCAACAATAGTTGTCACATCGTTTTTTGCCGGTGCTGATCAACCACGCGAACTTGACTCCTCAACATGGCAATTACAGTGGAATGATGAGTTTAATTATGCGAATGCTGAATTAGATAAAAACTGGGTTTCTCAAAATGGACCGACAGAAAACCCATGGGTATTAAGTAGTCGCTGGCGCGATAATGCACAAGTTAAAAACGGAATACTGCACTTATTAGCGAAGAAAGAACCTCGAGGTGGCCAAGACTGGACGACAGGTAATATTTGGTCAAAACGCTCATTTCATTATGGCTACTTTGAAGCTCGCTTTAAATATGCCGGTGCCTATGGCACGAATAACTCATTTTGGTTTTGGCCAAAACAAGGGGTTAAAGATGGCTTAAAGGCATGCGAGATTGATATTAATGAAGGCCATTTCCCTAATATAATTAATACCAACGTACATAATTGGACCGATACTTATACACTACCAAATGGCCGTGTTACTCACAGTGATAACCAGTTACACCACACTTTAATCGGCAAGCCTGATCACACTGTTGAGTTTAACAAGCCAGTTAAAACTAAAAAAATACGATTAACATCGACTAATCCTACGTCTCTTCATATTTCTGAATTTAGAGTCTTTGCGCCTAGCGCTCAATACCCTGATGCATTTGACGAAGAAAAAATAAAGAATATAAGTAATTTAGCGCAAGCTGACGATGTTTCTATAAAAACGAATGGGTTATTTAATAAGTTAATATCAGAAGAGTCTTTTGCTATTGATGGTAATCCGCAAACACGCTGGGTGTCAGAAAAACATGGTGAAAAGTTTTTAGAACTCAGTTGGGATAAGTCGCATGAAATTGGCGCTATTCAATTTATTAATGGTTGGCTGCAAGAGCATGGTGTTGATAAAGGTGCTTATCGCAATTTAATTTCCGATTACAACATCGAGTATCACGATGGAGAGAATTGGCAAAAAATCACCTCATATAATGCCGCTGACGTTGCTGATTTTTCAAAAGAGTTTCATACCTATGGACTTGAATGGGATAAAGATTACTTTAATTTTTATTTTGACGGTGAACTCTATTACACAATGAGAAATGATGTCTGCTTTAGTGAAACAACGATGTTATTTAGTTTAGCTATTTTAAAAGCGGCGATTGCAGGTCCTGTAAGTGATGATATTGCTGGTACCAGCATGGCGATAGATTGGGTTAGGTACTACACCCGAAAAGAAAATAGCGAGGACTAAGGCTATGCATATTATTGATATAAGTGTAGTCGTTATATTTTCTTTATTGATCATTGGGTGTGGCTTAAGTTTTTCTGCTGCTGGAAAGAATATGAAAAGCTTTTTCTCTGCGGGAGGTGCGCTACCTTGGTGGATGAGCGGGTTGTCACTGTTTATGAGTTTCTTCTCGGCAGGTACATTTGTTGTATGGGGAGCTATTGCATATAAGCATGGCTGGGTGGCGATTACTATTCAATGGACTATGTGTTTAGCAGGGGTGCTGATTGCTTTATTTATTGCGCCTAAATGGCAGAAAACCGGTGTATTAACCGCAGCCGAATTTATTAAGCAGCGCCTTGGCTTAAATGTACAAAGAACTTATACCTATATTTTTCTCTTAATTGCGAGCTTTTCGACTGGTGCTTTTTTATATCCAGTGGCAAAAATAGTTGAAGTCGCTACGGGTTTATCTCTTGAATATACCGTCATCATTTTAGGACTATTGATCTTAGCCTATACCGCTGTTGGCGGTTTATGGGCGGTGATAATTACCGACATTTTGCAATTTGTGGTGCTCACTGCAGCGGTATTAATTGTGGTACCGCTATCATTTGAGGCGATTGGCGGCATTGAGAACTTTATCGACAAAGCACCTGATGATTTTTTTAACTTAGTAAATGATGAGTATTCATGGGAGTTTATCTTTGCCTTTGGGCTCTATAACTTATTTTTTATTGCTGGTAACTGGTCTTATATTCAACGCTTCACCAGTGTGAAAACACCAAAGGATGCAAAAAAGGTTGGGGGACTATTTGCGATTCTTTATCTTATTTGCCCAGTAGTTTGGATGTTAGCCCCGATGATTTACCGAACGATGAACCCCAATCTAGTTGGGTTTGAAAGTGAAGGGGCTTATTTGCAAATGTGCAAAGAAGTATTGCCAGTAGGGATGCTTGGATTAATGCTAGCAGGAATGGTATTTGCGACATCAAGCTCAATTAACACGTCTTTAAACATCGCCGCAGGTGTTATCAGTAATGACATATATAAAAATATAAAACCAGATGCTTCCCAAGCTACGCTAGTCAAGGTCGGTCGAATTGCAACTGGCGTACTCGGTCTAATTACGATTATTGTTGCGTTACTAATTCCCTTACTTGGTGGTGTAGTTGAAGTGGTAATGACCATGGCTGCGCTCACTGGTGGACCGTTGTTTTTGCCACCCATTTGGTTGCTTTTTTCTCGTTATCAAACTGGGAAAACGATTTTAATAACCACTATTTTTAGTTTACTGGTGAATGCTTTTTTTAAGTTTGTGAGTCCTTGGTTATTTGATTTTAGCTTAGATAGAGCGCAGGAGATGATGATGGGGGTGTTATTTCCTGTATTGATGCTGACGGTATTTGAGTTGTACTTAAGAGCACAAAGAAAAACACCTGCGTGTTATGAAAACTACTTAGTCGAATTAAGCCAAATTAAACCGACGGCCGAATTAATAACTCCAGAAAAAAGCGCGGATAACAATCATGGTATTCGAGTTTTAGGGTTTGGTATTCTCTCTACTGGCGCGATTATGCTTTCGTTGGCCGCAATTGCAACTACCGGAAAAATCGAAATAACAGTAATAAGCAGTGGCATTTTTATATTAGGGGGTGTTTTAGTTTTTAAGTTTAGAAGTAAGGCAGTAAAGGTACGTATCAATGAGCAATAGCAATAACAAATTAAAGCAGCAAAGTTACCCATGGGATATTCCAGCTAAAAAACCAGCACGAGAATTGAGTGCAGCAATGTCGAGGTTGTATGACAATTATTTAACCCCTCGTCCGGAAGACAATCCTTTATTTACTAGTTTTAAGTACACTGAGCTCACTGGGTTTAGCTATCATAATAATGATGGGACTATTTCAAGACGCGACCCATCTAAAATTATAAAAGTTGATGGTCTTTATTATGTTTGGTACACAAAACGGTGCACTCAATTCCCACCAAAAGGGGCGCAGCACTGTAACGAGTTGACTCCCTCCACTGATTGGGATTTATCCGAAATTGGCTATGCCATCAGTATTAATGGATTTGACTGGGTTGAACAAGGTATCGCCGTCACCAGGCCCAAGCACCCGCAGTTAGGTTGGCGCTCGGTTAGTACACCAGATATCTTGATTTATGAAAATAAATATTATCTTTATTATCAAGCCTTTAATGAAGCTAGCGGTAAGAAAGGTGATCATTGTCCGGTAACACTATCAGTTGCCGATACGCCAGATGGACCGTGGTTGCCACATGGTGAGGTTATTATTGAAAATGGTGAGCCGGGAAGTTGGGATCAATTCTCGATTCATGACCCTTATTTATTAATTTATAACGGAAAAATACATTTATACTATAAAGCCGCCTACGGAGATAGACCCGATTACTTAGTGGGTAATGGCTTGGCAACCGCGAATAATCCTTTTGGGCCTTTTGATAAACACCCTCTGAACCCTATTTTAAACTCAGGCCACGAAACTACTTATTTTCCGTTTAAATCAGGAGTAGCTGCTTTTACTATCAGAAATGGCAATGAAAGTAACACCATTCAATATTCACCTGATGGGGTGAACTTTTCGATTGCCGCGGTGACATCCCTCATGCCAATTGCAGCAGGTCCTTATGTTGCCAATGCATTTGACTGTGAAAGCAAATCAAACGGGATTGAGTGGGGCTTGTGCCACTTTTCAGACAAACAAGCGCGCAATAAACACAGTTTTTTAGCCAGATTTGATTGTAGTTTAATGGTAAATGAGCTTGAAAAAGAATTAAAAGTTACGGATGTACCTCACCAGCCTAGTGTTTATTTTGCGCAGTCATTAAGCCCAGAATTAAAAAATAAACGCTCATATCAAAAACAAGAAAAAGAGATCAAGAGTTATGATTAAGCAAAACTTTAATGAAGCTGCACGTGAAAATAAGAAACAACAATTAAATACTCAGTTTGTGGTTGCCGGTGGTGGCTTAGCAGGTACATGTGCAGCAATCAGTGCGGCGCGAGCGGGTAGCAAGGTTGTGTTAATTCAAGATCGTCCCGTACTCGGTGGTAATGCGTCAAGTGAAGTAAGATTATGGGCGTTGGGGGCAACATCGCATATGGGCAACAATAATCGCTGGTCACGTGAGGGTGGGGTTATTGATGAGATCATGCTGGATAATCTTAAGTTAAACAGACATGGTAACCCATTAATTTTCGATACCATTTTGCTCGACAAAGTGATTGCCGAAAAAAATATTACCTTGTTGTTAAACACCTCTGTGCTTGATGTAAATAAACAGCACAGCACTAAGATTGCCAGTGTAGAGGCATTTTGCAGTCAAAATTCTACTCATTACATTATTAGTGCGCCGTTATTTTGTGATGCGACCGGCGATGGCCTTGTTGCGTTTAATGCTGGAGCGGGGTTCAGAATTGGTGCTGAATCAAAAGTAGAGTTTGGTGAGCTGTTAGCATCTGATGAAGAGAACATGGAGTTACTTGGCCATACATTATTTTTCTACAGTAAAAAAATGGATCAGCCTATTAGTTACAAAGCCCCTGATTTTGCTTACTCGTATGAACAAATAGAGGCGATACCTCGCTGTAAAGATATTGCCGGAAGTGACTCTGGCTGTAAGTTTTGGTGGATAGAATTTGGCGGAATACGCGATACTATTTATGAAACGGAGGATATTAAATGGGAGCTTTGGAAACTCGTTTACGGAATTTGGGACTACATAAAAAATAGCGGCAGGTTTGATGATGTCGAAAATCTAACTTTAGAATGGGTAGGCACAATTCCTGGCAAACGCGAAAGCAGGCGCTTTGAAGGGGAATATATGATAAAACAGCAAGATATTATTGAGCAAATCCAGTTCAATGATGCTGTATCTTTTGGTGGATGGGCGATTGATATTCACCCCGCTGAAGGCATATACAGCGAACGACCTCCTTGCTCTCAATATCATTCAAAAGGGGTTTACCAAATACCGTACCGCTGCTTTGTTAGCCGTGATATAGAAAATTTATATTATGCAGGACGAATAATCAGCGCAACACATATGGCGTTTGGTTCAACACGAGTTATGATCACCTGCGCACACGGCGGACAAGCGGTGGGGGCAGCTGCTGCTATGTGTAATAAACTCAATATCACACCCAAAGAGCTATTACAGCCAGAACACATAGCACAGTTACAGCAAAACCTGAATCTAAATGGCCAAAGTATCCCTGGGATCCGTTTAGATAAGCACAATAATTTAGCAGCCCAAGCCTCTATTACTGCATCGAGTGAATTAGTGTTCAATGGTTTTCAACCTAGCGACAGTAGAATGCAATTAGATTCATCGTGTGCACAGTTGGTTGCTTTTGCAAAAGGCCAAGGACCAACAATTAGCATAACGGTTTTTGCTCATAAAGAGACAGAGTTAACGTGTCAATTGCGCACTAGTATCAAGCATGAAAACTATACGCCAGATGTTATAAATAAAACTATCAGTTTGTCTGTCACGGCGGGCGAAAGTACGCTCGAATTTGATTTTAGTGATTGCAGCTTAGAGATGCAGTACGGGTTCATTTGTTTTTTACAAAACAGTGATATAGAGCTTGCTACCACAGAGCAGCTTATTACGGGCACTATGGTTGTGTTCAATAAAGTTCACAAAGCGGTATCAAATAAAGGCAAACAAACAGTACCTGAAAATAGTGGTCTTGAAGAGTTTGAATTTTGGACACCAGCGCGGCGGCCAAACGGTCAAAATTTGGCAATCGGTATATCTCCCGCCATTCATAATCACCAAGCGACGCAGGTAATTAACGGCTTTGTGAGGCCTTGGCTACAAACGAATGCATGGGTTGCTGATTTAGCAGATCCATCGCCAACCCTAAGGTTAGTATGGCCAGAAAAAGTAACGATGAGGCAAATAGTTCTTTATTTTGATAGTGACTTTGACCATGCGTTAGAAACCGTATTAATGGAGCATAACGAAGACCAGGTACCTTATTGTGTGCAAACCTATACAATTAAAACAGATTCTGGTGAGGTAATTGCACACGTTACGGGTAATTATCAAAGTATTAATAAAATCGATTTAGTAGAGCCTATAACAACGCAACAATTGATACTAGAATTCGCTCATCCATCTAAAAATGTGCCTGCAACACTGTTTGAAATTCAAATTAAGTAAAGGGAATTGAATAAATGAGTTTATGGCTAACAGGATTACATATACGACTTGAAAAGTGCGCTCAGCTGTTTGTTTTTATATCCTTTATTTTTTGCCTTGGTGGTTGTCAAAGTATCAGCGATGAACAATCTCGACTTAATTATTTTTTAGTCGGCAGCTACACAAATGAGCCTGATCAGGGCGTTTATTTAGTTTCTTATAACGAAAGTGATGATCTATTAATTAACGAACGCGTCGTTGTATCGGCAACCGATCCAAGCTATCTAAATTGGCAACCGACAATAAATAAATTGTATAGCATTGGTAGAGGGCTTGATAAAAAATCTGTTATTAACGTGTATGACTGGAAAAGTAACGCGTTTACAAAGCTTAAAACGTACCCGATTGAAGGAAAAGGGCTATGTCATATTAATATTTCGGATGATCGCCAGCAGTTAGCTGTTGTAAATTACACGACAGGTAATAGTGAACTGTTTAATATTAATAAGGCAGGATTATTAGTATCACGGGGTCAATTTACTAATACAGGAAGTAGTATTACGCCCAGACAACGAAGTGCTCATTTACATTTTTCGGGGTGGGATAAGCAAAGTCGCTATCTGTATTTGACGGATTTAGGTACAGACGAGATTATTGTTTTTGATAGCTTAAAAAGTGATTTTACGCCAGTACACCGCATTGAATTAACGCCGGGGGATGGGCCTCGTCATCTTGCTTTTCATCCGGCTAAAAAATTAGTGTTTAGCTTAAATGAATTGAGTAACAGTATTAGTATCTTCAAAATATTACAAAATGGTGCGTTATTACACGTTTCAAAAACAAATATAATGCCCGAAAAAGTTGGCGAGCAACAAAACCTTGCATCGGCAATTCGTATTTCTGAGGATGGTCGTCATGTTTATGTGGCTGTGCGCGGTGAGAATGCAATTTATGGTTATCAATTAATGGCAGAAACCCGACTACAATTAATTAATAAAGTCTCAAGTGGCGGTTTACATCCTCGTGATTTTAATTTTTCAAAATCACAAAAACAGTTATTAGTGGCTAATCAATATAGTAATAATGTTGTGATTATTAAGCGTGATTTAGCATCTGGGAAGTTATTTACGACTCAAAGTCAATTGCAAATTGACGCACCATCTTACGTCAGTTATTTCAATTAGGACTCTGATTTGAAAGAAAATATAATATCGTTAGATGGTAAAAGTGATGGTTCTATAATTGACGATATATTACAAGGCAATGTTGCTGCATATTCTCTGTTAGTTGAGCGTTATCAGTCTGCTGTGAGGGCCTTTTTAGTTATTCGACTAAATACCCCTCACGAAGCAGAAGATTTAGCACAAGAGACCTTTATTATTGCTTTTAAAAAAATCGCTGAGTTTAACAGTGAAAGTTCCTTTTTAGCTTGGTTGAGGGGGATTGCTGCTTATTTATTAAAAAACCATCAACGTAAACACCGAGCCGTGGCATTAGGTAGCGCTGATGAGTTAGAGCACTTAATAAATCAACACATTGATGAAAATATCCATGAAGGGGCCGAGCTTGATATGTTTGATAATTTAACTATTTGCCTTGAAAAATTAAGCGAGAAAATGCGCAATTTATTAACTGAACATTACACATTAGGCGTTTCATTGGCTGAGCTATGTCGAAAATATGAAGATAAACATTCTACTATGACTATGCGCTTATTTAGAATTCGTCAATCATTGAAAACATGTATTGATAAAAGAATACAGCAGCAGCAACGATGAGCATGACTGAACAAATGACGAAGCACCAACAACAGCTATTAGCCGCGTATTTGGCTGGCGAAGATGTTGCCGACGAATTGCTTGAAGCCTGTCAGCATGATGTTAATTTACTTGCACAAGTGAGTAAATATGTGACGAGTGAACGTTTATTAAAAGCACATCATCAATCGGATACGCGACCAGACAATTTTACCCGCAGTGTAATGGCAAAACTAAGCGAGCAACAAAAAACGATTCGGCCGAAAAGTACAATGAGCTGGTTTTCAAGCCCGTATGCGCTTGCTGCAAGTATTATGCTTTTTGTCAGCGTTATATTTTTGGCAGAGCACTTGGACTACACAAATAAGTTTGCTGAAGTCACAAAAATGACTGCTTCGCATAACGCTAATTTTTCTGTTGGCAGTCAATTAGGTCAAGGAGATATTATTCTTGAGCATGGTTACAGTGAAATTTTACTCGAAAATGGCGTGGTACTCGTTTTAGAAGCGCCGGTTAAAGTGAATTTGCAATCCAGAGATAAAGTAACGCTTCATCATGGTAAGTTAGTGGCCCGAGTACCACAAAATGCAATTGGCTTTAGAGTTGATACCCCAAGTTCAGAGATAATAGATTTAGGCACAGAATTTGGCGTCGAAGTGTCTAATAGCGGTGAATCTCAAGTACATGTGCTCGATGGTGAAATAAAAGCGCGTGGCAATAAAACGCAGTCTTATCAACATGTGAAAAAAGATCAGGCATTAGCGTTTGATTTAAATCATCAAATTACCAGCTTTGTTAGCGTACCTTCTGATTTTATGCGTGTATTACCTGGAGACTCAATAGAAGAGCCTCACTTATTACATTGGTCATTTGATGATAAGCAGCAACATAATTATCTCTCCAGCGGCCGTGGTATTGATGGGCAGCAGTATGTAGCCAAAGATAAATCACCCATTGATGAACCGTTAACAGAAGTAGCTGGGGTGTATGATAAGGCAATCAGCTTTAATGGTGAAAATAATTGGTTAGAAACACAGTACCCTGGTGTTGGCAGTGATAACCCCAGAACGGTCGCCTTTTGGCTCAAAGTACCTAGTGATTTTTTACCTGAAAATGCATACGGCATTGTGAGCTGGGGATTACAGCAAGATTATTCAGCGTGGCAAATTTCTCCTAATCCAGAGTTAATTGACGGGCCTTTAGGTAGGATCAGAATAGGGACCTATAATGCTCAAATTGTGGGTAATACCGATTTGCGAGATGATGAGTGGCACCATATTGCAGTGGTTTTATACGGTGGACTAAAGAGTAACTTAGCGACACATGTTTTGCTATATGTTGATGGTAAGCTTGAAAAAACGCAGAAAAAGTCAATCGCTAAAGTCGCAACAAATTTACAGCACCCAGCCTCTCGGCCACTGACGATAGGAAAAAATATTGGTTACATAGAAGGCGCAACACATGAGAAGCAAATGTTCTTTAAAGGCGGACTCGATGAGCTTTATGTAGTAGAAGCGGCGTTGAATCAACAGCAAATAATTCAACTAATGACTCATAACCAGTTAAATGAATAAAAATATGTGTCAGAGTGCGTTTTCATAACATTACCTATTACTCGTTAAAGTATAAGGTAATAAAATGAATAAAATAATTAGATGCTTATCTATCTTTGTATACTCAACGTTAGTTTTAAGCGGTGAAGGTGTTGCAAGGGAATTTGACTTGCAACACGATAACAAGACTATTTTAATTGACGATTTTGAGCACGCTAGTAACAGTTATAAACTAACAAATAAAAATATAAAAACGACACAAGTAATTAAAAATAAAAATAAAGCATTAGAGCTTTCGTTTTCCACTAAGCATAAATTCTCTGGGATCACACTCAAACCGAATAAGTTATGGGATCTGAGTGTTTTGGGCAATAGCGCTTTATTTTTCGATGTTTCAAACGTAAGCGACTTTCCAGTGATGCTCAGTGTGAATATCACAGGTAAAGATAAACAAGTCCAAAGACGTACAATTGGGCTAACAACTAACGAGCACGCTACATTATATTTTGAGCTCAACTCCCAGACTTTAAATGTTGATACAGGACTCAGGGACACTCCTGCTAGCTTTAAAACAACCGCACGAAAAATGATCTTGAGAGGCGCTAAACTCAATGTAGATTTTAGCCAAGTTGAAAGTATCGCTATCTATACAGAAACTCAAATAAATCCAACGGCTGTAACCGTTGATAATTTACGATTCGAAACGATACCCGATGCAAAACCAGATTTTTTAACAAACATCGTCGATAAATTTGGTCAATCTACACAGGTCAACTACCCGTTAAAGGTCAGCTCTGAACAACAATTAAGAGCAATCGCAAATAAAGAGTTAAATGATTTGTCGAAAGTAACCCCGCGGGCGGATAGAAGTAAGTTTGGCGGTTGGAAGCAAGGGCCTAAGTTAAAGGCAACAGGTTTTTTTCGTACGGAAAAAGTAAATGGCAAATGGGCGTTAGTTGACCCCGAAGGTTATTTGTTTTTTTCCTCAGGTATTGCCAACGCGCGAATGGCTAACACAACAACATTTACAGGTGTAGATTATCGCGATGATGCGGTCAGAGCGCGTGACCCTGATGATGTAACGCCAGAAGATTCAAAGGGTTTAAATAGTAATTTAGCTAAATATCAAAAATCAGCCTACATCGCTTATCCAGACCGAAGAGCCATGTTTAATTGGCTACCACAGTATAATGATAAGTTGGCAAATCACTATAGTTACAAGCGCTCATCTCATCTTGGACCAATCCAACATGGGGAAGTTTTTAGCTTTTACCAAGCAAATTTAGAACGTCGTTATGCTCAGCAATACCCAGATTCTTATATTGATAAATGGCGCGAAGTAACCTTAAAAAGAATGCAAGATTGGGGCTTTACTTCATTTGGGAATTGGACCGATGCTAGTTTTTATAATAATCAACAAGTTCCCTATTTTGCGAATGGGTGGATCATCGGCGACTTTAAAAGGTTGAGTTCTGGTTTTGATTATTGGGGAGCCATGCCTGACCCTTTCGATCCTGAATTTGTTAAAAGAGCTAACATAACCACTCAAGTTATTGCCCAAGAAGTACAAAATAACCCTTGGTGTATTGGGGTGTTTATTGATAACGAAATGAGCTGGGGAGGAGAGGGCTCAACAACCTTACGTTATGGCATTGTACTTGATGCACTATCTAAAACGACTGCGAATAGCCCGACCAAATCAGTGTTCAGTGATATGTTAAAACAAAAGTATAAAACTATTAGCCAGCTAAATAAGGCATGGAATAGAAATATTAAGTCATGGGAAGTATTTAATAATACTGGCGTTAACTATAAAAAAGACAGTAATTTTAATAACGCTATGATTGCCGATTTGTCGTGGTTGTTAACTCGTTTCTCCGATGAATATTTTAAGGTTGTAAATCATTCTTTAAAATCAGTATTGCCTGACCATTTATATATGGGCGCGAGGTTTACTTCTTGGGGGACATCGCCAGAAGCTCGCTGGTCTGCTAAGAAGTATGCCGATGTGATCAGTTATAATTATTATCGTGAAGGACTAGACCCGATGACATGGGATATGTTGAAAGAACTAGATATGCCTACGATTATTGGGGAATTTCACATTGGTTCAGGTGATACTGGTCAACCGAATCCAGGCATTATCCATGCTGCTAATCAACGCGATCGTGCTGATATGTACAAAACCTATATGAAAACGGTTATTGATAATCCGTATTTAATTGGTGCTCACTGGTTCCAATATATCGATTCGCCAATTACCGGTCGGGCGTATGATGGCGAAAATTATAATGTTGGATTTGTAACAACAACAGACATTCCCTACCCAGAGTTAGTTGAAGCGGCTAAACAAGTTCATAAATCTTTGTATCAGCAGCGTTATGGTGATGTGGAAATTAAATAAACTCATTTAACTGCCCTCATCGATGACTTTAATTGGCATTGATGTTGGTATTCTTTTGGTGATAACTCGGTGTGTTTTTTAAATACCGTTGAAAAGTACGCTGAGTTATTAAATCCTACCGCATAGGCTTCAAGGTAATCACGATGAATATCATCGCTACTCAGCGAGAGTTTGATAACTTTTGTTTTCGTGATGGCGCGCGTGGTTATTTTTCATATGGTAAAGCAGAACAACAGGCTTACCCTTCTCAAAAGATGGAGCGAGACTTTAAACACTATGCTGAACACGAAGGGTACTTAGTGGATACACTTGCGACTCAAGCCAGTCATTTTACTGATTAATCAGTCGCCGAATAAACAACCTTTCTTTGCTGTATTATCGCTTTCAGCGGTTCATAGGCCGAGTAAGCAACGGATGCTGCTTAAGCTCAGTTTGCACATTTTATAGGCGAGGGGGAGTATTAGCTGCGACGAATTTTGCTATGGATCGCCCGATTGTTGTCGTATTAGATAAGCTTAACTTAACGCACTTAAAGTTAGTGATAAAACTCTAGGACATATCTTGGTTGATACATTACCTGCTGAACAAGCGAAATTAGCAAAGCTTTGGAATGAGTGGAATAAACACAATACGAATAATGTATTGCAGCAACCATGGGAATACAAAGTACAGATAGATAAGTTTTTTTGAACAGTTAAATAAGCAGAATATTGAATTGGTAAAACAAGCCCCCTGTCGTTATTCGCTTAATTAAGGGGGCCATGAGAGTCGCGTCTATAGATCAGTTATTTAAGTTACCAATACTTATTAATTGATCTGCAGGTTGTTTATTTAAAAGCTCAGAGCTGCCATCTCGCCATGTAACGATAACTGATGAGATTGAATCTGCTTGTGCTAATCCAAAATGTACAATATTAAGTAAGCTTTGCGAGTGAGTAGCACTTTGCGAGCCAATAACTTGATATTGGTTCGCAGTTGCTGTTTTAATTTGTACTTTTGCACCATACGGATCAACCCCACTTTTTGAGTATCCAACTCTAATAAGGGTGAAGTGGGCGTGACTTAACTCAGTGGTATTTTTATATAAATGCCATTGGCCGTTATCTTCATCTCCGCTTAGTAGGTCGAGTTTTCCGTCTAGGTTGAAGTCAAATGCGGCTCCCATATCGCCGTGTGAGTCTAAGCCACGTTCGGTATCGGCGTTATGAGTGATTGTTGCTTTAAAGTTGTAATCACCTTGGTTAATGAGTAAAACATCAGCAACTCGCTCTTTTAGTTCGCCAAAGCGATAGACCATAAAGTCTATTTTTGTGTCGTTATTAAAATCGCCGGGTACAACTCCCCAGTTATTACTGTTTGTTAATGCTGATAATTTAGATGAAATATCAACCAGCTTACCATTATCGTTACGTAGTAATACATCAGGAAGGGCGAGATTTTGTGGTTGCCAATCGCTTTGATAGCCTTTTACATTTTTGAATGATGCGCGTACATCCCATGCAAGGTTATCGGTAAGTACCCATTCTACTCGCCATTTATTATTCCCTAAATACCCAATGTACCAGCCAGTTTTATCAAGCTTAGTTGGAAACCCGCGTGCTCTTTTCTGGCTAATGGTGGTGTTTTTATTGGGTGTATTTATTAATTCTTTTTTCTCGCCTATGTATACATCCATTTGGCTTAATAGCTTGGCACGCGGGAAGTGATAAAAGTCACTTAGTATAAGACTTCCTGAGTTTGTGTTGTCGGTAATGAGTGTTATGCCATCGTGGCTTTTATTACCTTCATCACGCAGGTCTAGCCGTTTGCTGCCTTTATTAAACGATAGACTGTTATTAGCGATAGCGTAGCTTAGCTTTCCGCGAGCAAGGTAGTAGTCCATATCGCCGTCGTTATCTATATCAGCTTGTGCAACTGCGAGCGTGCCTTTGTAGGCTTCACTATTTGCACCTAATAGATCTTTAGTAACATTGGCAAAGGTAAAGTCGTTATTACCTTGATAAATAGTTAAATCGTTGTATCCATCAAAAGCAAAAATATCGAGTATGTCATCGTTATTGTAATCGGTTAATAATACACGCTCGGCTTTTATATTTTCAAAAGTAGCTGATGGGTGATAAGTAAACTTTCCATTACCGAGATTTTCAAAAATGATATTGCGTGGTGAGTTTTCGTGAATTAATTTTTCGGCGTTTACTTGTATAAAATCAAGATCACCATCGGCATCTACATCAACCCAGCGCACAGAGCGCCCGCGAGCCCCCATTTTAGATAAGCCAGCTTCAACAGTTTTATCTTCAAATTTACCATTATTGTTCTTAAGTAGTCGCTGGGGTTGAGGTGTGGTGCCATTTCCACCGCCTAGTGCAATAAGTACATCGAGATCGCCATCGTTGTCGTAATCACCGGCCGACATACCGTGTAGATCTGCTCGTGGAAAAATATCGTTTTGTAGTGTGTATGTGCCATCTCCATTTGCCATAAATAAACGAATAGGGGTGGTGTCGTGATTTGTTAGCAGCAGATCATAATGACCATCACTGTTTATATCGGCAATGGTAGGGCCGCCATACTTCCAGTTTTTTTGTGTTATTAAGCCTGCTTGTTCAGACACATCAGAAAATACAACGTTATTACTTGTTTGGCTACTGGGCGTTTGTGTGGTTTGGCTGCATCCCGCTAAGCTTATAGCGCTAATTATCAGTAAGCTAAGAATTGATTTTTTGTTTTTAATCACTATAGTCCTCCTTTATATTGTGTTAATTGTTGACAATATAGGTTGAAAGTAAAACATACAAGTAAATTTTATTACTCAAGCCTTAATGTTTTTAACAGGCCCGCTTTACTGCTCTGAAGTTATATTAAATATTAAGAGTGGCTTTACAAACAACATACCTAGGTGTAAATTGTTAACAATAAACCATATTAAGGTGTGATAGTTCACTTTGATATTCCTCGTATCGGCATTGTTTTAATGATGCATTACTTGGTTACTATTTAATTAAACATTCTTGAAGGTATAAAAATATGCAAGCTGCACAATATATAGGTAACAAGTCATTTAACATTGTTGAAGGCACATCTATTAAACCTAAAGCGGGTGAGATTAGATTGAGTGTTGGATACGTTGGGATTTGCGGTACTGATATGCACATATACCATGGTGTGATGGATCAACGAGTGTCTATTCCGCAAACAATTGGCCATGAAATATCAGGTGTTGTTGCAGAAATAGGTGAAGGCGTTGAAGGCTTTGCTGTAGGGGAAAACGTGGTAGTACGCCCATTAGATTGGTGTGGCGATTGTCCTACGTGTAATGCAGGGCATACGCATATTTGTCAAAACTTAAAGTTTATGGGAATAGATACACCAGGTGCTTTTCAGTCAAGCTGGACAGTTAAAGCGCGTACTTTGCATAAATTACCAGCAGGCGTTGATTTAAAACAAGGCGCATTAATAGAGCCTTTATCGGTTGCGTGCCATGATGTACGACGCTCGCGCTTACAAGCGGGTGAGAAAGTGGTTGTACTTGGTGGCGGGCCAATTGGGCAATTAGTTGCTGCGGTTGCTAAAAGTGTTGGTGCAGAAGTACTCGTGTCTGAGCCTAACAAAAGCCGCCGTGCTTTTGCCGATGAGCTAGGTGTTAAATCGGTTAATCCCATTGAAGAAGATTTAGCTGCCTATGTAGATAGTTGGACACAAACAAAAGGTGCAGATGTTGTATTTGAAGTATCAGGCGTAAAACCCGCAATAGAGGCTATGACCGAAATAGCAGGGCGTCGGGGTCGTATAGTAATGGTGGCTATTCACAGTGTTAAACCTGAAATCGATTTATTTCAATTCTTTTGGAAAGAGTTGGAGTTATTAGGTGCACGTGTATACGAAGCGGCCGATTTTGATTGGGCTATCGAATTAATTTCATCGGGCCAAATAGATCTTAAACCTTTCATTAGTTCGGTTAGTTCGTTAACTGATATTGGTAGTGCATTTGCGAGTATGGATGGAAATCCAGAAGGCATGAAAGCGCTTGTTGAATGTAATCCACAATAATAAAAATTATAAAGGTATGAAAATGAATCAGATGCTAGAAAAATTTAGCTTAGAAGGCAAAGTAGCCCTAGTTACAGGTTGTAAGCGCGGTATTGGTAAAGGTATTGCACTAGGTTTAGCGCAGGCTGGCGCTGATATTATTGGTGTATCTGCAAGCTTAGAGCTTGAAGGCTCAGAAGTAGAAAAAGAAGTTAAAGCCCTTGGCCGAAACTTTAAAGCCTACCAATGTGATTTTGGTGATCGTGATGCGCTTTATTCTTTTATTAATGATGTAAAAAGTGATTTTTCAAAAATTGATATTTTAGTTAATAATGCAGGTACAATCCTACGTGCTCCTGCGGCTGAGCATGGTGATGATTTATGGGATAAAGTGATTGAAGTTAACTTAAATGCTCAATTTATTTTAAGCCGCGAAATAGGCAAACAAATGATAGAACATGGCGAGGGTAAAGTTATTTTTACAGCTTCTTTGCTTACCTTTCAAGGTGGTATTACAGTACCAGGTTACGCAGCTAGTAAAGGTGCTATTGGGCAATTGGTTATGGCGCTTTCAAATGAATGGGCTGGCAAAGGCATTAATGTAAATGCCATTGCGCCAGGTTACATTGATACCGATAATACTGAAGCATTACGCAATGACAAAGAGCGTAATGCAGCCATCTTAGCGCGCATTCCACAAGGTCGATGGGGAAATCCTGAAGACTTTAAAGGGCCCGCAGTGTTCTTGGCTTCTGAGGCTGCTAGTTATGTAAACGGCGCTATTTTATTGGTTGATGGCGGATGGATGGGGAGATAGTACAATGAACTTTCATAATAATGTGAATTTTATAAATGGTGAATATGTCGCTTCTAAAGTAAGTGGCACCATTGAAATATTAAGCCCATCTACGGGTAAAAAAATTGGTGAAATACCAAAAGGCTGTATAGAAGATGCGCAGTATGCACTTGAGTCAGCGAATGTAGGCCAGAAAAAGTGGGCTAAATTGACAGCTCGCACACGTCAAAATATATTGCGCGTGTTTGCTAATAAAATTCGTGAAAATAAAGATATTCTTGCACCAATGCTTGTTGCAGAGCAAGGTAAATTGCTATCAGTTGCACAAATGGAAGTCGACGTAACAGCGACTTTTATTGACTATGCATGCGACCATGCACTTACTATTGAAGGCGATATTTTACCTTCAGATAACGAAGATGAAAAAATATACATTTATAAAGTGCCACGTGGCGTAGTTGTTGGTATTACTGCGTGGAATTTTCCGCTGGCATTGGCTGGTCGTAAAATTGGACCTGCGTTGATTACAGGTAACTCTATTGTATTAAAACCTACTCAAGAAACACCTTTAGCAACCACCGAGCTGGGTCGTTTAGCAAACGAAGCGGGGATTCCTGCTGGCGTGCTAAACGTTATTAATGGATCAGGTTCTGTTGTTGGCCAAGCATTGTGTGAAAGCCCAATTACTAAAATGATCACCATGACAGGCTCTACTGCTGCAGGTAAGCAAATTTATAAAACTAGCGCAGAATATATGACGCCTGTAATGCTTGAACTTGGCGGTAAAGCCCCGATGGTTGTTATGGCAGATGCCGACCTTGATGAGGCTGTTGAAGGTGCGCTTTGGGGTCGCTTTGCTAACTGCGGGCAAGTATGCACCTGTGTTGAGCGTTTATATGTTCAAGAGTCTGTGTACGATGCGTTTATGGCTAAATTTATACCAGCTGTAAAAGCACTTCGTGTTGGGGATCCTATGAACCCAGATACACAAATGGGTCCTAAATGTAATCAACGTGAAATAGACAACATTGATCACATAGTTCAACAAAGTATTCAACAAGGCGCTTCTGTCGCCACTGGTGGTAAAGTTGCTTCTGTTGAGGGTTTCGAAGGTGGTTGTTGGTACGAACCAACGTTACTTGTAGACGTTAAGCAAGATAACATTGCAGTGCACGAAGAAACTTTTGGGCCAGTACTCCCAATTGTCAAAGTTAAAGATATGGATCAAGCGATTAAATACTGTAACGACAGTATTTATGGCTTAAGCGCTTATATATTTACGCAAAACTTTTCAGATATTAATAAAGCAATTAACGAGTTAGAAGTGGGTGAAGTTTATATTAACCGTGGTATGGGTGAGCAGCATCAAGGTTTTCATAATGGCTGGAAACAGAGCGGCTTTGGCGGCGAAGATGGTAAATTTGGTTTAGAGCAATATCTAGAGAAGAAAACCGTTTATTTGAAAGAAAAATAAAACTTAGCCGTAATGCACCTTAAGAAAAAAGCCAATAACGTTTTCATTATTGGCTTTTTATTTGTCAGAAAATTACTTTAAATTAATACTTACGTTGCCATTGGGTTTACAGCAGCACAGGAGTATTTCGCCTTCGCGTACAAGCGCAAGTGGCTCTTCGTTATACTCAACACTGCCTGACACTAAAGTTGCTCTACAAGCGCCGCAGTAACCTTCGCGGCATTGGAATGCGACGTCTATTTTCATGGATTCTAAGCACTGTAAAAGAGAAGGGCAGCCAGCGGTAAATTCTATACACTGGCTGTTTTCTGCAAGCGTTATGCTTGCAGTAGACTTGTCACTCATTATAAATCAAAATCACCAAATTCTGATGCATCAACTTGAGAGTCTATTTGACCAACAAGGTATGAGCTAATTTCTGCTTCTTGTGGTGCTACTTGCACATTATCAGACACTAACCACGAGTTTATCCATGGGATAGGGTTACTGTTATTTTCAAACTGTGCTGGCAAGCCAATGGCAGTCATACGTGCATTAGTAATGTATTCAACGTACTGACATAAAATATGTTTATTTAAGCCAATCATTGAACCATCTTTAAATAAATACTCAGCCCACTCTTTTTCTTGCTCTGCAGCATCAACAAACATTTTAATCGCTTCGTCGCGGCACTGGGCTGCAACAATCGCCATTTCTGGGTCATCTTTACCGTCTTGCATAATGTTTAAAATATGCTGAGTACCCGAAAGGTGAAGTGCCTCATCGCGCGCAATAAGCTTGATGATTTTAGCGTTACCTTCCATCAATTCACGCTCAGCAAACGCAAACGAACATGCAAAGCTTACGTAAAAGCGAATCGCTTCAAGAATATTTACCGACATCATAGCTAGGTATAGTTTCTTTTTAAGCTCAAACAAATTCACGATAACAGTTTTACCATTAATCTCGTGCTTGCCTTCACCGTATAAATTGTAAAGCGATACAGAGTTGATTAAGTCGTCGTAGTATTTTGTTACGGCATCAGCACGTTCGCTAATTTTATCGTTGCTAACAATGTCATCAAAAATAAGTTCAGGTGCTTGTGTTACGTTACGGATAATATGTGTGTATGAGCGGCTGTGAATCGTTTCACTAAATGCCCACGTTTCTATCCATGTTTCAAGCTCTGGTAGCGATACAATAGGGAGTAGGGCAACGTTTGGCGAACGACCTTGCACACTATCAAGCAAAGTTTGGTATTTTAGGTTACTTAAAAATATATGCTTTTCGTGATCGGGTAACGCTTGAAAGTCTAAACGGTCTTTACTTACATCTACTTCCTCAGGACGCCAAAAGAAAGACAGTTGCTTCTCGATTAGTTTTTCAAAAATTGGGTATTTTTGTTGGTCGTAACGAGATACGTTTACAGTTTGGCCAAAAAACATTGGCTCTTGCATTTGGTTATTATGGTTTCGGCTAAAAGTAGTATAAGACATGTTTATCACTCAAAAAACTATCAGAAAAAGCGGGCTAAATGCCCGCTTAAAATAAAAATCAGCAGTTATATTTTACACGCGCCGCCTTCACAATCATCATCTTCCACTTCTGGAGTATCTTCTTGCATATCTGAGGCACCATCACGAGTATTGTGGTAGTACAAGGTTTTAACACCTAGTTTGTACGCGCTTAGTAAGTCTTTTAATAAGACTTGCATAGGTACTTTACCGCCTTCGAACTTGTTTGGATCATAATTTGTATTTGCAGAAATTGTTTGGTCTACAAATTTTTGCATTATACCAACAAGCTGCAAGTAACCATCGTTTGATGGAATGTCCCACAGTAGCTCGTATTGATCTTTTAAACGCTCATACTCAGGAACAACTTGCTTTAAGATACCGTCTTTACTTGCTTTAACGCTAATATGTCCACGTGGTGGTTCAATACCATTTGTTGCATTAGAGATTTGCGACGATGTTTCTGATGGCATTAACGCACTTAGTGTTGAGTTACGCATACCGTGCTCTTTAATATTTGCACGCAGTGTATCCCAATCAAGATGAAGTGGCTCATCACAAATTTTATCTAAATCACGTTTGTACGTATCTGTTGGCATAATGCCTTGTGAATACGTTGTTTCGTTAAACTTAGGACAGGCACCACGCTCTTTAGCAAGCTCGTTTGATGCTTTCATCAAGTAGTATTGAATCGCTTCAAATGTTTTATGAGTCAGTGCATTTGCGCTGCCATCTGAATAACGCTTACCGTTTTTAGCTAGGTAGTATGCGTAGTTAATCACGCCTATACCTAACGTTCGACGACCCATAGTTGCATTTTTAGCAGCCGGTACTGGGTAGTCTTGGAAATCAAGTAAGTTATCAAGTGCGCGTACTGCAAGTTCTGCTAGCTCTTCAAGCTCATCAAGTGATTCTATTGCACCTAAGTTAAACGCAGACAGTGTACAAAGGGCAATTTCGCCTTCTTCGTCATTTACGTTATTAAGTGGCTTAGTTGGCAATGCAATTTCTAAACATAAGTTAGATTGGCGAATAGGCGCAACTTTAGCAATGAACGGGCTGTGTGTATTACAGTGGTCCACATTTTGTAAATAAATACGACCTGTACTAGCACGCTCTTGCGCAAACATAGAGAAAAGCTCAATCGCTTTAATGCGTTTTTTACGAATCGATTCGTCTTGTTCGTATTTTACGTAAAGCGCGTCAAACTCAGCTTGGTCTTCAA
The DNA here is from genome assembly GCF_015864395.1 of Pseudoalteromonas sp. SWYJZ12. NCBI lineage: Bacteria > Pseudomonadati > Pseudomonadota > Gammaproteobacteria > Alteromonadales > Pseudoalteromonadaceae > Pseudoalteromonas > Pseudoalteromonas sp. SWYJZ12. Next base: position 407,187 of record NZ_JADYXH010000003.1, read on the forward strand.
AAAATGCATCGTAAAGACCAGGCACATCTGATGGGCTAAATAACGTAATGTAGTCGTCTTTAATTAAACGAGAGTACATTAGTTTATTAAACTGTACGCCGTAATCTAGGTGACGAACGCGGTTGTCGTCTACACCACGGTTATTTTTAAGTACAAGTAGGTTTTCTACTTCTAAATGCCAAAGCGGGTAGAACAATGTTGCAGCGCCGCCACGTACACCACCTTGCGAACAACTTTTAACAGCTGTTTGAAAGTGCTTATAAAAAGGAATACAACCTGTGTGGTACGCTTCGCCGTTACGAATATGGCTACCTAGCGCACGAATTCGACCAGCATTAATACCAATACCTGCGCGTTGTGAAACGTATTTAACAATAGCTGACGACGTTGCATTGATTGAATCAAGGCTATCGCCACATTCAATTAATACACACGAGCTAAACTGGCGAGTAGGTGTACGTACACCCGACATAATTGGCGTTGGTAGAGATATTTTAAATAACGATACTGCGTCGTAAAAGCGCTTAATGTAAGAAACGCGTGTTTCACGCGGGTAGTCAGAGAATAAGCTCGCTGCTACTAAAATATATAAAAACTGTGCACTTTCGTAGATTTCACCCGATACACGGTTTTGAACGAGATACTTACCTTCAAGCTGTTTTACAGCCGCGTAGCTAAAGTTAAGATCGCGAGAATGATCAAGGTATGCATCAAGCTCGTCTAATTCTTGCTCTGTGTAATCTACTAATAAGTGAGCATCGTAGCGTTTATCGCCAACCATTTTTGTTACGTGGTCAAATAAACGTGGTGGCTCAAATTGACCGTACGCTTTTTTACGTAAATGGAATACAGCTAAACGTGCAGCTAAGTATTGATAATCAGGCGATTCTTTTGAAATCTGATCCGCTGCTGCTTTAATGATGGTTTCGTGAATGTCTTTAGTACGAATACCGTCGTAAAACTGAATGTGCGATTTTAATTCAACTTGCGAAACCGAAACGTTGCTTAAACCTTCGGCGGCCCATTCAATAACGCGATGGATCTTATCCAGATCAAGAGGTTCTTTGCGCCCGTCACGTTTGCTTACAGATAACTGTTGGTTCATTTGCCTGTATTCCTTGGGAATTATGTATTTTGACCAATGCTTTATGCCTCGCCGAAGCAAGGTACATACTCATTTATTATAGGTTTCACCGTATTGGCGAATTTAATTGAATAACATTTGGCCACAATATCTGGTGTTGTTCAATTTAGAGATCACAAGATAGTGTGGTCTGAGTTGTTTTGCAAGGGACATAATTGCCCCTGTTTGTGGATAACTTTGGGATAACGCATTTGTGTTAGTAGACACTCACCTTCGAACAATCATTTAAGTTGAAATATGCAAAAATCAACTAATGATCTGCTAAATTTACTCATTTTAAAAATAAATTTTGACTGCTTTTTTTATCAGCAAGCTTTGTGTGAAAACTAACACAATCACAATATATAGTGTTTATTAATTAACATAGCACTATATATGGTTTCAGTGCACTATCTAAGTGAGTTGTTTAGTGTTCATGGTTGAACGCTTTTATAAATAAAAAGCATAATTAGAGGGAAGATATAGAAATGGGCTAAAAGATAGCCCATTTAAATTTATACAAAGAGCATGCTGCTCAGTGTAATAATTTTAAAAATACCTATTATTACACTTTCTGATATTTCTATAGATAAACTGAACTTCAATTTTAGTTATCCTAAATCTGAGTTAGTCACTTGCTGAGAATATAAGAATAAGTTACGCTCAAACTTCCAAACTTGGGCACTTTCTTAAAACTCGAGCAAGTGTCTTTGCTAACATCATATTCAAAATTTGAGTATGGTGTTAGCCCCTCCACTTAATTGAAATATCAATCCCATCAAAGTGTTAATAAAACTCTAATGTGGTCTGAGTTGTTTTGCAAGGGACATAATTGCCCCTATTTGTGGATAACTTCGGTATAGCGTATTTGTGTTAGTAGACGCTCACACTTAAACGACCACTCAACCAAAGGCGTTTAAAAAGTAAACTAATGATCTGCTAAATTTACGCATTTTAAAAATAAATTCTGACTGCTTTTTTTATCAGCAAGCTTTGTGTGAAAACTAACACAATCACAATATATAGTGTTTAATAATTAACATAGCACTATATATGGTTAAAACCATCAATTGGGCTTAGCCAGTTAAAATTGGCTTCCCAAGCTATCGCTTCATCTTTACTTGGAATGTAACCCCAAAGTGCCGTTGCGGTATGCATACCTGCCGCTTTGCCTGCTTGTATGTCACGCTGTGCATCACCAATGTATAAACATCGGCTTGGTTCTACCTGCATAAGCTTTGCACAATGTAGCAGTGGTAGAGGTGATGGCTTAGCTTCAGCTAATGTGTCGCCACTTATTACTACACTGGCATTTTTTAATGCGGGAATAGCTGCCACTAAAGGATCGGTTAAAAACCCTGGTTTATTAGTCATGATCCCCCACTTGATCTTTTTCTGATCAAGGGCGATAAGTAACGATTCAACTCCGCTGAAGCAACGTGTGTGATTTGCTATGTTTGTGGCGTACTCGTCAACTAATTGCTTTATAAGCTCGCTTTGGGGTTGTTTAGCCCATAATTCTTTAAAACCAGCCTCTAATAATGCGCCTGCGCCGTTAGATGCCGCAGGACGGTATATATCACTACTAACAGGTTCTATTTTATTGCTAATAAGGACTGCGTTTAAAGCGGCACCTAAATCATCAGCTGTGTCGAGTAGGGTGCCGTCTAAATCAAATAAAAATGCATCGTACTCAATAAGGGGTAGGGGGGCTTGAGAGTTAGCCATTAAGCTAACTTCTCAAAATAAAGTATGTAATTTACGCTAACGTCACTATTGAGCGTATATTGCTTTGATAGTGGGTTATAAGAAAGCCCTGTACTTGCACGAACTTTTAAACCGGCTTGCTCTGCCCATGCAATAAGCTGTGCAGGCTTTATAAACTTTTTATGGTCGTGTGTACCTTCAGGCACCATTTTTAAGAGTTTTTCAGCGCCAACAATCGCGTATAAATATGCTTTAGGTGTTTTGTTCAGGGTTGAAAAAAACACGTCCGCGCCTGGTTTGGCAAGTGCAGCTACAGCATGAATGATAGATGCTGGGTCGGGAACGTGCTCAAGCATTTCCATACACGTTATTACATCAAAGCGCTCAGGGTACTGTGTTGCAAACTCTTCTGCAGGCACTTTTATATAATCTACATTTACGCCAGTTTCTAAACTGTGCAACTTAGCAACGGTTAGAGGCTCTTGGCCCATATCGATGCCAGTTACTTTTGCACCCATACGCGCCATGCTTTGGCTTAAAATACCGCCGCCACAGCCAACGTCGAGTGTTTCTTTATCGAATAAGCCTTGCGTTTTGTTTGCTATAAAGTCTAAACGTAACGGGTTAATTTCGTGAAGAGGTTTGAATTCTCCGTCTAGGTCCCACCAACGCTCAGCGATGGCTTCAAATTTTGCTATTTCTGCGTGATCTACATTTTGATGTTCGGTCATAAAATACTTCCTCGTCAATCTGAGGCCATTATATAGGGCTAAATTGATAAATCGCAAAGTTTTGCGCCTGTAAATTAAAATTAATTGTGATAGCATGGCTGTTAGAAATAATAACAATACTCTTAATACCCAATACCGGGTTGTTGAGAGCTGATACTGAAGGAATGTGATATCAAATGACTGATCTCGCCAATGAAATTCTGCCAGTCAATATTGAAGACGAGTTAAAAAACTCCTACTTAGATTACGCAATGAGCGTAATAGTAGGACGTGCATTACCAGACGTACGTGACGGCTTAAAACCTGTTCATCGCCGCGTTTTGTTTGCAATGAACGAGCTTAGTAATGACTGGAACAAGCCTTACAAAAAATCGGCCCGTGTGGTCGGTGACGTAATCGGTAAATACCATCCACACGGCGACAGTGCAGTTTATGACACGATAGTTCGTATGGCTCAGCCATTCTCACTACGTTATATGCTTGTAGATGGCCAAGGTAACTTCGGTTCGGTTGATGGTGATTCAGCAGCGGCAATGCGTTATACAGAAGTACGTATGGCAAAAATGTCGCATGAGTTATTAGCCGATCTTGAAAAAGAAACGGTTGATTTCGTTCCTAACTACGACGGCACTGAGTTCATCCCTGACGTGTTACCTACGAAAGTCCCTAATTTATTAGTGAATGGTTCGTCGGGTATTGCAGTAGGTATGGCTACAAATATACCACCACATAACTTAACTGAAGTTGTGAACGGTTGTTTGGCACTTATTCAAAATCCTGATTTAACTATTTTAGAGTTAATGGATTATATTCCTGGTCCTGATTTCCCAACGGCTGCAATTATCAACGGTAAAAAAGGCATTGAACAAGCCTATTTAACTGGCCGTGGTAAAGTGTACATGCGTGCACGCGCCGACGTCGAAACCGATGAAAAAACAGGCCGTGAAACAATTATCGTTCACGAAATTCCTTATCAAGTTAATAAAGCCCGTTTAATTGAAAAAATTGCTGAGCTTGTTAAAGATAAGAAAATTGAAGGTATTAGTGCACTACGTGATGAATCAGATAAAGACGGTATGCGTATCGTTATTGAAATTAAACGTGGTGACGTAGGCGAAGTTATTTTAAATAACTTGTATTCACAAACTCAGTTACAAACTGTGTTTGGTATGAATATGGTTGCATTAATTAACAACCAACCTAAGTGTTTTAATCTAAAAGAAATGCTTGAAGAGTTTATTATTCACCGCCGTGAAGTAGTAACTCGTCGTACCGTGTTTGATTTACGCAAAGCGCGTGACCGTGCTCATACGCTTGAAGGTTTAGCAATTGCGCTTGCAAACATTGACCCAATTATCGAGCTTATTCGTAAATCACCTACACCTGCTGAAGCTAAAATTGCTTTAACTGCACGTCCGTGGGAATTAGGTCATGTACAAGGTATGCTTGAAAAAGCAGGCGAAGATAATGTAGCCCGTCCAGATTGGCTTGCTGATGATTTAGGTATTCGCGACGGTCAATACTATATTTCTGAGCAACAAGCTCAAGCAATTCTAGATTTGCGTTTACACAAGCTGACTGGTCTTGAACACGAAAAAATCTTAACTGAATATCAAGCGTTGTTAGAGTTAATTGCTGAGCTACTTTATATTTTGGCAACACCTGAGCGTTTAATGGAAGTTATTCGTGACGAACTAGTTGAAATTAAAGCGCAGTATGGCGACGAACGTCGTACCGAGATTAATGCAGCGGCTCACGATATCAGCCTTGAAGACTTAATTACCGAAGAAAACGTTGTTGTAACGCTTTCTCACGAAGGGTATGTGAAGTATCAGGCATTGTCTGATTACGAAGCACAACGTCGTGGTGGTAAAGGTAAGTCAGCAACGAAGATGAAAGATGAAGATTTCATTGAACGTCTGTTAGTTGCAAATACACACGATACTATTTTATGTTTCTCTACGGCCGGTCGTTTATATTGGCTTAAAGTGTATCAGTTACCACTAGCAAGTCGTGCAGCGCGCGGTAAGCCAATTGTTAACTTGTTACCACTTGAAGCTGATGAACGTATTACTGCTATATTGCCAGTACGCGAGTACGCAGAAGATAAATATATCTTTATGGCTACTGCATTCGGTACAGTTAAGAAAACACCATTAACGGCTTACAGTCGTCAACGTGCAAGCGGTATTATTGCTGTTAACTTAAATGATGGCGATAGCTTGATTGGTGTTGATATTACCGATGGTAGCAACGAAATTATGTTGTTCACTGATGCAGGTAAAGTTGTACGCTTCAAAGAAGCTGAAGAAACAACAGTTGTTGATGAAAACGGCAACCCAGTATTAGACGAAGAAGGTAACCCTGAGATTCGCTTCAAAGGTGTTCGCCCAATGGGTCGTACTGCTACAGGTGTTCGTGGTATTAAAATGCCAGACGAGCAACGCGTAGTATCGTTAATTGTACCAAAAACTGACGGTGCCATTCTAACGGTAACTGAAAATGGTTACGGTAAGCGTACACAACTTGAAGATTACCCATCTAAGAGCCGTGCAACACAAGGTGTTGTATCAATTAAGGTGAGTGAACGTAACGGTGCTGTTGTTGGTGCTGTGCAAGTTGATGACAACGATGAAATAATGATTATTTCGAATCGTGGTACCTTAGTACGAACTCGCGTTAATGAAGTTTCAACGGTTGGACGTAACACACAAGGTGTTATTTTGATCAGAACTATTGACGGAGAGCAAGTAGTTGGTTTACAACGTATAGAAGAGATTGAAGTTACAGAAAGTGACTTAATTGATATTGAAGACGTTGAAACAGTAGATACGGTTATTGATGAAGTAGCGGATGATAATCCTCCTTCAGAATAATTGATATTGAAAAAGCGGCCTTGGCCGCTTTTTTTAATGTTGTTGAAAAAAATTAATAGGGTGTGAAATTATACTCATACCAATTCGCTTAATTAAGAGATCTATTTTGAGGGTGGAAAAACGTGTTGATAGCTAGGCAAAAAATTCGCTATTTAGTTGTTCTAAATGAGAATTTTTTAACGCAAGTAGCGACACGTTTAGCCCCGCAAAATGATTAAGTATTATTGCGGATTGGTATTATTCATTAAATTTTAAAGGTTTAGCGGATTGGTATTAAATGTTCATGCTTAGTAGTTAAATTACTGGAATGAGGCAAAGGTAATGAGTAAATATAATTTTTGTGCGGGGCCAGCTATGCTTCCGCAAGCGGTTATGAAAAAAGCGCAAAAAGAGTTTCTAGATTGGCAAGACCTAGGTGTGTCTGTGATGGAGATTAGCCATCGCAGTAAAGAGTTTTTAGCGCTTACAGCTAAATGTGAAGCTAGCCTTCGTCGCCTAATGAATATTAGTGATGAATTTGAAGTGCTGTTTATGCATGGTGGTGGTCGTGGCCAGTTTAGTGCTGTGCCATTAAACTTACACCAAGAAGGCAAAACAGCGTTTTATTGCGAGAATGGCGTATGGTCGAAAAGCGCCAGAGATGAAGCGAATAAGTTTACTCAAACGTCTTTTACGGATGTCCGTAATGATGCTGATGGTGAGTTTTCAATTAAAGACGTTGCTGACTGGGAATTACCAGAAGACGCTGCGTACATCCACTATTGCCCTAATGAAACTGTCGATGGCTTAGAGATTTTTGATGTACCAAGCCACCCAACAGCTCCGATTATTGCTGATATGTCTTCAACTATTTTATCGCGTGAGATAGACGTTAATAAATTTGATTTGATTTACGCTGGTGCGCAAAAAAATATCGGTCCATCGGGCATATCAATTGTTATTGTTCGTAAAGCATTACTTGAGCGCGAAGGTTTGCCAAAGCCCGGTATTTTAGATTACGCACTTGAAGCAAAGCAGGGCAGTATGTTTAATACCCCACCTACCTTTGCTTGGTATTTAGCGGCTGAAGTATTTGAATGGCTTGAAAGCAATGGTGGGGTAAAAGCCATGGAAGCACAAAATATTGCTAAAGCAAATTTACTGTATGATTTTATCGATAACTCAGATTTTTATTCAAATATAGTCGCTAAACATTGCCGCTCACGCATGAATGTTCCATTTTGGTTAAACGATGAAAGCTTAAATAGCAAATTTGTTGCTCAATCAAACGAGGCCGGTTTACTTGCACTTGAAGGTCACAGAATTGTGGGCGGTATGCGCGCAAGTATTTATAACGCTATGCCTCTTGAAGGTGTTCAAGCACTTGTAGATTTTATGGCTGCATTTGCAAAGGAGCACAGCTAATGGAGCAGCTCCGTTTAGAACCTATTTCTAAAGTAAATGGCACGGTAACCCTACCAGGTTCAAAGAGTCTATCGAACAGAATTTTATTATTAGCAGCACTGGCAAACGGTACCACCGTTGTAGAAAACTTACTTGATAGTGACGATATACGCCATATGCTGGGTGCTTTAAAGTTATTAGGCGTAAATGTAACTTTAAATGATGAACACACTGTAGCGACCGTAGAGGGAGTTGGTGGTGTGTTTAATACACCTACGGAGCCCTTATTTTTAGGTAATGCAGGTACTGCTTACAGACCTTTAACGGCTGTACTTGCTGCCGTTGCTGGTGAGTATGAGCTAATAGGCGAGCCACGTATGGAAGAGCGTCCGATAGGGCACTTGGTTGATGCTCTACAAGCGCTTGGTGGTGATGTTACCTATACAAAACACAAAGACTATCCACCACTTAAAATTGTAGGTGGTCAAATAAAAGGTGGTGAGGTTGAAATTGACGGTAGTATTTCAAGTCAATTTTTAACGGCTCTATTAATGGCAGCGCCATTATTTAGCGGTGATACAACGATAACTATTAAAGGTACTTTAGTATCTAAACCTTATATTGATATTACGCTTGATGTAATGGCACGTTTTGGTGTTAATGTTGAACACAGTGATTATGCAACTTTTAAAGTTAAAGGTGGTCAACAGTATCAATCACTCGATCGAATTATGGTTGAAGGCGATGCATCTTCTGCTTCTTACTTTGTTGCTGCGGCTGCAATTGCTGGCGGCGAGATTGAAATTAAAGGCGTGGGTGCTAAATCAGTTCAAGGTGATATAGGCTTTGCTAAAGTAATGGAGCAAGTAGGCGCGAAAATCGATTGGTATGATGAGCGTTTAGTTGTTCGCAAAGGCGAATTAAAAGGCGTAGATATTGACGCTAATGCAATTCCTGATGCTGCTATGACCCTTGCAACTGTTGCTCTTTTCGCTAAAGGCCCAACTGCCATTCGTAACATTTATAACTGGCGAGTAAAAGAAACAGACCGTTTATATGCGATGGCAACTGAGCTTAGAAAAGTAGGTGCAGAAGTGGTAGAAGGGCATGACTTTATAGAAATCACACCGCCTAAACACTTCAACGATGTAGCAATAGACACTTACGACGATCACCGTATAGCCATGTGTTTTGCAATGGTTGCCGTTGGTGGAAAGCCAATAACGATTAATGATCCAAAGTGTACCTATAAAACATTTCCTACATTTTTCAATGTTTTAGCGTCAGTCAGTGAATAAGCTAATTAGAAGTAATTACAAAAGTTACACACTAATAGCAGATATATTTTAATAACTGACGTATAATGTCGCGGTTTATTTAGGTGTGCATTGCAGGAGGTTTTAAATGCAGGCGTTATTAATGCCCGTGATCACCGTTGATGGCCCAAGTGGTTCAGGTAAAGGAACTGTTTGTCGCTTGTTAGCCGACAAGTTAGGGTGGGATGTATTAGATAGCGGTGCGATTTATCGCGTTTTATCTTTAGCTGCACTTCATCACCAAATTGCATTAGACAATGAAGAAGGGCTTGTCCCTCTTGCTGCAAATTTAGATGTGCAGTTTTTGGTAGATAGCCAAACTAATGCAGGAAAAGTTATTTTAGAAGGCGAAGATGTAACTACTACTATTCGTAATGAAGAAGTAGGCGCTGCAGCATCAAAAGTTGCAGCATTACCTCGCGTTCGTGAAGCGTTATTACGTCGCCAGCGTGCATTTCGCACTGAAAACGGCTTAATTGCCGATGGCCGTGATATGGGCACTGTGGTTTTTCAAGATGCGCCGTTAAAAATATATTTAACAGCAAGTGCAGAAGAGCGTGCTCGTAGACGCTTTGTTGAGTTGAATACGCGCGGTCTTGATGTTACACTAAGTGGTCTATTACAGGACATTCAAGCTCGTGACGAGCGCGATATGAATCGTGCCGTTGCTCCGCTTGTACCTGCAGATGATGCTATTGAGCTTGATACTAGCGAACTCAATGCACAGCAAGTGTTTGATAAGGTAATAACTTTATTAGATATTGCAATCTCTGAAGGTAAGCTTCCTAAACGAAGCTAAACACATTTTATGCGCCAGCAGGATGCCAGTGCTATTTTAACAACCCCATGCAGCATGGTTGCTTATTGGTATAATATATAGAGACGTATATTCGTATGTCAGAAAATTTTGCGCAGTTATTTGAAGAAAGCTTAAAGGGTTTTGAAGCAGAGCAAGGCTCTATCGTTAAAGGTACAGTAATCTCTATCGAGAATAACATTGTACTTGTAGATGCTGGTCTTAAATCAGAAAGTGCTATCCCTGCTGAGCAGTTCAAAAATGCTGCTGGTGAACTTGAAGTTGCTGTAGGCGACGAAGTAGATGTTGCACTAGATGCAATTGAAGACGGTTTCGGTGAAACTATTCTTTCTCGTGAGAAAGCTAAGCGTCACGAAGCATGGATCCGTCTTGAGAAAGCATGTGAAGAGCAAGAGACTGTTACTGGTGTTATCAACGGTAAAGTTAAAGGCGGTTTCACAGTTGAAGTTGATTCAATCCGTGCTTTCCTACCTGGTTCACTTGTTGATGTTCGTCCAGTACGTGACACAACTCACCTTGAAGGCAAAGAGCTTGAATTTAAAGTAATCAAGCTTGACCAAAAACGTAACAACGTTGTTGTTTCACGTCGTGCAGTTATCGAATCTGAAAACTCACAAGAACGTGAAGAGCTTCTTGCTAACCTTGTTGAAGGCCAAGAAGTTAAAGGTATAGTTAAGAACCTTACTGACTACGGTGCATTCGTTGACCTTGGTGGTGTTGATGGTCTACTACACATTACTGATATGGCTTGGAAGCGTGTTAAGCACCCTTCAGAAATCGTTAATGTTGGCGACGAAATCGCAGTTAAAGTTCTAAAATTCGACAAAGACAAAACTCGTGTATCTCTAGGCCTTAAACAGCTTGGTGAAGATCCATGGGCAGCTATCGCTGGTCGTTACCCAGAAGGTTCTAAACTTTCTGGTCGTGTTACTAACCTTACAGATTACGGCTGTTTCGTGGAAATCGAAGAAGGCGTTGAAGGTTTAGTACACGTTTCTGAAATGGATTGGACTAACAAAAACATCCATCCTTCAAAAGTTGTTAGCTTAGGCGACACTGTTGAAGTTATGGTTTTAGAAATTGACGAAGAACGTCGTCGTATTTCTCTTGGTCTTAAGCAATGTATTGCTAATCCTTGGCAGGAATTTGCTCGTCTACAAAACAAAGGCGATCAAGTTACTGGTAAGATCAAATCAATCACTGACTTCGGTATCTTTATCGGTCTTGACGGTGGTATTGACGGTCTTGTACACCTTTCAGACATTTCTTGGAATACACCTGGCGAAGAAGCTGTGCGTGAATTCAAGAAAGGCGACGAAATCACTGCTATCGTATTGCAAGTTGACCCAGAGCGTGAACGTATCTCTCTAGGTGTTAAGCAAATCGAAGCTGACCCATTCAATAACTACCTTGATGCAAACAAAAAAGGTGCTATTGTTAAAGGTAAAGTGACTGAAGTTGATGCGAAAGGCGCAACTGTTGAACTTATCGAAGGCGTTGAAGGTTACATCCGTGTAGCTGATATCGCTCAAGAACGCGTTGAAGATGCAACTACTGTTGTTTCTGTAGGCGACGAGATTGAAGTTAAATACGTTGGTGTTGATCGTAAGAACCGCACTTTAAGCTTATCTGTAAAAGCTCTTTTCGAAGCAGAAGAGAAAGAAGTACTAGAGAAGCTTAAGAAAGAAGAGCCAGTGTTTGAAAACGCAATGGCAGCTGCTTTCGCAAATGCACAAAAAGACTAATATATAATTAGTTTTTAGTTGGAAGGGCATTTTTTGCCCTTCCTATATCTCTTTTTAAGGAAACGCTATGACTAAGTCAGAACTGATAGAAACACTTGCGGAACAACACGCACACGTTCCAGTGAAAGATGTTGAGAATGCTGTAAAAGAAATTCTTGAACAAATGGCCGGCTCATTATCTACTTCAGATCGTATTGAGATCAGAGGTTTTGGTAGTTTCTCTTTGCATTTCCGCGCTCCTCGCACAGGTCGTAATCCTAAGACTGGCGATACAGTTGAGCTTGAAGGAAAGCATGTACCTCATTTTAAACCAGGCAAAGAATTACGCGACCGCGTAAATGAAAGCATTGCCTAGTTAACTTAGTGGAGTAGTTACTTGTTCAAGGTATTAAAAATTATTCTGGTTGCGCTATGCCTTATCAGTGCATTTGTATTAGGGTCACAAAACCCACAGTTAGTACAAATAAATTATATTATAGCCAGTAATACACTACCTTTAGCTGTAATAATAAGTATCTGCTTTTTATTAGGTGTTTTAGTGGGTTGTTTTATTAGCTTTAAATTGTTTTCACAATTAAAGTGGCAAAACTACCGCTTAAAAAAGCAATTAGCGCCTGAAAAAGATAAAAAAAAGCTTGCCGCGAATAAAGACACCTAACTATGATTGAGCTTTTGTTTTTACTATTACCTGTTGCCGCCGGTTACGGCTGGATTATGGGTAAAAACAGTGCTAAAAACCAAGCTCATCAACTAAATCGTCAGATCACTTCTGAATACAGCAAAGGCTTAAAGTTTCTACTCGACAGAGAAGAAGACCAAGGCTTAGAGCACTTGATTAATTTGCTTGAAGTTTCAGCTGACTCTGTTGAACACTATTCTACACTTGCCACCATGTTTCGCCGTAGAGGTGAATTAGACCGCGCAATTAAAATTCATGAACTTCTATTAAAACACCCAGGCTTAAATGAACAACAAGCTGCAACTAGCCGTTTAGAACTTGCCGAAGATTATATAATGGCTGGTCTACTAGATAGTGCAGAAGAGCACTTAGTTTGGTTAGTTAAGGCTGGCCATGTAGAAGCGCTAGACCCTATTATTACTTTATATTCGCAAACCCGTGAATGGGAAAAAGGCATCAACATGTTTGAAGCCCACAGCGAACTATTTTCAAAAGAACAACAATTTAAAGCGATTGCTAATTTTTATTGTGAATCAGCTTTAAGTGATAACACACCCCAACTAATGAGAAAAGCGATTAGCTTAAATTATAAAGCCGTACGTCCGCTTTACGAGTTAGGATTAGTTGCTTACGCGAAAGAAGATTACGTTAAAGCTATTTATTACTGGCGTGAGCTTGTATCACAATTCACTTTGTTTGCGCCGTTGTTTATTGATGAGCTAGCTCACAGCTATAAACAATTAAATTTAACGCATCAATTTCATGAGTTAGTCAGTGACTTGTTAGAAAAGGGCGGTGTATTAATTAAAATAAAACATTGCCAGGCACTGCTTGAGCAAGGACACACTAAACAAGCCTTTGAATTTCTAACTGATAGCTTAAAACGTCAACCTACTATTCGTGGTTTCAGTTTTCTACTGCAATTAATGGGTGACCAAAATAAAAATACTAAAGAAGTACTTAATGAAATTGATAAGCTTGTAACCTCTTATATTGCTACAAAACCTGATTTCCAATGTCAGCATTGCGGTTTTACAAGCTACACCATATATTGGAATTGCCCTTCTTGTAAGCATTGGGAAACCATTGTTCCAAGTCGAGGCTTAGACGGATTTTAATAACCCCTTAAATAATATCGGATTTAACTATGATAATTTTAGCAAATTAAACTGAGAGTTTACTGGGTTGGAATTTTTTGATGTTGTGTCTATATAAATTCCTCTACACCTTCTCTCAAATTACCAGCTAGCACTATTGCATTAAATCTACTTATACAATTACTTTATATCAATTCGCTTAATTAAGTGGTCTGTTTTGAGGTAAGAAAATTGTGTCGATAACAAGGCAAAAAATTTCGTAATATTATTGTTCTATATAAGAAATTTTTAACGCAGTTAGCGTCAGATTTGGTCCTCAAATTGATTAAGTATTATTGCGGATTGGTATTATAGCCATACATTAGGATAGTCATGTCTTTCGAACACTCAAAAAAAATTCTTATAGCATTAGATTACGATGATCAAGAGGTTGCTTTAAACTTTGTTAAACAACTTTCTCCTGATACATGTCGTCTTAAAGTAGGCAAAGAGATGTTTACTTATTTTGGACCTGCATTTGTTAAAGAGTTAATTGATTTAGGTTTTGATGTTTTTCTAGATTTAAAATTTCATGACATCCCTAATACAGTAGCTAAAGCTGTTACTGCAGCTGCGAAAATGGGTGTGTGGATGGTAAACGTTCATGCTTCTGGTGGTTTTGAAATGATGAGCAAAGCTAAATCGGCTCTAGAACAATTTGGCGATAAAGCGCCATTACTTATCGCGGTTACTGTATTAACAAGCATGGATGAAACAGAACTAAAGCGTTTAGGCGTTGATAAATCTGCTCAAGAGCAAGTTATATATTTAGCTAAGCTTGCAAAGGAAGCAGGGCTTGATGGTGTTGTGTGTTCTGCACAAGAAGCAAAAGCTTTAAAAGCAGAGTTAGGTGAGAACTTTAAACTTGTAACACCAGGTATACGTCCTGAAGGCAGTGATGCCGGCGATCAAAAGCGTATTATGACTCCTAAGCAAGCAATAGATGCAGGAAGTGATTATTTAGTTATAGGACGACCTATTACTCAGGCGGATGATCCCGTAAAAGTGCTTAGTGATGTTAATAGATCTATAGCATAATTTAACAAAAAGCAGCAATATAGTGCTAAAAGCCCTTACCTCATGTGTATTTTATGTTACATTATTAGGATTGAAATGTAGTAGGGGTTTGTTTTGAAGTTATTATTAGGTTTTATAATTATCATTGTTGCGGGTTTTTCAGTAAATAAAAATCTTTTTTCTAATAAAGCATATGATGATGTTACATCAGTAACAGATATAATCACGAATTACCCTGTCAATATGTTCGATTTTAAACAAACAATGCAAGATTATGCACACCACCTGTGTTACAAAAATGAGGATACACTTACATCTCAGCATATAACAGTAACTGATTGCATATCTAAGCTTGATGATAAAAAAATAGAATGCGAAAAGAAGGTTTTTCGTTTGGCACCGCTTAACCTAGAGTCAAAAGGTGAAGTGCTTGATTATTCAAGGCAATATACGCAATGTACATTGCCTTATAAGTATATTTTAGGTTAATTACAAACAGATAATATTAGTAATTACAGCCTATTATTTATAATTAAGATTTTAAGCGAATGGATTTCGCTTCAATATCTATCAACTCTTGTTTGAATAATCCACCAATTGCTTTTTTATAGTTAGCTTTACTAGTAGAAAACATCTTTTTTATTGCTTCAGGTTCAGATTTGTCACCTAATGGGATAACACCACCTTCATTTTTTAGTTTTTGCATAATAGTTTCACCAAGGTCAGTTACTTTTCCCATACCTGGTTTTTCTAATACAACATCAATTTTTCCATCTTCACGTACTTTCTGAATGAAGCCTTTAAGCTTTTGACCCACAAATAAGCTTTTAAATACCATATTATAAAAAACAACACCGAAATGCGATTCTTCAATTAATACCTTGTAGCCAATATCTGTTTTGCCAGCAACAATTAAATCCACTTCTTGTAAGTGAGTATATTGCGGCTCATCTTTAGATAGGAAGCGATTAAAGTTGTTTGATGCACAAATACGTTGGCTTGCATTATCAAGGTACAAACGAACTAAATATGAGTGACCTTCTTGCATGCGTGGTTTTTGTTCGTTAAACGGGGTTAGTACATCTTTCTCAAGACCCCAATCTAAAAATGCACCAATACTATTAATTTCTTTAACGCGAAGCAGGGCATATTCACCTACTTGTGCGTGTGGCTTTTTAGTTGTGGCAGTTGCTAAGTTAGCGTTGTCTAAAAAGATAAATACACTAATGCTATCGCCCGCTTCAAGCTCATGTTTAATTTCTTGTTTTGGTAAAAACACTTCACCTAAATCATGACCATCTAAGTAAGCACCTTCGTTACTCACTTCTTTTACAAATAATGTTTGTGTGGTTCCTAGGTAACTCATAATTATTCCTGCTCAGTCTTTTTTTTACGGCGCATTGGTGTATCGCCATCAATGTTCATTGGTGCTTTAATTGGTGCTGTTGGCTTTTTAGGTTTGGCTTTGCGTTTAAACACAGGCTTTTTAACAGCGGCGGATTTTTCTTTAGATTTATCCCACGTTGCCTCAGGCTTTTTCTCTTTTAAACCTTTAAACTTAGCTTTTAAGCCCTCTACGCTCGCAAATTTTAACTCATCATTTAAAAATGCTTTAATAGCTAAATAACTTGCCCAATCTTTTGGGCCAACTAATGAAATTGCGTTACCTTTAAAGCCAGCTCGTCCTGTACGACCTATGCGGTGTACATACTCTTCAGCGTGTTTTGGTAAATCAAAGTTAATAACATGCGTTACACTTAGTAAATCTAAACCACGAGATGCAACATCGGTGGTGATTAATATTTTAAAGTTTTCGCGACTAAACGAATCCATTATATCTAAACGTTTATTTTGTGTTAAATCACCAGCAAGCGCTACAGACTTGAAGCCTTTAGCATTAAGCGCTTCACTCAAGCGACTCGTGTCAGAACGTGTTGCTGTGAAGATAATGCATTGACCAACATCATCTTGATTCAAAAAGTGCTCTAATAGCGCTTCTTTATGGTCAAGGTGATCGGCTAGATATAAAGTTTGTTTAATATCGCTATGTTGCTCGTTCGCTGCACTTAGCGTAATTTGCTTTGGTTTTTTTAATAGGTTACGTGATAGAGCATCTACTTGAGCATGGTCAAGTGTTGCAGAAAACAATAACGTTTGACGTAAACGGTGATTAGCTTGCTCGTTAATCATTTTTAACTGCTCGGTAAAGCCTAAATCTAAAATACGATCGGCTTCATCAAAAATAAGCAGTTCTAGTCCACTCAATTGTAATGAACGTTTTGTAATGTGATCAGCTAAACGCCCTGGTGTAGCAACTACGAATTGTGGGTCGTTTCTAAGTGCTTTTATTTGGTCATTAAAGTTTTCGCCACCAAGTATTTTTACGGCCTTAATGGCTGTGCCTGCAATTAATAAACGCAGCTGAGTAAATACTTGCGTAGCAAGCTCACGAGTAGGAGCAACAATAAGTACACGAGGATCGCGTTTACTGAGTGCTTTTTGTTTCATAACCCTTTGTACAGCAGGTAATAAAAACGCCAAGGTTTTGCCCGACCCAGTTTTAGACTGAGCGAAAATGTCATGCCCTGCAAGTGCGGTAGGCACTGCATGCGCTTGAATATCGGTGGGCTGGGTGATCCCTTGATGTGCTAGTTGTGTTTCAAGGCGTGTATCAATCCCAAGATCAGTAAACTGCAATGTGTGTTTCTCCAAAATGAGCAAATTAAGTCTATAAATTTATCAGCGCATTATAGCTTACACAGATAGGTCGCTAACAGTAAAAACCAATCTATAGCGCTATTTTTTGCAATTAAACTAAAAAAGCGTAAAATACGCGCCCCATATGCGCCGGATTTACGATTCGGTAAACGCCAATACTGGCTAATAAGGCAAAATAGGAAATATAATGACTGTTGTTCATAAAGATAATGTAACGGGCGATCACTTTGTAGTATGTGCGCTGTATAAATTTGTTGGTTTACCTGAATTTGAAGCTATCCGTAAGCCGTTGCTTGAAGTGATGGAAGCAAATGAAGTACGCGGTACTTTACTACTCGCTGCCGAAGGTATAAACGGAACTGTTTCTGCAAAACGTGAAGGGATAGACAACTTATTAGCATGGCTTGATGAGCAACCAAATTTAAAAAACATCGTAACAAAAGAATCTTACGATGATGAATGCCCGTTTTACCGCACTAAAGTAAAACTAAAAAAAGAAATTGTAACGATGGGCGTTGAAGGCGTAGATCCGCTTAAAGTTGTGGGTAGCTATGTAAAGCCAAATGAGTGGAACGCACTTATATCTGACCCAGAAGTAATTTTAATTGATACACGTAATGATTACGAAATTGAAATTGGTACATTTCAAAATGCCGTCGATCCAAATACTAAAACTTTTCGCGAATTTCCACAGTGGGCTAAAGAAAACTTAGACCCTGAAAAACATAAAAAAGTAGCGATGTTTTGTACAGGTGGTATCCGCTGCGAAAAATCGACGGCCTACATGAAAGAGCAAGGTTTTGATGAAGTTTATCATCTTGAAGGCGGCATTTTAAAATATCTAGAAGAAGTACCAAAAGAAGAAACAATGTGGGAAGGCGAGTGCTTTGTATTTGATAATCGCGTTGCGGTTGATCACGACTTACAAAAAGGCTCTTATGATCAATGCCACGCGTGCCGTATGCCAATTACAGAAGACGAAAAGTTAAAGCCTGAATACATGGAAGGTGTATCTTGTCATCATTGTATTGAAGAAGTGACAGACGAGCAACGGACACGTTTTGCGGAGCGCCAAAAGCAAATAGAATTAGCGCAAGCCCGTGGTGAAGGTCATATTGGTAATGAGGCACAAGCTGTTTTACAGCAACGTAAAGAAGCCAAAAAAGCCCAAAAAGACGCTCAGCGTGGTAAATAAATTTTTACAATAAGTATTACATTTAAAGAGTCTATTTAGGCTCTTTTTTTGTGCCCAAAATTGTGCAGTAATTGTTTTCACACTCCGATGATAGTGTTAATCTGCAAAACATATTTAGTCATTTTAATGCGCATACAGGAAGGGATTTATGCAAGCCGAACAAGTTGAAATCGCACAATTTTTAGCACAACATCCTCCTTTTGATGACTTACCTCAAAAAGCGCTTAATGAGCTAGCTCAACAAGTAGAAGTTGCTTATTTTAGAGCAAAAACAGACATTTTAAGTTTTGGACAAGACATATCTGATTTGTATGTGATTAGAAGTGGTTCTGTAGAAATGTATCGCCGCAATGGTGAGCTATACAATCGTTTGGCCATCGCAGGAATATTTGGTCAAATGGGTTTATTGATGAACCGTAAGGTGCGTTTTCCTGCAACTGCTCTTGAAGATACGTTAGTTTATTGTATAAATGTCGAGCTATTTAATCGTTACTGTGATGAGTTTGATGCGTTTGCTGATTACTTTGAAACAGATGGTAACGTGCGTTTACATCAAGCTATTGTTGAACAAGCTGATGGCAATGACCTTACAACAGCTAAAGTAAAATCATTAATTCACAGAGATGTAGTCACCGTAGATGCAACATCTACAATACAAGATATCGCTAAATTAATGACCGAAGAGGCGGTATCGTCAGTTTTGGTAACCGATGTAAATAAACCAATAAACGACGATCCTGAGGAAGATGATGGACAAGTCGTTGGCATAATAACCGATAGGGATTTACGCTCAAAAGTAGTGGCTAAAGGGCTTGATTTTAACACACAAGCAAAAGAGATTATGTCTACTAACTTAGTGCTTTTAGATGCTAATGACTATATTTTTGAAGCGGTACTGGCCATGCTCAGAGATAATCTCCATCATTTACCCGTAGTACAAAAAAGACGTCCTATAGGAGTTATCTCCCTCTCTGATATTTTACGTTACGAATCGCAAAGCAGCTTATTACTTGTACGCGGCATACTTGCTCAACAAACAATTGAGGATTTAGCGCATTATGCACGCCAATTACCCAATGTATTTGTCCGTATGGTTAACGAAGATGCAAATTCACACATGATTGGTACTGCCATGGCCGTTATCGGACGTACTTTTAAACAAAGATTACTTGTATTAGCTGAAGAAAAGTTTGGTCCACCTCCCGTTCCTTATTGTTTTATTGCACTGGGCTCCATGGCTCGCGACGAGCAACTTATTGTAACTGATCAAGATAACGCACTAATTTTAGATGACAGTTACGACGATGAAAAACATAACGCGTACTTTCAAAATATTGCCGATTTTGTGTGTGATGGCTTAGCGCAGTGTGGTTACACTTATTGTGATGGCGAAATAATGGCGTCGTTTAAAAAATGGCGTAAAACTCGCTCAGAGTGGTTCGATCAATTTGCTGATTGGATAGCCCAGCCAAAACCACAAGCACTGCTTAATAGCTCTATATTTTTTGATTTAGACGGTGTGTGGGGCAAAACCAAGTGGGCCGACGAGCTTAAAATATTTATAGCGAAACAAAGTAAAGTGAATCGTATATTTCTAGCAAATATGGCGGCAAATGCTCGAAATAGGACACCACCTCTTGGCTTTTTTAAAGGCTTTGTTATGGAGCATAACGGCCAACATAAGCGTTCAATGAACTTAAAACGAAGAGGTACTGCACCACTTTCTGATGTTATACGCGTGCACGCATTAGCTATTGGTTCGCGTAAACAAAACTCGTTTGAACGTTTAGAAGATATAATTGAAGCTAAGCTATTACCGCAGGGTAAAGCGCAAGATTTACGTGATTCACTTGAGTATATTGCCATGATGCGAATTCGCCATCAAGCGTGGCAAATAGAGAAGGGCGAAGAGCCTGATAACGACTTAGACCCGCATTTACTTTCTCCTTTTGAACAGCGAAACTTGAAAGAGGCATTCGCTATTTTAGAAAAAGCACAAAGCTATTTAAAATTTAGCTACACAGCAAACTCTGGTGTGAAGTAGCCTATGAATCCGCGTAATTACAAAGCAGTTGATTGGCAAGCTAGATACAACGAGCTTGCCAACAGCACCGAAAATAAACTTCTAAAACACTTTTATGCAGGTGCTTATAACCAAGATAAAGCCGCAGTAGAAGATGTGCCTTTTGTAGCAATGGACTTTGAAACAACAGGTTTAAATAGCCAGAACGACGATATAGTGAGTGTTGGCTTAGTGCCGTTTAATTTAAAGCGTATTTATTGCAAACACAGTCGGCATTGGGTTGTTCAACCAAGACGAAACCTGCATGAAGAGTCTATTTTAATTCATGGAATAACGCACTCTGAGGTGGATGACGCCCCAGACTTTAACCGAATTATTGAGCCTTTACTTGAAGCGCTAAGTGGTAAGGTTGTCGTGGTGCATTACGCTGCAATAGAGCGCCATTTTTTAAATAATGCGTTATTACTGAGGCTTAAAGAAGGTATTGAGTTTGCACTTGTTGATACAATGGAGCTAGAAAAAAGAGCACTAAAAGCAAGGCAGGGAGTATTAGGTCGATTGTTTAACACAAAACTAGGATCGCTCAGATTAACAGATTGCCGCGAGCGTTACTCATTACCTCCATATAATAACCATAATGCTTTAACGGATGCGCTTGCTACAGCCGAGCTTCTACAAGCGCAATTGAGTCATCATTACCGTGTAGATACTCCAATTTCAGAGTTGTGGGTATAATACCAATACGCAATGATACTTTAATCGTTTTTGGAGTTAAACCTGACGCTAGCTGCGTTAAAAATTTCTCATTTAGAATAACTAAATAACTAAATTTTTGCCTTACTATCGATACGATTTTCCTGCCACAAAATAGAGCACTTTATTAAGCAAATTGGTATGATTTTAAATAGTTAAACAAAAAAGCGCCGCAAAAATTGCGGCGCTTTTGTTACTAAGTAAAAGTGTTACTTACTAAAAGTATTATTTAATTGAGCGAGGCTCAGTTCGTAAACCTAAAACTAAGCTTAAACACATAAATAACAATACAATAGTGAAAGGTAATCCTGCTGATACAGAGCCAGCTTGAAGTGCTTGAATCGCTTCAGTTCCGCCTATCCAAAGTAATGCCGCGGCTACCGCACCTTGCGTCACAGCCCAAAAAATACGCTGTGGTACTGGAGCATCTATTTTGCCACCGGCAGTGATTGAATCAATTACCAAAGAACCAGAGTCCGATGAAGTAATAAAGAAAACCAATACTAAAATAATTGCTACAAATGATAAAATGTTCGCCATAGGTAATGCATCAAACATTTGGAACATAGCTAAAGGTACTTCAGTTAGGCCGTTAGCACCTAGTTCACCTACACCGTTGATTACTTGATCAATTGCAATTCCGCCGTATATAGACATCCATAAAATAGTAACAGCAGTAGGAACAAGCAATACCGCAATTAAGAATTCACGAATTGTACGACCACGTGATACACGCGCGATAAACATACCTACGAACGGTGACCAAGAAATCCACCATGCCCAATAAGATACAGTCCACCCGTGCATCCAAGTTTCATCTTCACGACCATGAGGATTACTTAGTGGAATAATATTTTCTATATACCCCATAACAGTAGTTGGGATATTACCTACAGAAACAGCAAAGCCTACTAAAAAAACAAAGATAAGCAAAACTAAGGCGATTAGCATATTGGCATTACTAAGTACTTTAACGCCGCCATCAATCCCTCGAATTACTGAAACAATAGCTAAAAGTGAAACACCTATAATGACTAAAATTTGTGAACCAACTCCGCCTGAGGTACCAAATACATGGTCTATACCTGCAGAAGCTTGCTGTGCCCCAAGTCCTAAAGAAGTAGCAAGACCAAACAGGGTTGCAAGCACGGCTAAAATATCGATAAGGTGACCTGGCCAGCCCCATGCTCTATCACCTAAAATAGGATAAAAGATAGAACGAATAGACAGTGGCAAGCCTTTATTATAAGTAAAAAATGCAAGCGAAAGCCCTACAACGGCATAAATAGCCCAAGGGTGAAGGCCCCAGTGAAACATAGTCGCACCCATTGCTACTTTTGCCGCCTCGGGTGTATTAGGTGTTACATTCAGTGGTGTTTCAAACCAGCCTGTATAATAAGCAAGTGGTTCAGCAACGCCCCAAAACATTAAGCCAATACCCATTCCCGCAGCAAATAACATAGCTAACCATGAGATACGTGAATGAGTCGGTTTAGCATCATCACCACCTAAACGAATGTTACCGTAAGGTGAAACAATAAGCGCTAAACAAAAAACAACGAAAAAATTAGCAGCCCACATAAATAAGGCGTCAAAGTTATTGATAATATCTGTTTTTATACCATCAAGAGCTGATTTAGCCGTTTGTGGATCGGTAACAAGAATGGCGATTAAAAAAATGACAATCAGTCCGGCACTTATGCCGAAAACAGAGTTATGTATATCAAGCCCCCATTTTTGTACGTTGTCTTGACCTACAGTGTAGTCTGTACTGTCAATACTATATTTGTCATGATTTTCCTTCATGCAATACCTCTTTAGTTGTCCTAACAAGCCAAAATAAATTCGGCGTCATATCGAATTACATTAGCCTTTAAATATTAAGTAAATGTAATACCATAATTATTTGAAGACTAACTAATTTGAAGAGTGATCATACAGCTAGTAGTGTATGAGTTAAATATTAAATGTAAATGAATTTGCATTTAAAACGCTGTTTATATAGCCAAATTCATGATTCTTTTATTTAAAAAGCCCTAAAATTGTAAATTCAGTGAACGTTAAAATTTAGTTTGCTATTAAAAGTATTAATTTACTTAGTTAAGTAAAAAAAGATCACTTTTAAGCAACTTAATTAATGCTTAAATACTAGGGCTTGTTGACCTTTTAGGATTGAAATTTGTTCTATTTAGGAACGATTTAATCGATCCTAGGTTTGTAATCTAACGGTGCTGTTACAAATCTGCGTTATTCTACATGCTTACATACACTGAGAATAATCAAAAACTGAGCAGTAAAGAGCAAGTTTCCCTTCAGGGCTAGTATAAATTTATAAGCTGATAAGCATCTTTAATCAAGTTGTAATATGAATATGATTTAACACAACACTAAGCTATATTTTATAAATAGATAGGCAAAGGATTAATACTATTATGCGTGAATGCGCTTTAAACAATACCAATCAAAACGAACTTGTTAAACGCTTTTACAGCGTTAGAGACGAAAGCCTGGCTATTATCGAGGTACTCACTGTAGAAGATTGCCAATTACAAGCTATGGCAGATGCCAGCCCAAGCAAATGGCATTTAGCGCACACGACGTGGTTTTTTGAAACGTTTTTACTTAGTGTTTATTGCAAGCAGTACACTGTGTTTAACTCTCACTATAGAATGCTTTTTAATTCTTACTACAATGGGATTGGAGAGCAATTTAAGCGCGCGCACCGAGGTAGTTTATCTAGGCCTAGTTTAGATGAAGTGCTAGCTTATAGAGAGCATGTAGATAGCTGTGTGGTTGAATTACTTAAAACTGAAGTTAGCCCACAAATTAAAGATATTATTGAACTTGGGTTACACCACGAGCAACAGCATCAAGAACTAATGCTGATGGACATCAAATATAACTTTTCAGTAAATCCATTATTTCCGCAATATAAAACATCGTTTTTAAATAGCCAAAACAAATCAACTGATATTAAGCCCCTTAATTTTATAAACTTTGAGCAAGGTATTATCAATATAGGCACAAATGCCGACGATGAATTTGCATACGATAACGAGCGCCCTAAACACCAAGTATTAATTCATCCATTTAGCTTCGCCAATAGGTTGGTCACTAATGGGGAATATTTAGAGTTTATAAATGCAGGCGCGTACAGCAATCCACAGTATTGGTTAAGCGACGGTTGGGCAAACATACAAAACAACGCTCTAACGCAACCATTGTATTGGCATTGTATAGATAACGAGTGGTTTGAGTTTACACACTATGGATTAGAACCTCTCAATTTAAATGCCCCGATCTGCCATGTTAGTTATTTTGAGGCCAGTGCCTATGCTAATTTTGTAAAGGCTCGCTTGCCTACAGAGTTCGAATGGGAATATGCAGCTAAAAATACACCTTCAAAAGACACTAATAATCACTACCTAACACCTCAGCAAGCAAAGAGTGATACTGAAATAAATCAGTTAACTGATTCGTGTTGGCAATGGACGAACAGTGCATATTTACCATACCCCGGTTTTAAGCCTATTGAAGGAATAGCAGGGGAATACAATGGTAAGTTTATGAATAACCAAATGGTGTTACGTGGTGGGTGTGTGTTTACCCCTCAAAACCATTTACGACAAACATACCGTAATTTTTATTACCCGCATCAAGCGTGGATGTGCAGCGGGATAAGACTAGCTAAGGATATAGTATGAGCCAAGTAACAGCGATTAAGCAAAGCAACATAACCGACACTGAATTTCTAAACGACGTGATAAGCGGATTAACTCAACAACAAAAAACGCTTCCGTGTAAATATTTTTATGATGATAAAGGTGCTGCATTATTTGAGCAAATAACAACCTTACAAGAGTATTATGTTACACGTACTGAGCTTTCTATATTAGAGCAACACTCAAAGTCGATTGCTCAAATGCTACCTGAAAATCTCTCTATTATAGAGCCCGGCTGTGGCTCGGGTAAAAAGGTAGCCTATTTATTAGCGCATATGGCAAACGTTAAAACCTTTGTACCGTTTGAAATATCTGAGGAGATGCTCAGTTATTCACTTGCACATTTGTCACCGTTATTTCCAGATTTGGCAATTTCGCCATTATTAGGAGACTTTACACATAGCCAAATGGTCAAACAGCTAACCAAAGACACCGCTTTAGACAGTCAAACTAATTTGGTGTACTTTCCGGGCTCTACTCTTGGTAATTTTGCCCCAGTTAAAGCCATAGAAATTATGAATAATTTCCATCGCTTATGCGGTGTAAATGGTTATGTATTAATTGGGGTTGATTTAGTAAAAGAGCGCCAAGTGTTACTTGATGCATATAACGATAAAGCGGGAGTTACCGGTGCTTTTAATAAAAATTTACTACAACGTATTAATAACGAGCTAAACGGCACATTTAATATAGATAACTTTAGCCACGAGTCACGCTTTAACGAGCAACATAGCCGTATCGAAATGCATTTAGTAAGTAATCGTACTCAAAGCGTGATTATAAATGATCAGCAAATAGACTTTATAGAAGGCGAAAGTATCCATACAGAAAACTCTCATAAGTACACGCTTGAGTCGTTTAAGCAGCTTGCAGCGCAAGCTAATTTAAAGTTAGAGCAAACATGGCAAGACGATAGTAACTATTTTGCCCTGTGTTTATTAAGACCGCTTTAAGCATTACTTAAGTTATGTTTAGTAAATGACAACTTTAGCATTGTTAAACTCATAGTTTAGCAATGCGCCACTATTTGACTGCTGTACAAGCATAGCTTTATTTAAACCGTGTAGTCTAAATAGCAGGGGGGCAATAACAGATACCGCAGAGCCTGTAGCACTGTCTTCATTTACACCAAACTGGGGTGCAAAGTATCTAAAATGCGCTATGGCATTTTTTTTGTCTTTATTTTTTATACTAAGGGCAATTACTGCATTTTTGTGGAGTGCACACAAAGCTTTAAAATCAACGTGTACGCTTTTTAAATCGTCTTTTTCAACTGCTTTATCGAATTCTTCATTAAATAATACAACCGTATAACCGTTTTTATCAGCGGTAGTGTAGGCTGCTTTTATTGCTACTGAAAACACACTTTTTAACTCACCTTCAGCTAACTCGCTTTTTTTAGGCTCTATGCTTTTTAGTAACAGCTGAGCGCGTTGTTTTTTTACTCTTATAGTAAAGCGCTCATTACTCATTGAAGTAAATACTTCAGGACAATAATCAAAATGGTCTATTAAAAAATTAGCGGCTGCTAAAGTACCATGTCCACAGCGTTTAATTTCACTCGTTTGATTAAACCAACGAATTTTACAATGGCGTTTAGTTATCTCATTTTGATTTAAAAATACGGTAGCAGGGTAAGTTGATTGTGATGCAATATATTGCATTGTTTTTGAAGTTAACCCATTTTTATAAATAACAATTAAAGCACTTGAGCCTTTTAAGTTATGTGCAGGGCTATAAAAAACAGATTCGGTGGAAATGAGCTCTATAAAGCGAAGCGTAAGCCATTTAGGCTTACGCTTCGCTAAACAAAGAGTATTAACCTTTGCTTGCATATGCGTCGTTATGAACGCCAGCAGCACGACCTGATGGATCAGCATTGTTTTGGAACGATGCGTCCCATGCAAGTGCTTCGGGAGTCGAACACGCTACCGATTTACCATGTGGTACACATTTAGCTGATGCATCACCCGGAAAATGCGATTCAAAAATAGTACGGTAGTAGTAAGCTTCTTTTGAATCTGGTGTATTAATAGGGTATTTAAATTTTGCATTTGCAAGCTCTTGATCGCTTACTTGCTCGTTTACAAACTCTTTTAAGGTATCAATCCAGCTGTAGCCTACACCGTCTGAAAATTGCTCTTTTTGACGCCATAGCACTTCATCAGGTAAGTAACCTTCAAAGCCTTCACGTAAAATGTGTTTTTCAATTTTTCCATCTTTACACATTTTAGCTTCAGGGTTGATACGCATAGCAACATCAACAAATTCTTTATCAAGAAACGGTACACGTGCTTCTACGCCCCATGCCGCCATTGATTTATTAGCACGTAAACAGTCAAACATATGCAGTTTTGATACTTTACGGTTTAGCTCTTCATGAAACTCTTGTGCGTTAGGGGCTTTATGGAAGTATAAGTAACCACCAAATAGCTCATCAGCACCTTCGCCAGATAACACCATTTTAATGCCCATTGCTTTAATTTGGCGAGCCATTAGGTACATAGGTGTAGAGGCACGAATTGTTGTTACGTCGTAGGTTTCTATGTGGTAAATCACTTCACGTAATGCATCAATACCTTCTTGAATGGTAAAAATGATAGGGTGGTGAATAGTACCAATCATGTCAGCTACTTTTTGTGCAGCCGCTAAATCAGGTGAGCCTTCAAGACCTACTGAAAAAGAATGCAGCTTAGGCCACCATGCGTCGCTTTCGTCGTTATCTTCAATACGTTTTGCAGCAAAGCGCTGGGTAATAGCAGAGATAACCGATGAGTCTAAACCACCAGAAAGTAATACACCGTAAGGCACGTCACACATTAATTGGCGTTTAACGGCCGCTTCTAATGCATCTTTAACGTCTTGCGCTTCTGCGCTGTTATCTTTAACTGCATCAAATGTTTCCCAATCACGTTTGTAATAAGGCGTCATTTTGCCATCTTTGCTGTACAGGTAATGCCCTGGTGGAAATTCTTCAATATGCTTACAAATTGGAGAAAGTGCTTTTAGCTCAGAAGCAACGTAAAAGTTACCGTGCTCGTCGTGACCGGTGTAAAGCGGGATAATACCAATATGGTCACGGCCAATTAAGTAGGCGTCATTTTCTTCGTCGTATAAACAAAATGCAAAAATGCCATTTAGGTCATCTAAAAAGTCAGGCCCTTTTTGTTTATACAGCGCTAAAATAACTTCACAGTCTGATTGAGTTTGAAAAGTAAAATCAACGTCTAACTCTGCTGCAAGTTCTTTATGATTATAAATCTCACCGTTAACCGCTAAAATATTTGTTTTTTCAGGATTGTATAAAGGCTGCGCACCGCTTGATACACCAACAATAGCTAAACGCTCATGCACTAAAATAGCTTTTTCGGATGCATATACACCAGACCAATCTGGGCCACGGTGTCTAAGCAGCTTTGACATTTCAATTGCTTGGGTACGCAATTGAGTGGGATCAGATTTAATATCTAATACCCCAAAAATTGAACACATAGTAACTCCTCATTCCTATTATGTGTGCAGCAGAGCCAATTTGCTGTGCTGCGAAACCTTGTTTTATCAGAAAAAATTACTCAAGTCACATAGCTTTTACAATTAATTAAGAATAATTTATGCACCAAGCTAGATGTAATTGCACCAAAGTGGTTAATGCGTGGTTCCTCCTGCTATTTTTACGTCGCTATTATTGTTCAAAGCTTGTGCAATCATAACTCTCAGGGCATTAATAACGGTTTCTTCGCTCATGCTTGGTGCGCCATTGTGGTGCACAGCTTGGCTTGGTAAATAAGGAATATGCACAAAGCCACCTTTCATTACAGCGCAGTGATCATTTATGTAATGCATAAGACCATACATAACGTGATTACACACATACGTACCTGCTGTATTGGAAATGGCAGCAGGTATATTGCTGTTGTGCAATGCTTGTAACATGCGCTTTATTGGTAAGTTTGTGAAATAGGCATCAGGGCCATTTTTTTCTATTGGTGTATCGATAGGCTGCTTACCTGCATTGTCTTTAATGCGTGCATCGTCAACGTTTATTGCAATACGCTCAATTGATATTTCGCTGCGCCCACCAGCTTGGCCTATACATAAAACAACCGCCGGATTGTGCGACTCAATGGCGTTTATAAGCTGACTGATAGACGTATTAAATTCACAGGCAAGTTCTAGTGTGCATATTTTGTGTTTCATGATGATAGTTTCATCAAGTTTTTGCACTGCTTGCCAAGAAGGGTTTATAGCTTCGCCACCAAAAGGAGCAAAGCCAGTTATTAATACACACGGCATAGTAGAAGTTGATTTAGTCATTAAACACCAAGCTATACATTAAAATAATATTAACGGCGAGTAAGGTAACGGCCGTCGGAATTTGAACCTTTATTACATGGTACCTATTTTTAAAATCTAGGGCGTGTTGATTCTAGAATATTTTATAGGTTATTTTTAAGTGCAAGGCTCAATTGATGTAGGTGCCCGTTAAGTTTCTGCTTCGCCTTTGCTGCTTCTTCAAACGTTACATATTTAAATTCAACAGTATCTAAAGGTCTAAATTGTGCAAATTGATGTAAGTCGGCTTCAATTACAGTCCCTAAAAGAGGGTAACCCCCGGTTGTTTGACCATCGTTAAGTAGCACAATAGGCTCACCATTCGGTGGCAGTTGAATACTCCCAGGACTCACCCCTAGTGATGGCAAAGAGTGCGAATGTACCAAATTATTTTTATGCTCAAGCCTTACGCCCATTCGGTTGCTGTTACTACTAACTTTAAATGCGGTAGATACAAAGTTGTTAAGTAAAGGTTCGCCTAATAAATTAGCATGAGGGCTTGGGTGCAGTCGTATAAGCTTGCGCTGGGCGGGAGCAATTGCGCCTACTTTTATAAACTCTCCATAATAAGGAGTAATAGGTATTTCATCACCAGTGGCGAGAGCTCTACCTTCAATACCACCAAAACATGCGTTTAAATCTGTAGATTTAGAGCCCATAACTTCAGTATTTTGTATACCGCCTTTCACTGCTAAATAAGCTCTTAAGCCGGCTCTACCAGTAGCAAAGCTCAGTACTTGTTTGTTTTTTACTGTGTATGTCCAACCAGGGTAAATTGCTTGTCCATCAAGGGTTGCTTGCAAATCTGCACCATGAAGCGCAATTACTGTGTCGCAGGTGAATTCCAGCTCGCACAAACCAACGGTTATTTCTAAAACGGCATCATTGTCGTTATTGTTAAGTAATCTATTAGCAATTATTTGTGCAAAGGGGTCCAAGCTACCCGCTTTGCTTACACCTAAATGACGGTAGCCATTACGGCCAAAATCTTGAATTGTAAGTAATACACCACTTTTAAGTACTTTAATCATGAGTTGCTCCTTTATTAACTAGCGGAACAAATTCAAGCGTATCGCCTGGTTGAATTAAACAAGGTTGCTCCGAGGTCGAATCAAACAAAGCAGTATCTGTATGGCCTATTATGTGCCAACCACCAGGGGTATCTGCGGGGTAAATTCCGGTTTGTTCAGCACCTATCGCAACAGAGCCTTTAGGAACTTTAATGCGTGGCTCATCACGCCTTGGCGTATGTAATTGCTCATCTAAGCCATGTAGGTAAGCAAAACCGGGCTGGAAGCCTAAAAATAAAACGTGGTACTTGGTTTTACTATGAATATTAATAACCTCATCAGCGTTTAAATTATGATAACGAGCCACGTAATTAATATCTTCGCCATTGTATATGGTTTCGATTAAGTGATGCTGCCCCTTAAAAGTACTCGTTTTAATATCATTCCACAGCGAAGGTAGCACTTGTAACCACTTATTTAAGTGTTTATCTGATTTTAAATAGAGAGTGAGCGAGTTCATGGCTGGCACCAAATCGGTAAATTCATCAGTGCATTTACAGTGGCTGGTTAAAGCCCAAATTTTCTTTTGAATAGAGAGTCTATCTGTAGCGTCTAAATGCGATGCATCAAGTAGTAAACTACTGTTTGTTAATGCATAAATATGGGGAGCTGGCTTCATTAAATAAACCTATTTGTACAACATAATTTAAACGTAACACAGTTTTATTAATTTATTTACACCATTGCGACTAAGTGGTTATGTTTAGTGTTTATTTACCCAGCTTACTTTAAGAGTGTTTTTATATTCAATTAATCGTATTTAACTTATTGAGGACTAAAACTTAATACATTTCGTACTAAATAAGTAATTAGGTTGAAATGAAAATTAAGATAAGGAGGTCTTAATTAGCACGCACTTGTTTATGAGGTACTTTATGAAACACCAGCATTTATTATATTTATCAGGCGCTGCTATTATATTTAGCGCAGGCAGCTTTGCTTTATCTATGGAAAAGGTAGAACACAGTAATGTAGAAGCCACCATGCATGTAGAAACCATTGTACTGGGGTCTGGTTGTTTTTGGGGAGCAGAAAAACGCTACGAAGCGCTTAATGGCGTTATTGATGCTGAGTCGGGTTATGCTGACGGTAATGGGTTTAAAGCAACGTACAGAAATATTACTGATCAGTCTCGTCGTTTTGACGAGGACAATTATGCTGAAGTTGTGCAAGTTATGTATAACAGCAATATAATTTCAGCAGAAGACCTCTTAAAAAACTATTTTGAAAGTCACGATCCTACGCAAAAAAATCGCCAAGGTAACGACATCGGTACTCAATATCGTTCAATTGTATTAACGACTACTGATGCACAAGCTAAAGTAGCTGAGCAAGTTAAATCGCAATATCAGCAGCTTTTAACTGATGCGAGCTACGGCAAAATCGAAACGGTTATTAAACCGCTTACAGGTTTTGTATCGGCAGAAGAATATCACCAAAATTATCTAGAAAAGAACCCTAATGGCTATTGCCCCGATCATTCTACAGGCGTAGTTTTTAATAAAACACCCGTAGAAAAAGCAGACAACAGTGCTCTACTCGCAGGTAAGCAAATAGTGGTACTTGATTCTCGTGATTACTGCCCGTACTGTGAAAAATTTAAAAAAGCAGTCGCAAATGATTACAAAGGCACAATACCTATGACATTTCGTCATGCTGACCAACTTAATGATTTAACTATTAAGTCAGCCACGTGGGCAACGCCGACTATTTTGTTTCTAGAAAATGGCGTTGAGGTATATGGCCGTCAAGGCTATGCAACACCTGAAGAGTTTTATAAAGCATTAGGCGCTTTTAAATTAGGTAACAGTGATGCTTATAAAGTTGCATTCGATGCACGAACAGATAGACCTTATTGTAAAGAGTACAAAGAGTTTAAAAATACACCTGATGGTACTTTTGTTGATAAATTAAGTGGAGAGCCACTATTTGATACAAGAGATAGGTTTAACTCCGGTACTGGTTGGTTGTCGTTTAAGCACCCAGTAAAAAGTAGTGTAACGCAGCATGACGATAGCAGCTGGGGAATAACACGTATTGAGCTACGTTCTAAAAGTACAGGTATTCATCTTGGTCATTTATTCCCAGGAGAAGGCCCTAGAGGCACAGACCGCTACTGTATAAACGCAACAGTACTCGATTTTGTACCAAGAGATAAAAGCTAAACCTTTTACTTTGTAAAGCCTGATTTTAATCAGGCTTTTTCTTGCATAAAATAAAATAGATTTATCATATTCTTTGCAAATTTGTTAAAATCAAAGCGTTGAGCTACACATCAATAATATTACTTAGGTTGTAAATGAATCAATTTATAAAAATAACAACGCAGTTAATGTATTTGCCTTTAGCTTTATTAATTTTTATTACCGATGCTAAGTCGGCAACGCACTATGTCGTCGGCGTAGAGAATATAGAGTATCTACCTTACTTTGATGGTAGTGGAACAAATGGTGCTGACTATTATGGCTTCAGTGAAGAGTTGCTCACTTTATTTGCACAGCAGCACGATTTTGAATTTGAGTTTTACACGCTGCCAATTAATCGTCTTTATAAAGAATTCATTGATCACCATCATGTTGATTTTAAATATCCAGATAATCCACAATGGAAACCAAGTTATAAAGCTTCCTTTGGTGATTTAAATGAAATTATTTATTCGCAGCCAACCGTTGTGACTAAAACGGGTATTGCGAGTTTAAATAAAAATATCACTATTGATGAATGCGTTAGTTTTGCAACGGTGAGAGGGTTTACGTCTCAAAGCTTTAAACCTTTAATGAATAACGAAAACGTTGAGCTAATTGAAACAGCTAACGTAATGGAATTAATAGAGATGCTTTTAAAAGAGCGAGTGGAGTGTATTTACATATCTAACGATGTATTAAACTATAATATCGTTAAATATTTCAAATTAACCCGACCCGTTTATTTTCAAAACGAATTGCCGACAGATTTACAAGCCTTTTTATTATCGTCGATTGACTATCCTGAGGTAGTTGAGCAATTTGATACATTTTTGCTTTCACATAAAGTGCAAATAAGTAAATTAAAAAGAGAGTATCAAATAAAAAATTAACTAAAAAAGCCCCGTAAGTTATAACTTACGGGGCTTTTTAAAAGGTATTAACCTGTATATAACTATATTATGTATGTGCTTAATAATAAAAACAGTTCAAGCCAAGTCACCACCTAACTTGAACTGCTTTTCACACTGACAACATCTTCACACACAATATAAAGATTCTGTTTACGACTCTTACGTAGCCTTGTAATGCATATCATGTGGTTGAGCCAAGAATAAAAACAGTTCAAGCCAAGTCACCACCTAACTTGAACCGCTTTTCACACTGACAACATCTTCACACACAATATAAAGATTCTGTTTGCTACGCTTTAGTAGCCTGGTAATGCATATCATGTGGTTTGTGCCAAAAATAAAAACAGTTCAAGCCAAGTCACCACCTAACTTGAACCGCTTTTTCACACTGACAACATCTTCACACACAATATAAAGATTCGGTTTGCTACGCTTTAGTAGCTTTGTAATGCATATCATGTGGTTGAGCCAAGAATAAAAACAGTTCAAGCCAAGTCACCACCTAACTTGAACCGCTTTTTCACACTGACAACATCTTACACACACAATATAAGATTCTTTTCACTGCTAAGTTTGAGTTACTAAAACTCAAAAGGTTGCATTTATTGCTCTTAAAAAACAAATTAACTAAGTTGTTTTGAGCTGATGAAGTAACTTTAATATTTAACTTTATTTTCGACAAACGATAAAAATGAAACCAATGAGTGAAAAAAATTAAACTATAGACTTTAGTCTAATGCTCGGCGTTAAGCTTATGTATTTAAATAAAAAATATTATTAAAAATTGCAGAGAGGTTTAGACGAGTTCAGTAATAAAACACAGAGTGGGTTCTATTAATGAGCTCGTCTAATAGGGGATTATTCTTGGATTTTTCTAAACGTATTTACAACCCACTTCGCAAATAAATCAAGCGGGTGATTAGGCGTGCTTGATTCGTGCTGTACTAAATAGTATTTATCTTTAGTTGTTAAAGGCTGCTCGAATAATTTATAAAGCCATTGCTCATCTAACCAGCTTTGACTAATAGGCAGTGGAATAAGTGCAATGCCCATGCCTTGCTGCGCTGCACGCGCTACACCAAACATGCTATCTATTTGAATAATCTGCGAAGGAGAAAAGTCATCAATACCCGCTTTTTCGGCCCACTGGTGCCATGCCCAAGGGCGAGCTTTGTGGAGGATCAGCGGAACTTGGTTAAGCGCTTGACGATGATCGTCCCTCCATTGGTCGAGCAATTTTTTATTACATGCAGGGATATATTCAAGGTTAAACAACTCAGTCGCTAACCCTTCAGTAGGTTTACCAGAGGACAATACAATAGATAAATCGCTATGACGCGTTAACTCTTTGCGTGTTTTAAGCGTGTCCATTTGCAGGTTTATATTAGGATGCTCTGACGTCCACTCACTTAATTTAGGCATGAGTAGCTCGCTGGCAAAAAACTCAGGCAACGTAATTGTCAAATTTGTATTTTGCTGCATCTGACTAAACTCGTTAATGGTGCCCTCTAACATTGTGATGATAGGAGACACTGCATCAAAAAAGTTTTTACCCGCTGTGGTTAAGCTAATTGAACGCGTTTTACGTTGAAAAAGTTCAATACCAAGTTGTTCTTCAAGTTGTTTTATTTGATGGCTTACCGCAGACGGCGTTAAGTACAGCTCATTAGCTGCATGCTTAAAACTTAGGCTTCTTGCGGCAAAGCAAAAAGAGCGAAGGCCACGAATAGGAGTTTGCATGTTTTCCAGAATTATTTAATTTATTGAGACGCCTTACTTAGGCAAAATTTGAACCAACTATTTAATATATAAATATCAGTAGGTTAAAAATAAATTCAACGCTAGTTCACAAAAAGGGTGCAGACTATCCACAAAATAGTGCAAAGAATCTAAGCGCTTACATTTAATTTATATTTGTATTATAGATAAAATTTACTACAGATGTATGAATGACGGTAAAAATAATGGCAAAAGATAAAAAAAATCCCTCGTGAGAGGGATTTTGGGTAACTCAGCGCCATTGGCACTGGGAATGAGGTCGGTACAGGGGAAAGCGTTATTTTTAAGCTAAAACCTAAAAAACCATTTCTGGTACTTCACCGTCAACAAGTAATTTACCTGCTGTTTTACTAATGATTTCATCAACAGTAACGCCCGGAGCGCGTTCTAATAAATGAAATGCGCCGTCTTTAACTTCTAATACGGCTAAATCTGTTACTATTTTTTTTACGCAATTAACGCCAGTAAGCGGTAAAGAGCAGGACTCTAATAGTTTAGAGTCACCATGCTTACTTGCATGGGTCATAGTAACAATAATATTTTTCGCGCCAGCGACTAAATCCATCGCGCCACCCATGCCTTTAATCAGCTTTTTAGGGATCATCCACGATGCGATGTTGCCGTTCTGGTCAACTTCAAATGCACCCAGAACAGTTAAGTCTACATGACCACCCCGTATCATGGCAAAACTATCTGCACTATTAAATATGGCTGCACCTTTA
Source organism: Pseudoalteromonas sp. SWYJZ12 (assembly GCF_015864395.1). Lineage (NCBI taxonomy): Bacteria > Pseudomonadati > Pseudomonadota > Gammaproteobacteria > Alteromonadales > Pseudoalteromonadaceae > Pseudoalteromonas > Pseudoalteromonas sp. SWYJZ12. The sequence goes on from NZ_JADYXH010000003.1 coordinate 443,128, forward strand.
GCTGCTGTCACGGTTTCTTTACCCGCGTTAATCATATCGGCATCTAGCTCTGCTTTAGTAGGGTACGGACCCATGCCTAAAAGGCCATTTTCGGACTGTAACATAACTTCAATATCATCCGGTACATAGTTTGCGACGAGTGTCGGAATTCCTATGCCCAAATTTACGTAGTAACCGTCTTGAAGTTCTTGTGCAACGCGCATTGCAACTTGTTCACGTGATAATGCCATAATTATGCTCCTGCTTAATCTCGTGTTGTTACACGTTCAATGCGTTTTTCAAAGTTGCCTTTAATAACGCGATTTACAAAAATACCCGGTGTATGAATTTGGCTTGGTTCAAGCTCACCCGGCTCTACAATTTCTTCTACTTCGGCAACGGTAATTTTGCCAGCCGTTGCTGCCATTGGATTAAAGTTCATGGCGGTGTGTCTAAACACTAAATTACCGTAACGATCGGCTTTCCATGCTTTTACTATGGCAAATTCACCTGTTATAGACTCTTCTAAAATATACGGGCGACCATTAAATTCTTTTACGTCTTTGCCTTCAGCCACAGGAGTACCGTAACCGGTAGCGGTGTAAAACGCAGGTATACCCGCGCCACCAGCACGCATTTTTTCAGCAAGTGTACCTTGTGGTGTAAGCTCTACATCAATTTCGCCACTTAATAACTGCTGCTCGAATAGGGCGTTTTCACCAACGTACGAGGCAACTACTTTTTTGATTTGTTTGTCTTGTAATAAAATACCTAAACCAAAGTCATCAACACCACAGTTATTAGATACCACGGTTAAGTCTTTTGTTTGCATGTGCTTAATTTGTTTAATTAAGCCCTCAGGAATACCACATAAACCAAAACCACCGGCAATAATGGTATCGCCATCTTTTAATCCTTCCATTGCAGCTTCGTAGCTATAAACTACCTTATCAAAACCGGCCATGAGTCTCTCCTCAATGTGTGCTATTTGTTGTTAACTATCCTGAATCATCATTTTATAAGATAGCTATTTAGTGTGCAGTGCCACAGATACTTTACTCACAGGTTGCTTACCAAGTGCTTTGGTGATCTCCCAGCCAGCGCAGCTTAACCTTTGTAAATCAATTCCGTGTTCAATGCCAAGCCCTTGCAGTAAGTAAACTACATCTTCGGTGGCAACATTTCCTGACGCACCCTTAGCATAAGGACAGCCACCAAGGCCTGCAACTGCCGCGTCAACCGTTGCTATACCTAGGCTTAAAGCTGCGTAAATATTTGTGAGCGCTTGGCCGTAAGTATCATGAAAATGCACAGCCAACTTAGTTTTATCAATGTGCGTTAAAAGTAACTCAATTAACTGCGTTACTTTTTTAGCGGTGCCAACACCAATGGTATCGCCAAGGCTTACTTCGTAGCACCCTAAATCTAATAGCTTTTGCGATACACTTAATACTGCCTGTGGGTTGATCTCACCCTCATAGGGGCAACCTAGCACACAGCTTACATAACCACGTACGCGGATGTTATTAGCTTTAGCAAACGCCATTACCTCGCTAAAGCGCTCAATACTTTGCTCTATTGAGCAGTTTATGTTTTTTTGACAAAATGACTCACTTGCAGCGGTAAATATAGCAAACTCTTTAATGCCTACAGCATGCGCTGCTTGTGCACCTTTTAAGTTAGGTGTAAGAGCGCTTAAATTTACATCGGGCAAATTAAGGGCTGATATTACATCCGCTGAGTCTGCCATTTGTGGCACCCATTTAGGAGAAACAAACGCGCCAGCTTCAATATCTTTTAAACCTGCAGCACTTAGGGCGTTAATAAGCGCTACTTTATCAGCTGTGCTTACTGTTTTTTCGTTTTGTAGACCGTCTCGCGCACCAACTTCAACAATACGTACTTTACTTGGAAAGGCATTCATTATGCACCTTCCTCAGTCGTATCTTCTACTATCGCAAGCAGGGCACCATGGGTTACTAATTCGCCTTCACCAAAACAATAGCTTTTTAAAATGCCGTCGTGTGGTGCGTTAAGCGTGTATTCCATTTTCATGGCTTCAATAATAACAACCGCATCGCCTTTGGAAATTGTGCTACCAATATCGATTAAGTGTTTTACTACCGTACCATTAAGCGGGGCGGCAAGTGGCAGAGCTTCGCTTTCGTGCGAACTAATATAATGTTTATCAACTAGTTCAAGCTTAGTTTGCAGTGCTTTATTCATCACCGTTACACTATTACCTACCGTATTACTATCTACCGTAGTTACGTGTGCGCTGTGTTTTTCGCCATTAATAAATACACTGCAAAGATTGTTATTTAATGTGCCTTGTAGGTTAAATACGTGCTCGTTATGCGTAATAGTGTAGCCCGCTTTCGTTTTTATAGCGCTTAGCTGTAAATCAGCAAAAGGGACTTTAATTGCTTGCGGAGCATTGAGTGTAAAACCGCTTAGTTGTTGCCAAGGGCTAGCACTGTTTTGCGCATTTTGGGTGCTAGTTAACGATTCTAAATAGGCAAAAGCACCAATAAGCTGACTTGCTTGCAATAACGATTCATCAACCGCTACTAACGAATCACCTTGCTCTGCAATAAAGTGTGTACTTGGCGCGCCTTGTTTAAACGTAGGGTGGCTTGCTAAATTATGTAAAAAGCCAATGTTAGTGCTAAAACCCGCTAAATGAAATTGTTCAAGGGCGTGTTGTAAGCGGCTCAATGCTTTTTCGCGATTATCATCGTGCACAATAAGTTTTGCAATCATCGGGTCGTAAAACGGGCTGATTTCGTCGCCTTGTGCAATGCCTGTATCAATGCGTACAAATTCGCTGTTAAGTGGCGTATGTAGCGCTTCAATAGTGCCTGAGCACGGGATAAAGTCGTTAGCTGGATCTTCTGCGTATATACGCGCTTCAAAGCTATGACCCTGCAATTGAATATCACTTTGTGTCAGTGGCAATGTTTGCCCACCCGCAATATTAATTTGCCAGTTGACTAAATCTACACCGGTTACCATTTCGGTCACTGGGTGCTCTACTTGAAGGCGCGTATTCATTTCCATAAAGAAAAATTCATCGCCACACAGTAAAAACTCAACCGTACCAGCGCCTCTATAATTTATAGCCAGCGCACAACGTACAGCTGCTTCGCCCATTTCTTTGCGTAGCTCGTCAGATAAACCCGGAGCAGGGGCTTCTTCAATTACTTTTTGATGACGACGTTGCAAAGAACAATCACGATCGCCTAAATAAACACAGTTGCCATGGTTATCTGCAAATACTTGCACTTCAACATGGCGAGGCTGGTTTACGTAGCGCTCAAGCAATACTAAATCGTTACCAAAACCGGCAATCGCTTCACGTTGTGCGCCCTCAAGTGCACTCATAAATTGTTTGGCATTTTGTACAACGCGCATGCCTTTACCACCGCCACCAAAGGCGGCTTTAATTAGTACAGGGTAGCCAATTTTTTCAGCTTCACTTTGTAAAAAAGCAGGGGCTTGTTTATCACCATAATAACCAGGTACTAATGGCACATTAGCAGCTGCCATTATTTCTTTAGCGCGGGTTTTAGATCCCATTGCTTCAATGCTACTTGCTGGTGGTCCTACAAAAGCAATGTTGTTAGCTTCGCAGGCTTTAGCAAATTCGCTGTTTTCAGATAAAAAACCATAGCCTGGGTGAATACAATCAGCGCCGCAGTCTTTGGCAACTTGTAAAATTTTGTCTGCCACCAAATACGAATCTTTACTTGGTGCGGCACCAATATGGTAAGCCTCGTCAGCCATTTTTACGTGCTGGGCATGTTTGTCAGCATCAGAATAAACCGCGACCGTGGTTAAGCCCATTTGTTTTGCGCTGCGCATTACACGGCACGCAATTTCTCCACGATTGGCAATCAGTATTTTTTGTAATCGTTGTGTGTTCATAATCAATCCTACAGTTGCCAAGCGGGTGGGCGTTTATCAAAAAAAGCACTTAGCCCTTCTTGACCTTCTTCAGATACGCGAATTTTTGCAATACGCTCTGCGGTAAGCTCAATGAGTTCATTGGTAATTGGTTTATTTGCTACATCGTTAATTAATGCTTTAGCGGCTTTTACTGCAACAGGTCCGTTATCAATCAGTGTTTGCAGCATATTATCGACCGCACAGTCTAAATTACCGGTTACTTGATGAATTAAACCAAGTTGCTTAGCAGTATGTGCATCAAACACTTCAGCCGTTAAAAAGTACCTGCGAGCAGCGCGCTCACCAATAGCTTTAATTACATACGGGCTAATAACAGCCGGAATAAGACCCAGCTTTACTTCGCTTAAACAAAATTGTGCATCGTCTTTACTAAGGGCTATGTCGCAACAGGCTATTAAGCCCAGAGCACCACCAAAAGCAGCACCTTGCACGGCGCAAATTGTAGGGTGTGGCGAGCTTGCTAACACTTGCATTAATTTAGCTAATTGCATTGAATCAGCTAGGTTATCGGCGTAGTTGTTATCCGCCATCGACTTCATCCAGGCTAAATCGGCGCCTGCTGAAAAGTGTTTACCCTCTGTTTTTAAAACCAGGGCACGAATATCAAGCGTATTTGCATGTTCAATACACTGAATCAGCTCGTGTATTACTTCGCTGTTAAATGCGTTTCTTTTTTCTGGGCGACTTAACACAAGTACAGCCACATTAGATTTTGTTATTTGTAGTGTTACTGACATTTTGCGCTCCGGTTACATTCTAAATACGCCAAATTTCGAATCACGTTTTGGTGCGTTATTCGCAGCTGTTAACGCAAGACCTAATACATTACGCGTGTCAGCAGGGTCTATAATACCGTCATCCCACAAGCGTGCGCTGGCGTAATACGGATGACCTTGCTCTTCGTACTGGTCAATAATTGGCTTTTTAAAGTCACTGATTTCTTGCTCGCTCATGCTTTGACCCTTGCGTGCTAAACCATCTTGTTTAACTTGGGCCATTACACCCGCTGCTTGCTCGCCGCCCATTACCGAAATACGGGCATTAGGCCACATCCACATCATGGTTGGTTCAAATGCACGGCCACACATTCCGTAGTTACCTGCGCCGTAAGAGCCGCCAATAAGTACTGTAAATTTAGGCACATCAGCACACGAAACCGCCATCACCATTTTAGCGCCGTGCTTTGCAATGCCTTCGGCTTCGTATTTTTTACCCACCATAAAGCCGGTAATATTTTGTAAAAACACTAAAGGAATATTGCGCTGAGCACACAGCTGAATAAAGTGCGCGCCTTTTTGCGCCGACTCACTAAATAAAATACCGTTATTAGCCACTATGCCAACGGGGTTGCCATAAATGCTGGCAAAACCTGTGACTAACGTTTCACCAAAGTAGCGTTTAAATTCATCAAATGATGAGTCATCTACAGTGCGCGCTATTACTTCGCGTACATCAAACGGCTTTTTAAGGTCGGTGCCTACAATGCCGTAAAGCTCGTTAATATCATAACGAGGTGGTTTTACATCTTCTAGCTCTTGTTTAAGTAACGGCGCAGTAGGGCGTGTGTAGTTAATGCGCTCAATACATTGGCGCGCAATAGAAAGCGCATGAGCATCGTTTTCAGCGTAGTGATCGGCAACACCCGACACTTTACAGTGCACATCGGCGCCGCCTAGTTCTTCGGCTGTTACTTCTTCGCCTGTTGCTGCTTTTACAAGCGGCGGACCTGCTAAAAATATAGTGCCTTGATCTTTTACAATAATGCTTTCATCGGCCATAGCAGGTACGTACGCACCACCTGCGGTACATAACCCCATTACCACGGCAATTTGTGGAATGCCTTTACCCGACATACGGGCTTGATTATAAAAAATACGACCAAAATGCAGCTTATCCGGAAATACATCGTCTTGCTCAGGCAGGTTAGCACCGCCCGAATCTACAAGATAAATACACGGTAAGTGGCAGCGCTCTGCGATGTCTTGTGCGCGTAAATGTTTTTTAACGGTAAGCGGAAAATACGTACCGCCTTTAACCGTGGCATCGTTTGCAATAATCATGCATTCAATGCCTTTAACACGGCCTATACCCGCTACAACACCGGCGCACGGTATTGCTTGTTCGTACACACCAAAGGCAGCAAATTGCGATATTTCTAAAAACGGTGAGCCTTCGTCAATTAACGTACTTATACGGTCGCGTACAAATAATTTACCACGGCCTTCGTGGCGCTCCTTTAATGCAGCGCCTCCGCCTTGGCTAATTGTTGCTACTTTACTGCGTAAATCATCCACCAGCGCCGACATGTTTTTATGGTTTTGCACAAACGTTGGATCGTGAGGGTTAACGCTCGATTTTAAAATCGTCATGGTTTAATCCTTAACGGCTTTCAGTGAAAAGTTCGCGGCCAATAAGCATGCGGCGTATTTCTGATGTACCTGCACCAATTTCGTATAATTTAGCATCACGAAGCAGGCGGCCTGTTGCGTATTCGTTTATGTAGCCATTTCCGCCTAAAATTTGAATCGCATCAAGCGCCATCTTAGTCGCAAGCTCTGCGGCATATAAAATGGCACCGGCAGCATCTTTACGGGTTGTTTCGCCACGGTCACAAGAGCGAGCTACCGTGTACACATATGAGCGCGCAGCATTCATTTGTGTATACATGTCGGCTACTTTGCCCTGAATTAACTGAAATTGACCAATAGGGGTGTCAAACTGTTTACGCTCATGAATGTACGGTACCACTATGTCCATACACGCCTGCATTATGCCAAGCGGGCCTGCTGCAAGTACTACGCGTTCGTAATCAAGGCCACTCATAAGTACCTTAACGCCTTCGTTTAAGTTACCTAAAATGTTTTCCTCTGGCACTTCGCAGTTTTCAAATACCAGCTCACAGGTGTTTGAGCCACGCATGCCAAGTTTGTCGAGCTTTTGCGCCGTAGAAAAACCAGGAAAGTTGCTCTCAACAATAAACGCGGTAATGCCTTTAGCACCGGCGTTTAAATCTGTTTTAGCGTAAATAACTAACGTGTGTGCGTCGGGGCCATTGGTGATCCACATTTTGTTGCCGTTTAAGATGTACTTATCGCCTTTTTTCTCGGCTTTAAGTTTCATCGATACAACATCAGAGCCCGCATTAGGCTCGCTCATTGCAAGGGCACCAATGTGTTCGCCACTAATAAGCTTAGGTAAGTATTTTTCTTTTTGAGCTTGTGTACCGTTACGGTTAATTTGATTAACACACAGATTTGAATGTGCTCCATAGCTTAAACCTATAGAGGCACTGGCACGGCTAATCTCTTCCATAGCAATAACATGTTCTAAGTAACCTAAACCGGCGCCGCCAAGTTCTTCAGATACGGTCATACCCAGTACGCCCATTTCGCCCATTTGAGCCCAAAGTTGATTTGGGAAAGCGTTATCTAAATCAGTTTTTTCAGCAAGCGGGGCAATCTCCTGACTCGCAAAACTGTTTACGTGGTCGCGGATCATATCGGCGGTTTCGCCTAGGCCAAAGTTCATTTCTTTATATAGTGAAATAGTGCTCATGATTCATTCCTGTGTGACGTGTGTGTTGTCAGTGTGTTGTTATTTTAAAATAAACTTACTCGTCTATTTTATTAAGCGTGTCTCTGCAGCGGCGCTCGGCCGTCACCAACTCCATAAGAACAACTTTAATGTCGTCCATTTGTTGAGATAGGTCAGACTTTTTATCGGCTATTAAATCAAGCATGGTAACCAGCTGCTTAGCACTCGACTTATCAGCGTCGTACAGTTCAAACAAACGGCCTGTTTCAGCAAGCGTAAAGCCCAATCGTTTACCACGTAATATTAGTTTTAAACGCACTTTGTCGCGTTTTGAATAAATACGTGTTTGACCATTACGATCAGGCGTTATTAACCCTTGATCTTCGTAAAAGCGAATAGAGCGGGTTGTAATGTCAAATTCTTTAGCGAGTTCGCTAATGCTAAATGTTTGTTCATTACTAGCCGGCATTTTGGCTGAGCTTGCAAAGTTTGTTTGATTGTCTGGTTTCATAATTGTATTTACCTCATTCGAATAACTCCAATATAAGTGAAGTTTACGTAAAGGTAAAGCTTGGTGTGTTTTGAAACTATCTATAAAGGAGTGTTGGCGCGAAGAGTTGACTTATTTTATTAATTTTCAGTAGGTTAATTTTATTTCCTCAGTGTGGCCTAACAGCTGGAAAATAATGCTTACACTTATAAAACTAAAAATTAAGCTGTTTTTAGTTGACGTTGGCGTAAACGTTAGTATTGTGTGTAGGTATTAAATAATAAATGAATACTAAATTAATAGAGCAAATATACTAACAATTATTTGCATTAAATTACAACGGAGTTAGTTATGACTTTAGAATCAGTGGTAATTGTAGCAGCAAAACGCACCCCAATGGGTGGTTTTATGGGAGCGTTAAGTGATGCGCAGTCTACCGAGCTTGGCGCTACCGCCATTGCCAGTGCACTTGCACAAACTGGTTTAGCTAATGATGCAATAGATGAAGTAATTATGGGCTGTGTATTACCAGCAGGGCTTGGGCAAGCGCCCGCACGCCAAGCAATGTTAAAAGCAGGCCTTGCACTTAGCACTGGCGCTACAACAATTAACAAAGTATGTGGCTCTGGTTTAAAAGCCGCCATGCTTGCAAACGATTTAATTAAAGCCGGCTCTATTCAATCTGCTATTGCTGGTGGCATGGAAAGCATGACAAACGCACCGTACTTTATTCCAAAAGCGCGTGGCGGAATGCGTATGGGGCATGGCGAAATAAAAGATCACATGATGAGCGACGGTCTTGAAGATGCCTACGACAACAAAGCAATGGGTTGTTTTGCACAAGACACCGCCGACGAATACGGCATTGGTCGCGAGCAAATGGATACGTTTGCATTAGGCTCATTAACTAAAGCAAAAGCCGCGATACAAAATGGCAGTTTTGATAACGAAGTTGCCCCGCATACGATGCAAACACGCAAAGGCGATGTAACAGTTTCGATTGACGAGCAACCAGGTAACGCCCGCCCAGAAAAAATTCCAAGCCTGCGTGCAGCCTTTAAAAAAGACGGCACCATTACAGCGGCTAATTCATCGTCAATTTCAGACGGTGGCGCGGCGCTTATATTAATGAGCGAATCAAAAGCAAAAGAGCAGGGTTTAACACCGCTTTGTAAAATTGTAGCGCACAGTACTCATTCTCAAAAACCAAGTGAATTTACAGTAGCGCCAGTTGGTGCAATAAGCAGCGTGCTTGAAAAAGCAGGTTGGGCTGTAAACGACGTTGACCTTTGGGAAATTAACGAAGCATTTGCCATGGTAACCATGCTGGCTATTAACGAGTTAAAACTTGATGAAAGCAAAGTAAACGTTAACGGCGGTGCATGTGCACTTGGCCACCCAATTGGTGCAAGCGGCGCGCGTATTTTAGTAACGCTTATTCATGCCCTTAAAAACCGAGGCCTTAAAAAAGGCATTGCGTCTTTGTGTATTGGTGGCGGTGAAGCGGTTGCTATGGCCGTAGAAGCGTATTAACTAGGTATTAAGCAGTTATAAGAAAGCTATACGAATAACTATAAAAGCGCTGCACTAATAATACTAACAAAGCGGCGCTACCAATTTTAAAAGAGAACACACAACTCACACACTAGGATTTAATCATGCACCAAGTACCACTACTTATTAATGGCGAATTTATTCAATCAGCATCAAAAGAGCTTATCGATGTTATAAACCCAGCAACTCAAGAAGTACTTGCACAAGTGCCATGCACCACCGAGTCAGAAATGGACGCGGCAATTGCCTCAGCCTCTGAGACGTTTAAAACATGGAAAGACGTACCCATTACTGAACGTGCTCGTATTATGATGAAGTACGCTGCGCTATTAAAAGAACATCACGATGAGCTTGCTACCATTATTTGCCACGAATTGGGTAAAACGTTTGAAGATGCAAAAGGCGATGTTTGGCGTGGTATTGAAGTAGTAGAACAAGCCGCTAACGCGCCATCATTAATGATGGGTGAAACAATGGAAAACGTAGCGCGTAAAATCGATACGTATTCTTACATGCAGCCACTTGGCGTGTGTGCGGGCGTAACACCATTTAACTTCCCTGCAATGATCCCACTTTGGATGTTCCCGCTGGCTATTGTGTGTGGTAACACCTTTATTTTAAAACCGTCTGAGCAAGATCCACTTACACCAATGCGTTTAGCAGAGCTATTTATTGAAGCTGGCGCACCAAAAGGCGTATTACAAGTTGTTCACGGTACAAAACCACAAGTAGACCGCCTATTAGAAGATAAAGCAGTGCGTGCTATTTCGTTTGTTGGCTCGTGTGGTGTAGGGGCTTATATTTATTCTAAAGGCACGCAAAACCTTAAACGTGTGCAAGCGTGTGTTGGTGCTAAAAACCACATGGTTATTATGCCTGATGCAAGTAAATCGCATGTTGTAAACAACCTAGTAGGCGCATCAGTAGGTGCTGCTGGTCAACGTTGTATGGGTATTTCTGTTGCTGTATTTGTAGGTCAAGCAAGTCAGTGGGTAGATGAAATTAAAGCAGGCTTTGAAAATGTACGCCCAGGCGTGTGGGATGATGCAAACGCGGCATACGGTCCACAAACATCAAAAGCAGCAAAAGCACGTATTTTATCACTCATTGCCGGTGGTAAAGAGCAAGGCGCTACCTGTTTAATTGATGGTTCTGACTTTACAGTTGAAGGGTATGAGCAAGGTAACTGGGTTGGCCCAACGTTATTTACCGATGTAACCAAAGAGATGGATTTATACAAAGAAGAAATATTCGGCCCAGTACTAGCGTGTATGTTTGTAGACACGCTTGATGAAGCAATCGCACTTATTAACGACAGCCCTTACGGTAACGGTACCTCGTTATTTACCTCAAGCGGCGCAGTGGCTCGTAAATTCCAACACGAAATTGAAGTAGGCCAAGTAGGTATTAATGTGCCAATTCCGGTGCCACTTCCGTTCTTTTCGTTCACTGGTTGGAAAGGCTCGTTTTACGGTGATACTCACACGTACGGTAAACAAGGCATTCGTTTTTACACAGAAACTAAAACGATTACCTCACGTTGGTTTGAAGACGACATTGCGTCGGGTCCAAATATGAGCATTAACTTAAAATAATCGTAATTAAAAAATGAGTAAATAAAAGAATAATTAATAAAAAAGATGGGCGCGAAGGTTACTTCACACACAACACACATAAGCCTTCGCCGCTCGTCACGAACTACTCCCGTGACGGGAGACACTAACAACACAACTAACATAACTTACACAATTAAAGAGGTCTAACATGGACTTTAACTTATCTGAAGATCAACAAGCCTTTGCTCAAACAGCACGCCAATTTGCCGAGTCAGAACTCGCACCTTATGCAGCAAAGTGGGATCGCGAACATATTTTTCCTAAAGACACGATTAAAGCAGCAGGCGAGCTTGGTTTTTGTGGTTTATACACGCCAGAGGAAGCGGGCGGCCTTGGTTTATCGCGTTTAGATTCGAGCATTATTTTTGAGCAGCTTGCTATGGGCTGTACCGCAACAACGGCCATGTTGACCATTCATAATATGGCCACCTGGATGGTAGCAAGTTTTGGTACCGATGCAGTTAAAGACAAATACGTTGAGCAATTAGTAATGGGCGAGTTACTTGCCTCTTACTGTTTAACAGAGCCAGGCTCGGGTTCAGACGCCGCATCACTTAAAACAAAAGCCGTACTTGAAGGTGATGAGTACGTTATTAACGGCTCAAAAATGTTTATATCGGGCGCGGGCGAAACCGAAGTATTAGTGGTAATGGCACGTACAGGCGGCGAAGGCGCTGCTGGTATTTCGGCATTTGTAGTGCCTGCCGACGCAAAAGGCGTGGAATACGGCAAAGCTGAGGAAAAAATGGGTTGGAACGCACAACCTACACGCCTAATTAGCTTTGAAGATGTGCGCATTCCGGCGCATAACTTATTAGGCGCAGAGGGCGAAGGCTTTAAATTTGCGATGCAAGGTCTTGATGGCGGCCGAATTAACATTGCCACATGTTCAATTGGTACAGCGCAAGCGGCGCTTAATACAGCCCGTGAATATTTAAAAGAACGTACACAATTTGGTAAACCATTGGCTGCGTTTCAAGCATTGCAATTTAAAATTGCCGATATGAACACCGAGCTTGTAGCTGCGCGCCAAATGGTTAGGCTTGCTGCATTTAAACTTGATAATAACGACGTTGAAAAAACCACTTACTGCGCCATGGCTAAACGCTTTGCTACCGATGTTGGCTTTACTGTATGTAACGACGCACTGCAAATTCATGGTGGTTACGGTTACATAAAAGAATACCCGCTTGAGCGCCATGTACGCGATGTACGCGTTCATCAAATTTTAGAAGGCACTAACGAAATTATGCGTGTAATTATTGCGCGCCGTATTTTAGCTGAGTCTGCAAGCGACGTTTTATAAGGAGCAATGTATGTCAGAATCAAAATCTAATCCGAGTATTGAACTTACAACCGAAGGTCATGTTGCTATTTTAACGATGTCTAACCCCCCAGCAAATACCTGGACAAAAGACACCCTAGTTGATTTAAAAAATACCGTTAATGAGCTTAATAATAATAAAAATATTTATGCATTAGTACTGACTGGCGAAGGCGAGAAGTTTTTTAGCGCGGGTGCCGATCTAAACGTATTTGCATGTGGCGATAAAGGCGTAGCTGCTGATATGTCGCGTGTATTTGGTGAAGCATTTGAAGCGCTTACTAATTTTAGAGGCGTGTCGGTTGCTGCCATAAACGGCTATGCAATGGGCGGCGGTTTAGAGGTGGCGCTTGCGTGCGACGTACGTATAGCGGAAGAGCAAGCACAAATGGCGCTCCCTGAAGCTAAAGTAGGTTTATTACCCTGTGCTGGTGGCACACAAAATTTAGCATGGCTTGTAGGCGAAGGCTGGGCAAAACGCATGATTTTATGCGGCGAGCGCTTAAAAGCCGATAAAGCCCTGCAAATTGGCTTAGTAGAAGAAGTAGTACCACAGGGTGAAAGCTTTGCGGCAGCATTAAAACTAGCTAATCAAGTAAGCGAGCAAAGCCCTACCTCAGTTGCAGCGTGTAAAACATTGATTCAAAAAGGGCGCCATCAACCAATGGCAAGTGTATTGCCTTTTGAGCGCGAGTTATTTGTTGGTTTATTTGATACCGAAGATCAACAAGAAGGCGTAAATGCCTTTTTAGAAAAACGCCGCGCTAACTGGGTAAACGGCTAATGAGTGCTTTAACAGTATTAAATAACGCCGATGAGCCCGTGGTATTTGAAACCGCAACCGCAGAAAACGGCAGTTTAATTGGGCTTATTACACTCAACGCGCCAAAAGCCTTAAATGCACTTAATTTTGAGATGATCAAGTTACTTGAACCGCAATTGCGAGCTTGGCAAGACGATGATGCTATTGCTATGGTCTTGTTAAAAGGCGCAGGCGATAAAGCATTTTGCGCCGGTGGCGATGTTGTAAGCCTTCATCATGCAATGGCGCAAGGTAAACCAACAAGCTTAGTTGAAGAGTTTTTTACGCTTGAGTACAAGCTTGATTATCTTATTCATACCTTTGATAAACCTATCCTCGTTTGGGGTAACGGCATAGTAATGGGCGGCGGTTTAGGGCTAATGGCCGGTGCTAGCCATCGCGTCGTAACTGAAACATCACGCATTGCCATGCCAGAGCAAACCATAGGTTTATACCCAGATGTAGGCGGGAGTTACTTTTTACATAAAATGCCACAAAACGTCGGGTTATTTTTAGGGCTAACGTCGGCATCAATTAACTGCGACGACGCGCGTTTTGTATCGCTTGCCGATCACTTTATCGACAGCACTAAATATGATGCCATGCTTGCGCAAATTTTAGCAGCTAAATGGGGCAAAACCGCAAGCTTAAATCATGAGCGTTTAACTAAGTTATTAACCGATTTAGACAACCAATCTGCGCGTATGCCAAAAGGCAATATAAAAGCTAATCTCAAAACGATTCAAAAGCTGGGTGAGTTTACAACTTTGCAGGAGCAGGTAGATTATATTTTAGGGCTAACCACTGACGATAAGTGGCTACAACGGGCCCAAAAGTCACTAAAACAGGGATGCCCACTAAGCTGCGCACTCGTTAGTGAGCAATTAAAAACAAGTAAAGGCAAAAGCTTATTAACGTGTTTTAAAATGGAGCTGGGTATGTCGGTGCGCGCTGGCGAAGTAGGTGAGTTTCAAGAAGGCGTAAGAGCGCTATTAATAGATAAAGACGGCGCGCCTAATTGGCAATACAAAACACTTAGTGATGTACCACAAACAATAATAGACAGCTTTTTTGTTAACCGCTTTGGCGAAAACCACCCACTCAATGGCTTAGACACGCCAATACACAAATAAAGGAAAGACGATGACTAAACTCAATATCGGTTTTATCGGCTTAGGCAATATGGGCGGCCCAATGGCGGCTAACTTAATTAAAGCTGGACATACTGTGAGTGCGTTCGATTTAAACCAGTCGGTCGTAAATGAACTTGCAAGCAAAGGCGCAAAAGCCGCAGTTGATGCAAAACAGTGCGCAACTAATGCTGACGTACTTATTAGTATGTTACCTGCAGGCAAGCATGTTAAATCGCTGTATTTAGGAAATAACGACGACAGCGGTTTAATTAACGTGCTGAGCAAAAATACATTAGTAATTGATTGCTCAACAATAGATGCAGAATCAGCACGCACTGTAGGCAGTGCACTTGGCAAACAAGGCATAAGCTTTGTAGATGCACCGGTATCGGGCGGTGTTGCAGGCGCAATCGCAGGCACACTTACTTTTATTGTAGGCGGCGAGAAAACCGCGTTCGATAAAGCATATACAGTGCTGAGTGATATGGGTAAAAACATATTTCATGCAGGCGATATTGGTGCAGGGCAAGTAGCAAAAATATGTAATAACATGTTACTCAGTATTTTAATGGCAGGCACCAGCGAAGCACTGCAAATGGGTATTAACAACGGCCTCGATCCTAAAGTACTTAGCGACATAATGACAGCAAGTTCAGGCCGTAACTGGACGCTTGAACTTTACAACCCTTGCCCAGGTGTAATGGATACAGCCCCTGCTAGTAACGATTATAAACCAGGCTTTATGGTTGATTTAATGGCTAAAGATTTAGGCCTTGCCATGGAAGCCGCGCAGCAAAGTAATTCATCAACCCCTATGGGTTCAATGGCTAAAAATTTATACACTATGCTACAACACCAAGGTGCGGGTAGTGATGACTTTAGTGCCATTTTTAAACTGTTTTCTAAGTAGGAGCAACGCGTGGAAATTAAAAATAACACGGTAGTGATAACCGGTGGCGCACAAGGTTTAGGCTTTGCAATGGCGCAAAAGTTTGCACTTATGGGTGCAAACATTGCATTAATAGATATGGCACAAGACTTATTAAACAACGCATGCGAGCAACTTATGCAACTAATGCAGCTTGAAGGTGTAACTAGCAATATAAAAGGGTATGCAGCAAACGTAACAAATGAAAGCGAAGTAGAAAACGTATTTAATACCATTAATAGCGATTTTGGCCACATTGGTGTGCTTATAAATAACGCCGGTATTTTACGCGACGGCATGTTTATAAAGGCAAAAGACGGCAAAGTCGTTAAAAAAATGTCTCTTGAGCAATTTCAATCAGTGATTGATGTAAACCTGACCGGTGTGTTTTTAGCAGGGCGGGAAGCTGCAAGCCACATGGTTGAATCAGGCAAAGGCGGCGTTATAGTTAATATGTCGAGCGTAGCGCGCGCAGGTAACATAGGCCAAACAAACTACGCAGCATCTAAAGCAGGCGTAGTGGCACTTACCACCACATGGGCTAAAGAACTTGGCCGATTTGGTATACGTGTAGGCGCTATTGCACCAGGTGTAATAAGCACCGCCATGACCGACGCCATGAAGCCCGAAGCCAAACAACGTATGCTTGCAGTAACGCCAGTAGGGCGATTAGGCGAAAGCGACGAAATTGCGCATACTGCACAATACATAATCGAAAACGACTTTTTTACCGGTCGCGTGGTTGAAATAGACGGCGGCATTCGTTTGTAAACCGAACTGGATTAAGATTGATTTAAAAAGCATGGCGCTTGTGGGCTGTGCTTTTTTGTTTTAAATAATGTCTAATAATGAGAGTGGCTTTTTAATCACTTCTTTAAATAAAAAGCTCAACGCATTTAAGGCTTGTGTTTGAGTGTTAGGTGCAACATTTTGTTGGTTGACTAAACGAGTTTAAAAAAGCTAAAAAAAGTTCGACCTCATTATCTCCCATCGTTGTTGGGTGCCTCATAGAGTTAAATCGAATAAACGAAGCTATCCAGTATAAATACGCTTTAATAGTACTTTTAGCATAACGCTTTAGATACATTTGTTCGGCTATCATAGTTAAAAAAGGTGATTTCATAATATGAATCTCCAGTAAAAATTAACTGTATATATAGACAGTGCTTATTGTTTTGTCCAATATTACTGCTCTCCACCATTTCGGTGTATTTGTGCATTGATTAAAAATAATTTCCAGTTAACTAATTGTTTACAGGTGTTTATTTGATGGTTAAGATAAATGCACTGTAATATATGGACATTTGTCGGTTTATAAAACGACAAATGTCGTAGACAAAATTGTTAGGCGAATATGGAAGTTTCATGGCATGGCAAAATTAAAAATCCCTGAAGATATAGAAGTACTCAAACAGAGAGTTATTTTAGCTTTAGGTGATGTAAAGTCCGTACAAGAAAATACAAAGGCTGACAAAATTTTTCTTTTCACTGCAAAACGCACTGATGCAGGAAGAACATTACCTCCATACTATCTTGTTTTCTTTTTGTTAAATGATTTATTGGGTTTTAAGAACCTTGGTAGATTTGAAAAAATATCATGGTCGTTACCAATTGATTATAGAGGTAAGGCTTTTTTAATTGAACATCGAAAATTTGGGTTGGGCGTTTTTGCCGATAATTTAGAAACTGATGAAATTGAAGCACAAGAGATTGTTAAAAACATCCATAAGGCTGTAAAAGTAGCTAAACCATATTTTGAATGGGTTGCTTCTGAAGCAGTTAAAAGTTCTAAATTAAACGTCAAAAACAATAGTTCTAACTTATTTCAACGCTACCAATATCTTGTTGAGTTATATAAAAAAGAAAAACAAGAAGCTGAAGATCGTAAAGATGAAGTACATAGAGAAACAAAGAAAACTTCATATGGAGAAGCTACTTCAATTCATATCCCATCTACTCAATTACGAAAGAATGCCAATTGGTTAGCTACTTCAGCTATTGAAGCATTCTTTAGCTGGACTGAGCATTTGTTCGTACATCTAAGTATTGTTGGTAAAAACATTGACGATGGCGAAAAAGTTGCAGATCTAGCAGGTGCTGAATGGCAAGTGAAATACACTACTGCAATAGATATTAACATCAAAGAAAATAAAATATTCTTTGATGAATTAATTTTCTTAAGAAGGCAATTTAGGAACTTTATTGCTCATGGCGCATTTGGTAAAAATGGTGAAACCTTCACCTTTCACTCAAGTGCAGGCGCTGTTCCAGTATTGATGCCTCACCAAAAAGGCAAAAATAAGTTTTCACTTTTTGGAGAGCTTTCGTTCAATGAGGATGAGGTGATATCTTTACTCGAACGTTTTATTGAGCATTTATGGTCGTCTGAAATACAACCAGCAATGTACTATGTTATGGATAGCGGTTTGCCTACAATTCTTACAATGGCTAATGATGGCTCATATTCGAGAGCTATGGTTTCAATGGAAGATATGGAAAGTTTTGTTGAGCATTTAAATTACCAATTCGATCAAGCGGCTAATATGGATTGGTAAATTCGCCTAACAAGTCGTTTAAAAGGACAAAAAACAGTTGGCTTTTGCTCCTTCGTCGCTAATTTTAGCCAACAATTTTTTGCCTCTTAACGAGGCGTTGAGGCTGTAGAATTACTCTTTTTAGGAACGTATCCAACTATTCTTGGTTGGTTGCTTTTTAACCTTGAATCCATCTGTTCGCTGTGATCTAATAGATATTATTCACCCACGGTAAACTGTTATGGCTAACTACAAGCCTGACTTATCCTGTCAAAATAAATTCATTCCTATCAATTTCGCTGAGCAAATTTTGCCTGGCACATTTGAATATGCCCTTTGTTATATCGTCGAAAACAAACTCGATTTATCGGGATTTGACGCGTGGTATAACAACGACAAAACGGGCGCTGCTGCGTATCTGCCTTCGGTAATGCTAAAGATTATTTTACTGGGCTATGCACATGGTTTTATCAGTAGCCGTCGGATTGCAAAGGCTTGCGAGCATAATATTTTATTTATGAGTGTGTCGGGTGATATCCAGCCACATTACACATCTATAGCGGGTTTTGTGGCTAAAATGCATGAACAGATTGAGCCACTTTTCACGCAAGTGCTGATGATATGTGATGAGGAAGACTTGATAGGCCGCAACATGTTTGCCATTGATGGGTGTAAATTAAAGTCCAACGGAAAATAACAAAGACACCCATCCTAAATTGTGCACATAAACACCAGTAATCCCTTCCAAAACGCCAATTAAAACAACAACAAACCTTTTTATATTCTGCGTAAAAATACAGTAATCGATTGAACCAAAATAGGAACTCAGCTATGGTTTGTTTATCAATAAAAATAAATAAAAAACGAGTTAATCTACAGGCTCGTTATATGTACAAGGAGAGTTCAGTTGATGCGTTACCTATTACTGTTGATAATACCTTTTTATTCTTTTGCCGAAATTAACCTTCCTCTGCAAAAAGAACTAATTGAACTGGAAATTGAAGATCAACATATTCGAAACAAAATAGGAGAAGTTGGGTGGCAAAACCCACCTAAAGCACTCCTAGAACAAATGATGAAAATAGATGAAAATAATACAGGAAAACTTAAAGCTATCATTAAAAAGCATCATTGGGTAACAAGGGATTTAGTCGGAGTTAAAGGAGTTGGAGCAGCATTTTTAGTCATCCAGCATTCACCTGATGTTGCATTTAAAGTAAAAATGCTTCCTTATTTAAAGCAATCATATTTGAATGGCGAAGGTGTTAGCGGACAACAAGTCGCTCTTTTAACTGATAGAACTCTTATTGCACAAGGAAAGAAACAAATCTATGACACTCAAGCTGACGTGAGTGAAGGTAAAGTTGTGTTTAGCCCTATAGAAGATGAAACTAATGTGGATATACGGCGTGAAGAAATGAATATGCCCTCTTTAGATTTTTACTTAAAAATAATGGAAAAAATGTACGATTAGGATGACACCCATCCTAATCATTAGGAAAAAAGCCAATAAAAACAGTATGAAGAGTGCATTATTATAAATAATGAATCACGCAAAAAGCTGAGCTATGTAGACAAAATGAAAGTAAAAATAGACAGTCCAATCGGAAGAAGATAGCGGTTTATTAAAGAATGGTAAACGACTCGGCTGTACCGAACCGGCTTTCCTTTAAATAAAAAGCGGAATATTACGGTGAACAAAGGCATGAATAAACTGACCTTGCGAGGACAAACGAAAGTGAATGCCTTTATTTTATTGTGTGGCAACTGTATTGCCTTGTTCATAATATAGAAAAGCTGCAAAACACGATGCATTAAGAAGGGTAAGCCCTCTTACTCTAAATAAAAGCCACTCAAGCACCCGTAATCCCTTCCAAAACGCCAATTAAAACAATATCAAACACTTCTATATTCTGCGTAAAAATACAGTAATCAATTGAACCAAAATAGGAACTCAGCTATGGTTTGTCTATCAATAAAAACAAATTTAAAAACGAGTTAATCTACAGGCTCGTTAGTACATTAGGAGTTTACCTACATATATGGATATTAGAGAAATATGTAACGAGTTAAATAATAGATCTAAAAGCTATCAAGTTGGTAAGTTACAGAGGCTAAGATCAAAAATAAAAGATATATCTAGGCCTAAAACGTTAAATATATTTAGTGATCAAACCATTGATGAGGATTGGGCATTTCATTCCGGTGGACGAACAGAACTTCAGTTTAATATAGGCACAGAAAAAGAGGGGTTTAGGTATGGACTAGCCCTTTCACTGCAATTAAGTCGAACACTTCCTGATATTTCAGATTTTGAAGTTAAAATACTACGGTTTAATGAGTATCTACTAGCAAATACTCATGATTTAGATAACATAAAAATGTGGGTGCACTCACCGAGTGGAAGAAGTGAGATAAAGAAAATATCTGAAATTAAACTGACTCACTTTCAGGAAGGAAATTTTATATTCTTTGGCCTCTTGTGTGATGCTGACAGCATTGATTACGAACATGTTCTTCAAACGTTCGATCAGCTACTTCCAATATATGAGTATGTTGAAAGCAATACATCTTTAAACGAATCAATACTAAGCAAGAGTGCTAGTTTTACTTTTAGTGGATTTAGTGAAGATAAAAAACTGTATGGAACTTATAGCTCCCCAGCAAAGAAGTTTGAAGTAAAATTTAAACATAATGAACTTCAGCTTAAACTTTGTCAGTTACTTTCCAATAAGTATGGCGTAGTAAATGTTGGCGACGAGTGCTTAACAAAGTTTGGAACAAGGGTTGATGCAGTAGTTAAAAATAC
The DNA here is from genome assembly GCF_015864395.1 of Pseudoalteromonas sp. SWYJZ12. Classification (NCBI taxonomy): domain Bacteria; kingdom Pseudomonadati; phylum Pseudomonadota; class Gammaproteobacteria; order Alteromonadales; family Pseudoalteromonadaceae; genus Pseudoalteromonas; species Pseudoalteromonas sp. SWYJZ12. The sequence goes on from NZ_JADYXH010000003.1 coordinate 463,800, forward strand.
TGAAGGTTTTATATTTTATGAAATAAAAACAAACTCCACATTAAAGCTTTGCATTCGTGAAGCTCTTGGGCAGCTTTTGGAGTATGGGTATTGGGATTCTGATGTGGTCCCTCAAAAGTTAGTTGTTGTAGGAGATCATTCTGTAAATGAGGTGGCTATAAAGTATCTTCGTAAGCTGCGTGATGAGTTCAATTTACCTATTTATTATCAAAGAGTTGGCATTAATGATATCTCTCTTAGCACAATGTACTAACAACACGCCCTGAGGTGGACAGCAAGCGCTAAAGCTCACTTTCCACCGCAAATTTTAACAGCGGTGATCCCTTACTTTTCAATGCCGTTAAGTAAGTTGATTCATCGGGACGCAATAAACTAGACACCCACTCTAAATTTTGTTCTTTTAACCTCAAATGGCGATTAACAGTGACACCCATCCTAAATTTTGCTCTTTTCAAAATTTAGGACTACGTTTTAGTTAGTGCAAAAAACGAGCAGGGTGTCTTATGGCAATTTCAAGAAATGAAACGAATTGATGAAGTATATGGCGTAACAAAAGTAAAAGTCCTGAAAGTTATAAATGGAACCGACAATCACAAAAAAATTGATATTGATTGGAGCATTGGAAGAATCAGTCAGCCATTATTTGATATTTACCATAATTATGTTGTCTTCTTGAAGAAAAATGATAATGGAAAATATGAAGCTTCAATTATTGGACGATCCTTTTGGAAAGTAGAGAAAGACTATTCTACTCAAGAGTTTTTTATTGATTTAGATATGGATATCTATATGAGAAATTTGATAAATATACCTGAATACATTTATGGCTTAAGAGAAGTTTCTCCTAATAATCAATAATTAGGATGACACCCATCCTAATTATTATGAAAAACAAAAACAAACAAGACACCCACTCTAAATTTTGCTCTTTTTAAAACTAAAGACTACGTTTTATTTAGAAAACAATAAACTAGACACCCACTCAAACTTTTGCACCATTACGCTCAAAGTGAATGATTAGGATGACACCCATCCTAATCATTAGGAAAAAAGCCAACAAAAACAGTATGAAGAGTGCATTATTATAAATAATGAATCACGCAAAAAGCTGAGCTATGTAGACAAAATGAAAGTAAAAATAGACAGCCCAATCGGGCTACGATAGCTGTTTATTAAAGAATGGCAAACGACTCGGCTGTATTAAACCGGCTTTCCTTTAAATAAAAAGCGGAACATTACAGTGAATAAAGGCATGAATAAATTGACCTTACGGGGTCAAGCGAAAGTGAATGCCTTTACTTTATTGTGTGGCAACTGTATTGCCTTGTTCATAATATAGAAAAGCTGCAAAACACGATGCATTGAGAAGGATAAGCGTTTTCACCCTAAATAAAAGCCACTCAAACACCCGTAATCCCTTCCAAAACACCAATTAAAACAATATCAAACACTTCTATATTTTGCGTAAAAATACAGTAATCAATTGAACCAAAATAGGAACTCAGCTATGGTTTGTTTATCAATAAAAATAAATAAAAAACGAGTTAATCTACAGGCTCGTTATGTGAAAAGACGAGCACCATATGAAATTTGAAGATTTACCGCTACATGATGCAACAATAACGTCCATATCGTATCTATGGGAAGTAAAGGCTTTGAGTGTGAATGGTAATTTTTTCAGTAAAGAACAAAGTAAGATTATCGAATTTACCTTAAGCTTTAATTTGGTAACTGGACTATCTATTCCACACAATGAAGAGTGGGGGCCGTCATCTAGCATTAACGGCACTGGTTTTAAGGCACCATTAGAATACTATATTGAAATGCAATCTGGTGATGTAGTTACCGTTGAAGCTGTAGATTTTAATTTCAATTTATAAATCACATTAATTAGGATGACACCCATCCTAATTAATGTGAAAAATGTCAACAAAAACAGTATGAAGAGTGCATTATTATAAATAATGAATCACGCAAAAAGCTGAGCTATGTAGACAAAATGAAAGTAAAAATAGACAGCCCAATCGGGCTACGATAGCTGTTTATTAAAGAATGGAAAACGACTCGGCTGTATTAAACCGGCTTTCCTTTAAATAAAAAGCGGAATATTACAGTGAATAAAGGCATGAATAAACTGACCTTACGGGGTCAAGCGAAAGTGAATGCCTTTACTTTATTGTGTGACAACTGTATTGCCTTGTTCATAATATAGAAAAGCTGCAAAACACGATGCATTAAGAAGGGTAAGCCCTCTTACTCTAAATAAAAGCCACTCAAACACCCGTAATCCCTTCCAAAACGCCAATTAAAACAATATCAAACACTTCTATATTCTGCGTAAAAATACAGTAATCAATTGAACCAAAATAGGAACTCAGCTATGGTTTGTTTATCAATAAAAACAAATTTAAAAACGAGTTAATCTACAGGCTCGTTATACGTACAGGAGGGTTTTGTGCTAGATGAAATAATTTTGCAGCTTAAGGATAAAAAGTCACCTAAACGACGCTCTGCGACTAAGAAATTACGTAAACTTAAAAATATTGATGCTGGCCCCTTTCTATTAAGTGCTTTAAAAGAAGAACTTAAAGATTTACGTACTTGGGAAACTCAGTATCAAATGATTATGGCCATTGGAGAATGTGGCTATAAACCTGCGCTGGAATTCCTTCAATCACTTGCACACCAAACTTTCGAAGCGACAATGGTTTATGTCGCTATAGGTGATGCAATCCAAAGATTATCTATGCAAAATGAACAGGATGTTACAACGATATTTGAAGCCATAGATACAGAAAACGACATGCTTATTGACGGAGCTATTCGAGCAATGGCAATGCTTAAAGTAGTGCCAGTGAATCTAGATATAGAAAAAATAATTAATTATGTTGCCGCTAAAAACAACAATGATGGAATGCACTTTTGGGTCTTAGCTGCTGCTCCAGGTTGGTCGGGGAAAAAGGTTGATGAGTATTTAGCTTTTTGTTCAACGTCAAAACGAGACGAGATAATTGATGCTGTGGAGTTAGCCCGGAAACAAAAATATAAAAAATGGTTTCCGTTGTAGGTACGTATAACAAGCCACTCAAACAGGACAAATAACAGTGGGGCGTTATATGTACAAGGAGAGTTCAGTTGATGCGTTACCTATTTTTACTGTTGATTATACCTTTTTATTCTTTTGCCGAAATTAACCTTCCTCTGCAAAAAGAACTAATTGAAATGGAAATTGAAGATCAACATATTCGAAATAAAATAGGAGAAGCTGGGTGGCAAAACCCGCCTAAAGCACTCCTAGAACAAATGATGAAAATAGATGAAAGTAATACAGGAAAACTTAAAGCTATCATTAAAAAGCATCATTGGGTAACAAGGGATTTAGTCGGAGTTAAAGGAGTTGGAGCAGCATTTTTAGTCATCCAGCATTCACCTGATGTTGCATTTAAAGTAAAAATGCTTCCTTATTTAAAGCAATCATATTTGAATGGCGAAGGTGTTAGCGGACAACAAGTTGCTCTTTTAACTGATAGAGCTCTTATTGCACAAGGAAAGAAACAAATCTATGGTACTCAAGCTGACGTGAGTGAAGGTAAAGTTGTGTTTAGCCCTATAGAAGATGAAACTAATGTAGATAAACGGCGTGAAGAAATGAATATGCCCTCTTTAGATTTTTACTTAAAATAATGGAAAAAATGTACGGGATTAAAGAACACCCTGAAATAGACTTGAATTAATGTACATATAACAAAACGTCCTGAGGTGGGCAACTAGTAAAATTTGTCTATTAATTGCAACTTTTAATAGTGGGAGAAAAATTAACCAGACACCCACTTTAAATTTTGCACTTTTCGAAGTTAGAGGCTAGCCTTTGTGTAGTGTGAAAAGTAAGCAGGTGCCACATGGCAATAGCAAGAAAACGTCAAATAAGTCTGGTTGATACAAAATATTACCATTGTATTTCGCGTTGCGTGCGTCGTGCATTTTTATGTGGCGAAGACGGAGAAAAATTAACCAGACACCCACTTTAAATTTTGCACTTTTCGAAGTTAGAGGCTAGCCTTTGTGTAGTGTGAAAAGTAAGCAGGTGCCACATGGCAATAGCAAGAAAACGTCAAATAAGTCTGGTTGATACAAAATATTACCATTGTATTTCGCGTTGCGTGCGTCGTGCATTTTTATGTGGCGAAGACCGTTTTACAGGTCAATCTTACGAGCATCGTAGAGGTTGGGTTGAAGATAAGTTACTTATGCTCGCAAAAATATTTTGTATTGATGTATGTGCTTATGCCGTAATGAGTAATCACACCCATTTGGTACTATATGTAGATGATAAGAAA